>NZ_JADP01000001.1:0-404292 GCF_000518445.1 Shewanella sp. 38A_GOM-205m | reverse complement strand
CATTCCAACAATAAGCCAAAGAACCATATCACTCGGTAAGCGACGTCGACGAATCGTCGCTTTATCGGAAAGTGTTGCCGCTTTAGCAATCCACTCGTCAGGAATATGCTCGGAGAAGGTGGTTAGCTGAGCGACATCAACAGGACTCTCTTCAAGAAAGTCGGCAAAGCAGTTTTGAATAGACATAAAAAATCGGAAACCTATAAACAGGTTTCCGATTGTCTCTCATCAGAAGGATCGGTCAACCGATCCTTATCTGATCTACGTTGCCCGCAGGCGGAGGCTTTCGATTCTAGCTCAAGCTATCACTTCTCTTCAGTGTCTCTATCCATGTTCTCTGTATTTTCCAACCAGAGAGCATTGATGATACCGAAGGAACAAGCCAATAAAATGCCGAGTATCCAAGTGAAATACCACATAATTCAGGCTCCTTAGTAAAGTGATGTGCTGTTGTTTTCAATGTGCTGACGGTTCAGACGGCCATACATCTTGTAGTAAGTCCAGCAGGTGTAACTCAGCACTGTTGGTACAAAGATGATCGCAACCCAAGTCATCACAGTCAGAGTCATCTGGCTGGCGGTAGCGTCCCACATGGTCAGACTGACGTTAGGCTCCTGTGATGAAGGCATCACGAATGGGAACATAGCCGCGCCACAGGTCAGGATGATACCGGCAATGGCCAGTGAGCTGAACAGGAAGGCGAAACCGCTACGCCCCATACGGCTGGTCAGCAGCACCAAGGCCGGCGCCAACAGGCCCAAAGCAGGGAACAGCATGGTCACTGGGTACTTGTCGTAGTTGGCCATCCAAGCACCGGAAACAACTTCAACTGTCTTCATGGTTGGGTCAGATACGGCGTTAGTATCCAGAGCCGAAGTCACCACATAGCCATCAATACCGGTAGCCAGCCACACACCGGCTGCACCGAACAGTACAATCAGCAGCAGTGCGGTCAACTGTGAAGCTGCAGCGGCGCGATTGCGCAGCTCACCTTCGGTCTTCATCTGCAACCAGCAAGCACCCTGCATCATGAACATACAGGCACTGACCAGACCGGCCAACAGGCCAAAGCCATTGAGCAGACCGAACAGGCCACCATCATAGTGGGCACGCAGGTACTCGTCGAAGCTGAAAGGCACGCCTTGCAGCAGGTTACCGAAGGCAACACCTATAATCAGCGGAGGAACAAAACCTGCGACAAACAATGCCCAGTCCCAGCTCTTGCGCCAGCGTGGATCTTCTATCTTGGAGCGATAGTCGAAACCTACAGGACGCAGGTACAGCGCCAGCAACACTATGATCATGGCCACGTAAAAGCCGGAAAAAGAAACGGCATATACAGTAGGCCAAGCGGCGAACAGGGCACCGGCACCGGTGATCAACCACACCTGGTTACCATCCCAGTGAGGAGCAACCGTGTTAATCATCACCCGGCGCTCGGTATCGTCCTTACCCAAGATTGGCAGTAAGGCACCTACCCCCATGTCAAAGCCATCAGTAATAGCGAAGCCTATGAGCAAGACGCCAACTAACAACCACCAGATAAATCTTAATATTTCATAATCAAACATAATGAAATCCCTCTGCTCAGGCTTCTAGTTTTTCAAAGTGATAACGGCCGGTCTTGAGACTGCTTGGACCCAGGCGCGCAAACTTGAACATCAGGAAGAGCTCGATAACCAACAGCACAGTGTAGAACAGAGTAATGCTGATGATACTGAACCAGAGATCGGCCGCCGTCAGGCTGGAAGCAGACACAAAGGTCGGGAGAATCTCGGAGATAGTCCATGGCTGACGACCATACTCGGCCACAAACCAACCACACTCGATGGCGATCCAAGGCAGAGGCAAGCTGTAGAGCGCAGCTTTGAGTACCCACTTCTTCTCTTCAATCTGATGACGGGTGCTCTGCCAGAAGGCAGCTGCAAACACTACCAGCATAACGAAACCAAGGCCCACCATGATACGGAAGCTCCAGAACAGTGGTGCTACGCTTGGAATAGAATCCCTGGCGGCCGCCTTAATCTGCTCTTCGGTGGCATCGACCACTTTATCTGTGTAGCGCTTCAGCAACAGACCGTAACCCAGGTCAACTTTCTGCTCTTCGAAAGCCGCGCGAACCGCGGGATCTTCCTCAATAGCAGGGTCAGCCTTGGCAGCACGCAACTGCTCAAGCAGGGCATAAGCCTTCATACCGTTGCGGATGCGAACTTCGTGCTCGGCGATCAGATCCTTGATACCTGTCACTTCTTCATCAATAGAACGAGTAGCTATGATACCCATGGCATATGGGATCTTGATGGCATAGTCGGTATGCATGGTTTCCTGGTTAGGGAAACCTATCGCAGTAAAGGCTGCCGGAGCAGGCTCTGTGTGCCATTCAGCTTCAATCGCCGCCAGTTTCACCCGCTGAGCTTCACCAACTTTATAACCGGATTCGTCACCCAGTACGATAACAGACAGGATAGAGGCCATACCAAAACTCGCCGCAATGGCGAAAGAGCGGCGGGCAAATGGCAGGTCACGCTTCTTGAGGATGTAGTAAGAACTGATAGCCAGAACAAACATGGCACCGGCTACATAACCGGAAGCAACAGTGTGAACAAATTTAACCTGAGCGACTGGGTTAAATACCACTTCCGCGAAGCTGGTCATTTCCATACGCATGGTTTCATAGTTGAACACGCTACCCACAGGGTTTTGCATCCAGCCGTTGGCGACCAGGATCCACAACGCAGACAAATTACTTCCCAATGCAACCAACCAGGTCACAGCCAAGTGTTGACGCTTGGAGAATCTGTCCCAACCGAAGAAGAACATACCCACGAAAGTGGATTCCAGGAAGAAGGCCATCAAGCCCTCAATCGCAAGAGGAGCACCGAAAATGTCACCCACGTAGTGTGAGTAGTAGGACCAGTTGGTACCGAACTGGAACTCCATTGCCAGACCTGTGGTAACCCCCAGGGCAAAGTTAATACCGAAAAGTTTGCCCCAGAATTTAGTCATGTCCTTGTAGATCTGCTTATCTGTCATCACATAGAGTGATTCCATGATTGCCAGCAGGAAGGCCAAACCCAAAGTCAAAGGAACAAACAAGAAGTGATACATGGCTGTCAGCGCGAATTGTATGCGCGATAGCTCAACGACTTCTTCAACTATCATTTGTGACTCCTTACATGGTGCTCCGCCCGTTGTCTTCAGATCCCCATCAAAGACAACAGGTGGTGAGTTGGATAGCTTAGTTCATTAATTTCTTATCTACCCGGAAACCCGGATAAACCACCCAAATGATTCGCGTTGCTGCGCTTTAACTCACCAAAAGCTTAAAAATCGGTTTTTGGCGGCCTTAACGAGAGGCGAATCACGCTTTTGCAGATTTATGCGATCAGCATCAGCATTTGCCAGTGTTCCAATATTTGCAAATTATTTAATATCAGGCACTTGCGTTATTAGTTCAGCTAAGATTTGCCCTGATTTTATACCACTTGAATTTGACGCAAATCAATCAAACTCCGGGCTTTAGCTGGGTTTTGCGGAGGGGCACACAGCCACCAAGGATGAGTATTGACTTTATGGCAAAATCCTGTTAGAGCATTTGCACCAACTATAAATAATCCATCATTTTGGATGCTTTAGGTAAAAACATATACAAACAAGCTAAAATAAACTTTTTAACAATTTTCAAGGTTAAATATGCTAACTCAAATCGTGTGACTTCGATCTCATTATTTTTTAACCTTTTGATTATGGTGAAATAAATAAAAACCAATTAACCAAACATAAAAATCACCAAAAATTCAGATTAATTTTTCTAATCTCATATCATATTATTTCTCGTTTGATAAAGCCGCCAGGGTTGACTAATATGTAGCCTGTGTTAAGGAGACGCTCGGGTCGGCCGACATCAATATCTGCAGACCTTCCTCCGCGCACATTGACTGAACTTTGTGTGGAGATATCGTTATGAAAAAGTTTTTTGAACGTCTGGTTAACTGCTACAAGCCTGTTTTTGTTGAACTTTACAAGTCTCAACTGGTTTACTAATCACAGCTGAGCAACTGCTTGTCTTGAAGTTTTGTTAGCGCAAAACGGCCCCATAGGTATTCCTATGGGGCTTTTTCGTCTCTGCAGCCATTAAAGAGTGATTCCAGCCTTAGTCCGGCTTTAGCCTGTTAAGCGCTGTAAAGCCTGCATTTTGACACTTCAATACATAAGAATATATTGAACAAAGTGCAACCTATTGATGATTTAAAGTTTTTACTGTAGGGCAAAAGTTAAATAAAAAAGGCGGGTTATAAATACCCGCCTTTTTTTACCCTTTATGGGATGATTTTTAACCTTATCCCAACTTCACTCTGGCGTTACGGAACATTCTCATCCAAGGGCTGTCTTCACCCCAGTTTTCCGGATGCCAGGAGTTGGCGACTGTGCGGAACACCCGCTCAGGGTGAGGCATCATGATGGTGACTTTGCCATCCAGGCTACAGATCCCGGACAAGCCGTTGGGCGAGCCGTTGGGGTTCTGTGGATACAAGCTGGCCACCTCACCTTTACCATTGACATAACGCAGCGCCACAGTGCCGCTCTGCTCGGCAGCCGCCATGGCGGCTGCTGAAGCAAACTCGGCACGCCCTTCCCCGTGGGAAACGGCAATCGGCATTCTGGAGCCGGCCATACCGCTGAAGAACAGCGATGGGCTTTGCTGCACTTCCACCAGGCTAAAACGCGCTTCAAAGCGTTCAGAGCGGTTACGGACAAAGTGCGGCCAATGCTCGGTACCCGGAATGATCTCCTTGAGGTTGGAGAGCATCTGGCAACCGTTACAAACACCCAGAGCAAAGCTGTCGGCACGCTCGAAGAAGCGGCTGAAGTCCTCACGGGCACGGCTGTTGAACAGGATGGACTTGGCCCAACCTTCACCGGCGCCCAGTACATCACCGTAAGAGAAGCCACCACAGGCCACCAGTCCCTGGAACTCTTCCAGGCTGATACGGCCACTGAGGATATCCGACATATGCACATCACGGCTTTCAAAACCGGCACGCTCGAAGGCGGCTGCCATCTCAATATGCGAGTTGACCCCTTGCTCACGCAAAATCGCCATCTTGGGCGCAACGCCCTTGAGGATATAAGGCGCGGCAACATCTTCTGCCGGATCAAAGCTTAAGTTAACCGTCAGGCCGGGATCGGTTTCATCCAGCTTGAGGTCAAACTCTTCACGGGCACACTCAGGGTTGTCCCTGAGCGCCTGCATTCTGTAGGTGGTTTCAGACCAGAGCTTACGCAGCTCGGTACGTGAAGCACTGTAGATTTCAGCACCTTGATCCTGGATACGGATGCGGCCATCGTCGCTCAGCTCTGCTATCGGATGACAATCCACACCGGCATCAGTGTAAGCCTTGATAATCTCGGCGGCTTGGTCTTTGCTCACCTGCAGCACGGCGCCCAACTCTTCGTTGAACAGGCGCGCCAGAGCGCTGCCGGCCAGCGCAGAAATATCCACATTCAGGCCAGTGTGACCGGCGAAGGCCATTTCCACCAAGGTGGTGAACAGACCGCCGTCACTCTTGTCGTGGTAAGCCAGCAAACTCCGCTCGGCCACCAACTGCTGAGTCACCTCGAAGAAACCTTTCAATACGGCTGCCTGATCCAGATCCGGCGCGATATCGCCCAGCTCACCGAACACCTGCGCCAGGCAGGAACCGCCCAGACGAGTCTTGCCCTTGGCCAGATCGGCCAGCAGCAATACAGTTTCGCCCTTGTCGGTACGCAGCTCAGGAGTCACGGTATTGCGAATGTCGCGCACCGCACCGAAGGCAGAGATGATCAGCGACATAGGAGCGGTAACCGCCTTCTGCTCGCCCTTGTCTTCCCAGGCGGTCTTCATCGACATCGAGTCTTTGCCCACAGGGATGGTCAGTTCAAGCTCAGGGCACAGCTCTTCACCCACTGCCTTGACCGCCTCATAGAGGCCGGCATCTTCACCTGGGTGACCGGCTGCAGACATCCAGTTGGCCGACAGCTTAATGCGCTTCAGTGAGCCGATATCGGCACCGGCCATGTTCAGCAAGGATTCGGCCACGGCCATCCGCGCCGAGGCGCCAAAATCCAGCAAGGCCAGCGGAGTGCGCTCGCCCATGGACATAGCTTCGCCCACATAGCTGTCGAACGAGGCGGCGGTAACGGCGCAATCCGCCACAGGTACCTGCCAGGGGCCGACCATCTGATCGCGGTTCACCAAGCCGGTTACCGTGCGATCGCCTATGGTGATCAAGAAGCTCTTGTCGGCAACGGTTGGCAGAGTCAGCACCCGCTTAACGGCTTGTGCGAGATCGATGGAAGCTTCATCCAGCGCCGCAGACTGCGCCTTTTGACTCACTACATCACGGCTCATCTTGGGTGGTTTGCCCAGCAAGACTTCCAGCGGCAAGTCGATAGGCTTGTTGTCAAAGTGCTCGTCGCTCAGGCTCAGGTGCTGCTCGGCAACCGCCTCGCCCACCACGGCAAATGGCGCACGCTCGCGCTCACAAATGGCGGCGAAGGTATCCAGGTTTTCGGCTGCCACAGACAGCACATAACGCTCCTGGGATTCGTTACACCAGATCTCCAGCGGGCTCATGCCTGGCTCATCGGAAGGCACGTTACGCAGCTCAAACTTACCGCCGCGACCGGCATCGCTGACCAGCTCAGGGAAGGCGTTGGACAAACCACCGGCGCCCACATCGTGAATAAACTGGATAGGGTTGGCATCGCCCATCTGCCAGCAGCGGTCGATAACCTCCTGACAGCGGCGCTCCATTTCCGGGTTTTCCCGCTGCACCGAGGCAAAGTCCAAATCTTCACTGGACTGGCCGGACGCCATGGAGGAAGCCGCGCCGCCGCCAAGGCCAATGTTCATCGCCGGGCCACCCAGTACAATCAGCTTGGCGCCTAAGGAGATCTCCCCTTTCTGTACGTGCTCTTCACGAATGTTGCCAAGGCCGCCGGCCAGCATAATAGGCTTGTGATAACCGCGCACCTCGACACCGTTGTGGCTGCAAACCTGTTGCTCATAGGTGCGGAAGTAACCCAACAGGGCCGGACGACCGAATTCGTTGTTGAAAGCGGCGCCGCCCAGTGGGCCGTCGATCATGATGTCAAAGGCAGTCACAATCCGGTCCGGCTTGCCGTAGTCACCTTCCCAAGGCTGCACAAAGCCCGGGATCTTGAGGTTGGATACGCTGAAGCCGGTCAAACCCGCCTTGGGCTTGGAGCCGCGGCCGGTAGCGCCTTCGTCACGGATTTCACCGCCCGAGCCTGTGGCAGCACCAGGATAAGGACTGATGGCGGTCGGGTGGTTGTGGGTCTCCACCTTCATCAGAATATGCATCGGCTCTGTGTGATAGCGATAAACGCCGTCACTGTCGGGGAAGAAACGCCCGGCTTCAAAACCTGTCATTACCGCGGCGTTGTCTTTATAGGCCGACAACACATAGTCCGGGGTCTTCTCATAGGTATTCTTGATCATCTTGAACAGCGACTTGGGCTGCACTTCGCCGTCAATGGTCCAATCGGCGTTGAAGATCTTGTGACGACAGTGCTCTGAGTTCGCCTGGGCGAACATCATAAGTTCAATGTCGTTGGGGTTGCGCTCAAGGCGCAGGAAATTGGTGACCAGGTAGTCGATTTCATCATCGGCCAACGCCAGGCCCATTTCGCGGTTGGCGATTTCCAGCGCCCGGCGGCCTTCGCCGAGAATGTTGACGCTGACAAAAGGCTTGGGCTCAGTGCGGGCAAACAGCACATCGGCCGCTTCAAAGCTGTCCAGTACCACTTCCATCATGCGGTCGTGCAGCAGCGCCTTGAGGCTCTTGAGCTGTTCGCTGCTCAGAGCGTCGGATTCCACATAGTAAGCCAGACCGCGTTCCAAACGTTTTACCTGCTTGAGGCCGCAGTTTTGGGCGATGTCGGTGGCTTTGGAAGACCAGGGAGAAATAGTACCGGGACGGGGAGTAACAAAAAGGAGAGTGCCTTGGGGCTCGTGGGATTCGATGGCCGGACCGTAGGTTAGAATCTTACTCAACTGCGCTTGGTCATCGGGGTTGAGCGTTTCGCTCAGATAAGCCAAATGAACATATTCGGCATAGATTTGCTTTACCGGAAGCTGGGCGGCTTCACAGGCCTGCATCAGCTTTTGCACTCTGAATGCCGAGAGTGCGGGGGCTCCGCGGATGATCTCCATCACGTCTTATCACCTTATTATTTATAATTACAGGGTCAGAGGTGGCGCTATTATAGGTAAATGCGCCCTACAAATCACCTCAGACTTTGCTTAAAACAGTGTTTCCTGTGATATAAAGTAATCCTATGGGGTAATATACCCTCCGGTGCCTGACCCCATGGTTCAATCACGGGGATACCAGGCCTGCAACCAAGACGCAATTCATTGAATTTATTTACAAATTAATCAAACAAAAGGAATAACCCCTATCTCAGCGGCAAACCACAGGCTAAGGGCTTTTACCGATAGATAATGAAACGATTCACCGCGACTCTCACCCTGATAATCTTGCTGGCAGGCTGCCGGCAACCTGTCGTGGATGAAGCTCAGGTAACCCCGGCGGTGAATGAGGCCAAGGAACTCAGGGTTGGCACCCTCTATGGCCCACAAATCTATGTTTCTTCCACCCAGGGCAGTGCCGGGTTTGATTATGAGATGGCGGCGCGTTTCGCCGACTTTCTCGGCAAGCCGCTGGAAATGAAGCCCTATGGCAATATCAATGAGCTCTACCAGGCGCTGAAACAAAACGAGATAGATTTGATTGCCGCCGGGCTGTCGGATACCCGGAGCCGCAGACAGCAGTTTCGTCTCGGGCCGCCGCTTTATCGGGTCAATCAGGTGATGGTCTACCGCGCCGGCACCCCTGTCCCCAAAGATCTCAACGCCCTGGATGCGCCTGTTACTGTGATAGCCGACTCGTCGTTTGTGGAAACCCTGAACCGACTCAAGGCAGATAATCCCAACCTTGAGTGGCAACAGGTCGCAGATAAAGATAATGAAGAGCTGCTGAGCATGATAGCCAGCGGCGAACTCAGCTACACCATTTCAGATTCCACCAGCATCAATATCAATCGCCGTTTTATGCCTGAGCTTAGATCCGGCCAGGTGCTGGAGCAGCAACAGGCTGTGGTTTGGCTGTTGCCCCCCAGAGGCAGCGATCAACTGATGAGCCAACTGCTGCGTTTCTGGCACCAGGAACAAAGAGACGGCACGCTGGAACACTTGGTGGAAAAGTACTTCGGCCATGTCAAACGTTTCGACTATGTTGACACCCGCGCCTTCATCCGCGCGGTCGACAGCAAGCTGCCCAAGTACCGCCATCTGTTTGAAACCTATGCCGGTGAACTCGACTGGCGCAAGCTGGCCGCCACCAGTTATCAGGAGTCGCACTGGAACCCCATGGCCCGCTCACCGACCGGCGTGCGCGGCATGATGATGCTGACCCTGGCAACCGCCAAACAGTTGGGAGTGGAGAATCGCCTCGATCCCGAGCAGAGCATCCGCGGCGGTGCCCGCTATTTGAGCGACATTTTGGTGCGCCTGCCTGAGTCTATTCCGGAGGAGGAGCGGATGTGGTTTGCCCTCGCCTCTTATAACATAGGCTATGGCCATGTGGAGGATGCCCGTAAGTTGGCACAGGCCAGAGGCCTTAATCCCAGTGCCTGGAAAGATCTCAAGCAGGTATTACCCTTGCTGCAAAAGCGCAAATACTACCAACACACCCGCTATGGCTATGCCAGAGGCAACGAGGCGGTGCATTATGTCGACAGCATTCGCCGTTACTATGACACTCTGGTGTGGATAGACAATCAGGCCAAACTGGAAGCCCTGGCCAGGGAGCAGGCTCAGGAAGAGGCTGCACAAAGAGAAGCTGAATCCCAGGCCGGGGAAGAAACCGAACTCAGCGGTGCCCAGCCCAACTGAAAACCCCGCACACGACTCATTTTCGCGCCAAACAGTCTGGCTTTGATGCGCAGCCCGCCATTTGGGGCTGGCGCAAGCTTAAATAAGCTGTTAGCTTGTCATTGATGCCAAAAAACTAACAAAGACATCTGAATAAACTAAGGTAAGCTTATGAAAAGAAAGACCATTAACAATGCAATGGCCCGTCGCCGCAGTCTGGTTAAAACCCGTCACAAACGCATTCTCAACCGTCACAAACTCTTCTTCAGTTTTCTGCAGCAGGCGGATTAAGTTTCCTTGCCTGCTTCAATGCTTTCTGCTCCTGTCTGCGTCGCCTGAAAAAGGCGCTCAACTGTTCGCTGCACTCCTGTTCCATCACCCCGGCACTGACCGCCAACTTGTGATTGAACAGGGGATGACGCACCAGATCCAGCACTGAACCGGCCGCGCCTGTCTTGGGATCCGCAGCCCCGTACACCAGTCTCCCCACCCTGGCATGCACCATGGCACCGGCGCACATGGCGCAAGGCTCCAGCGTCACATAGAGGGTAGTATCCAGCAGACGGTAGTTTTCCAGTTGACTGCCCGCCTGCCTGAGGCAGAGAATTTCCGCGTGGGCACAGGGGTCGTTGGCGGCAATAGGCTGGTTCCAGCCGCAGGCAATAAGCTTGTCATCTTTGACCAGCACGGCCCCTACCGGCACTTCCCCGAGGGCCTCAGCCTTTTGCGCCATATCCATGGCCAACTGCATCCAATGTAAGTCGCGATTCTCTGTCATTCTATCCATCCGTTCTCAATGCGGCGCCAGTATAACTGGCATGAATACCAGTACCAAATCCGATACCCGCGGATATCGACTCTTTCGGCGCCTGCATGCGGCATAGACTCAAGGCCGCTCCAGGATCCTCGGGCCTGCTCCTTCCTGACCCAGCACATCATCTGGGTTTCTGAGTGGACATTCGGCCAGCGATAAACAACCGCAGCCTATGCAGCTGTCCAGCTCGTCCCGCAGCCGGGTCAGCTTCTTGATCCTCTCATCCAGCGAGGCCCTTAACTCGGCGGAGATGGTCCGCCACTGCGCCGCCGTCAACTTGGCGTTGGTACCGTATTTGGCCAGTGCCTGCTTTATCTCCTCCAGCGGCACTCCGGTGCGCTGCGCCACCTTGATGATGGCAATCAACCTAAGCACAGTCGAGGGAAAGCGCCGCTGGTTGCCACTGCTGCGCTGGCTGCTAATAAGCCCTTTGGACTCATAAAAGTGAATAGTGGACACCGGTACCCCACTGCGTTTGGCGACCTGGCCTATGGTCAGAGCACCGCGGGATGCCCCTTCGTCATCATTTTCAGGTTCGGCAGTAAATTTTGTGTTCATTGACTATTGACCTCAAGTTAACTTGAGGTTTTATAGTGCCGCCGAAGGAATAAATCAACCCCCGCCAAGGATGGCCCCCTTACATAAACGACAAAAAACACAGGAAACTTGTCGCTATCATGATCAACAAATCCCTATCTCTGATGCTTGGCCTTTCGCTGCTTCTCGGCCTGGGTCTTACCTACGGCCTGAAAGCCGATGATGAGGCAGACAGTGGCGGCCATGGCTATGGCCCTGTGGCTGTGTCATTGGCCAGCGTGCAACAAATCAGCCTGCCACAGCAACTCGACGCCGTCGGCGAACTGGAAGCCGCAGCCCAAATCGCCGTCGCTGCCGAGACATCTGGCCGGGTAACGGCGCTGCACTTCGACTCGGGGCAACAGGTTAAAGCCGGTGAACTCTTGGTGCAGCTCAATGATGCGGTGGAGCAAGCCGAACTGTTGCAGCAAGAGGCGCAGTTACTGGCAGCCGAGAGTGCCTATCGGCGTCTCGTTAGCCTGGCCGCCGATAATCTGGCCTCCAGGGAAGCACTGGACAATGCCCTGGCCGAGCGCGATATGGCCCGCGCCGCTGTCGCCCGAACCCAGGCTCTGATAGCCCAAAAGGCCATCAAGGCCCCCTTCTCCGGCACCTTGGGGATCCGCAAAATTCACTTGGGCCAATACCTTGGCGCCGGTGAAACCATCGCCCAATTGGTGGATGACAGCCAGCTCAAAATCAACTTTGCCATCAGCGAAGCCCAGGCCGATAAACTTGAGCTTGGGCAGACATTGCAACTCTGGACAGATTTACGCCCCGATGAAAGCTGGCCCGCCAAACTGAGCGCCATAGAGCCGATTGTCGGCAGCTCACGAATGCTGCAACTGCAGGCGATATTGCTGCCAAAACCTATTGACGGCGAGTCCGATGATAAAGAGCGAGTCGACGACAAACCTGCCGAAAAGGCGGCCAGCTATCCAAGCCAGGAGAATGGCGCTGCCAAGCTGAGAGCCGGCATGTTTGCCCGGGTAGCATTGGAAAAGTCCAGACGCCAGGCGCTGATGATCCCCGAAAGCGCCATCACCTATAACACCTGGGGCGAAACCGTGTTTCGGGTCGATGCCGGAGAGCAAAGCCTCACGGCCCACAAAGTGGCAGTTAAAACCGGCCAACGTCAGAATGGCTGGGTCGAGGTCATCTCCGGCCTGTCGCTTGATCAACTGGTGGTCACCTCCGGTCAACTCAGGCTGAGCGATGGCGTCCAGGTCAGCAGCACGGGCCAGGACAGCCTCACCGCAGCGCTGCTTTATCAGAGCAAGGGGCAATCACAATGAGATTTACCGACCGTTTTGTCGAGCGTCCGGTGCTGGCACTGGTGGTCAGCAGTCTTATCCTGTTGCTGGGGCTGTTCTCCGTCGGCAAGTTGCCGGTGCGCCAATATCCGCAGCTGGAAAACGCCACTATCAGTGTGACAACCCAATATCCCGGCGCCTCGGCCGAGCTGATGCAGGGCTTTGTGACCCAGGTGCTGACTCAGGCGCTGTCATCGGTGGAGGGCGTCGATTTTATCTCCTCATCCTCCACCCAGGGCCGCAGTCAAATTCAACTCAGGATGACACTCAACAGTGACTCCACCCAGGCTCTGACCGAAGTGATGGCCAAGGTCAGTGCCGTTCGCTACAAATTGCCCAAGGATGCCTTCGATCCTGTTATCGAGCGCTCCTCGGGTGAATCCACCGCCGTGGCTTATGTCGGTTTTGCCAGTGACAGCCTGAGCATTCCGGCCCTGACCGACTATCTGTCGCGGGTGGTCGAGCCCAGATTTGCCAGCATTACCGGTGTGGCCAAGGTCCAGCAGTTTGGCGGTCAACAACTGGCGGTGCGCCTGTGGCTCGACAGCGACAAGCTTGCCGGACGAGGCCTGACGGCCGCCGATGTGGCCGATGCGCTGCGTCGCAACAACTTTCAGGCCGCTCCCGGTGTGATCAAAGGCCAGTTTGTTGTCGCCAATATTAAGGTGAATACCGATATCACTGATGTCGCAGCCTTTCGCGATCTGGTATTGAAAAACGATGGGCGGGACTTGGTACGCCTCGGTGATGTCGGCACTGTGGAGCTGGGCGCCGCTTCCAAAGAAAGCAGCGCCTCCATGGATGGCCAGGCAGCTGTGCATCTGGGGCTATTTGCCACCCCCAAGGGCAATCCTCTGATCATAGTGGATGGCATTCGCAAGCAGTTGCCGGAGATCCGCAAAACCTTGCCGCCGGGTGTTCGGGTGGAACTTGCCTATGAAAACGCCCGCTTTATTCAGGCATCCATAGATGAAGTGCTGCGCACCTTGCTCGAAGCACTGCTGATAGTTGTACTGGTGATCCTCTTGTGTCTCGGGTCGCTGCGCTCCGTGCTGATCCCCATAGCCACCATTCCCCTATCCATGCTCGGCGCCGCTGCACTGATGCTGGCCTTTGGTTTCAGCATTAACCTGCTCACTCTCTTGGCCATGGTGCTGGCCATAGGCCTGGTGGTGGATGACGCCATTGTGGTGGTAGAAAACGTCCACCGCCATATCGAAGAGGGGAAACACCCGGTGGCGGCAGCCCTGATAGGCGCCCGCGAAGTGGCCGGCCCTGTGATAGCCATGACCATTACCCTGGCGGCGGTTTATGCCCCCATAGGCTTGATGGGCGGCCTTACCGGCAGCCTGTTTCGTGAGTTTGCCCTGACCCTGGCCGGTGCTGTACTCGTCTCCGGCATTGTCGCCCTGACCTTATCGCCGGTAATGAGCTCAATGCTGCTGCAACCTAAGCAGAGCGAAGGCCGACTGGCCCGCGCTGCCGAGCATTTTTTCGAGCGCTTGGGCGATAGCTATGGCCGTTTGCTGAAATGGTCACTCGCCCATAGAACCCTTAGCTTGGGCTTCACCCTGCTGGTGATGCTTGCTCTTCCATGGCTCTATTTGCAGCCGCAGCGGGAATTGGCCCCCACGGAAGATCAGGCCGGCGTATTAACCGCCATCAAGGCGCCGCAACATGCCAATCTCGAGTATGCCGAGCACTTCAACCGGCAGTTGGATCAAATATTTACCCGGATCCCGGAAACCCAGGGTACCTGGATAATCAATGGCACCGACGGCCCGGCGGCCAGTTTCGGCGGTATCAATCTCAGTGACTGGAGTGAACGCAGCCGCGACGCCAGTGCTATTCAGGCCGAGCTGCAGCAACTGGCGGGCACTATCCCGGGCAGCAGTATCTTTGCCTTCCAGTTGGCCCCCCTGCCCGGTTCCACCGGCGGGCTGCCGGTGCAGATGGTATTGCGCTCCCCCGGCGCTTACCCCGAGCTTTATCAAATCATGGAGCAAATCAAGCAGGCGGCGCGCCAGAGCGGTTTGTTTGTCGTGGTGGACAGCGATCTGGATTACAACAACCCAGTGGTGCAACTCAGTGTCGACAGGGCCAAGGCCAACAGCTTAGGGGTGAGGATGCAGGATATCGCCGAGTCATTGGCGCTGCTGGTGGGCGAGAACTATGTCAATCGCTTCGCCATGGATGGCCGCGCCTATGATGTGATCCCCCAAAGCCTGAGGGAACAACGCCTCTCGGCCGAAGAGCTTGGCAAACAGTATGTACGCAGCACTGATGGCACTCTGGTGCCCCTCTCCGGCCTGGTCACACTCGATCGCGGAGTCGAGCCAAACCGTCTGAGTCAGTTCGGCCAGCAAAATGCCGCCACCTTACAGGCGATTCCGGCGCCGGGAGTCAGCATGGGGCAAGCTGTGGCCTTCCTTGAGCAGCAGCTTGCAGCACTGCCCGCCGACTACAGCCATGACTGGCAGTCTGACTCGCGCCAGTATGTGCACGAAGGCAACAGTTTGGCCTTTGCCTTTATCGCGGCGCTGCTGATCATCTATCTGGTGCTGGCGGCGCAGTATGAAAGCCTGATTGACCCGCTTATCATTCTGATCACTGTGCCTTTGTCCATCTGCGGCGCCCTGCTGCCACTGGCGCTGGGGTTGACCACTCTCAATATCTACACCCAGATAGGATTGGTCACTCTGATAGGCCTTATCAGTAAACACGGTATTTTAATGGTGGAGTTTGCCAACGAGCTGCAGCAGCAAAAACAGTTGAGCCGTCAACAGGCGATACTGGAAGCCGCCAGGATCCGCCTGCGGCCGGTGCTGATGACCACAGCCGCCATGGTATTTGGGCTTATCCCCATGCTGTTTGCCAGCGGCGCCGGTGCCGCCAGTCGTTTCGGTCTGGGCCTGGTGATCGTTTCCGGCATGTTGATAGGCACGCTGTTTACCCTGTTTATATTGCCGACCATCTACACCCTGCTGGCACGGGACCATACCCGCATAGATGAAAGACAGCAGCAGTTGGCGCCTGTATTGCAGAGCCAGTAACTCGGGCTCGCTATAGAAAGACCAAACTGCCCGCGATTGCGGGCAGTTTATTATTCGCTGCGCTCCTTAAGCGACATGACGATTACTTAGTCTTGTGCTTCCTGAGGCTGGTCCGCTTTATCTTTGGCTTCCCTGCGCCGTTTCAATTCGGCGCGCATCCAGGCGGCCGATTCGGCCATATCCCGCCTGAGCTCGGCTATCTCATCATCCGTGAGCCGCCGAACCAGCGGCTCATCTCGCTGAGATATTGAGTTTGGCTTTGCCGTTTCCTGCTGTTTGCTCATGGTCATTATTCCTTTTCTGGAGCAGGTCCATGTCTCCAAGAGTTTATCTTGCAAGCCAATAAAACCAAAGGGCCCCATTCACTCGGTAAAAGTGAATGGGGCCCTCAATCAGTTCTCTTTATTCCGCTCTCTTTAACAAGCTAAGTTTGCGGCCTGGCACACAAGAGGCTGTTAGCGGAGGATCATCTGCGCCCGCTCCGGGCCGACAGAGATCATTTTTACCGGTACGCCCATCAGCTCTTCAACCCGCTGCACATACTTTTGCGCCGCCAGAGGCAGGCTTTCAAAGGTGCGGCAAGCCGTGATGTCTTCGCTCCAGCCTTCCATCTGCTCATAAACCGGCGCCAAGGCTGAGGTTTGTGGCCAAATCGGGTTTTCGCTGTGATCGCCCAGATAATCGATGCAGATTTTCAGATCCTGCATCCCACTCAAACAATCCAGCTTGGTCAGCGCCACTTCGGTAGCCGCCTGCAGCTCGACACCATTACGGGTGGCCACGGCATCGAAATAGCCCATATCACGGGGACGCCCGGTTACCGCGCCATACTCATTGGCGGCTTCGCGGAAGCTGTCCTGCTCTTCCATGGCGGTGATCAAGGTGCCGGTTCCCACTGATGAGCTGAAGGACTTGGCTACGGCAATCACCCGCTCGGGGCGCAGTGCCGGTAAGCCACTGCCGAGACCGGCATAAGCGGCGGTCACGTTGGAAGATGTGGTCCAAGGGTATTCACCGTAAACCAGGTCACGACCCGCGCCCAACTGGGCTTCAAACAGCAGGTTTTCATCTTTTGCCTGCAGCGCTTTCAGTGGCTCGCTCACGTTGCAGATGGCATCACGCCAAGGGGCGGACACTTCCAGCAACCAGGCAGTCATCTCTTCTGCGGTTTGCGAAAATTCAAAGGAGGGATACAGCGCCTTGAGCTGCGGCAGTTTCCAGTCCAGCATAAACTGGATACGTTCACGCAGTACTTCAGGCTGCTTCAACCAACCCACCAGAATGCCTTTTTTCATTACCCGGTCACCGTAAGCCGGGGCAATGCCTTGGCGGGTAGAACCGTAAGCACCGTCACCGAGACGCTCTTCTTCCAGAGTATCTTCAATGGCGTGGATTGGCAGGCACAGAGTCGCCCGGTCGGAAATGCACAGATTGACATTGACGCCGGCGGCTTTTACCACGGCAATCTCTTCGGAAAGTGGCGCCGGGCTTATCACCATGCCAGGGCCCAATACCGCCAAACAACCAGGATTGAATACGCCGCTAGGCAGTTGATGCAGTTTGAATGTACCAAAGTCATTCACAACTGTGTGGCCGGCATTGTTGCCGCCCTGAAAACGTATACTCGCCGCTGCGCTATCTGCCAGATAGTCCACGATACGGCCTTTACCTTCATCACCCCAGTTTGCACCAACTACAACGATAGACGACATTTCCAGTTCTCCTAAACAAAAACCTGTCTATCCTATGACCACGGCATAAATAAGAAAAATTAATAATCATTATTGGCTTGATAAGAAATCCATATCGGGATACTTTGCATCGAAATCGAAGATAGCGGGCAATTGCCATGACTAAGGCCATGACCAAGCCGCCAACCATAAAGCGCCTGCCCTAAAGCTGCAAAAGTACCGCTAAAAAACTCTTAAAGAGGCTGTTATGCTCGAACTCCACTGGCTTAAAACCTTTGTCACCCTGGCCCGCCTGGAACACTTCGGCAAGGCGGCCAATGAGCTGCATATGACTCAACCCAATGTCAGCTTGCATATCAAACAGTTGGAGCAAACTACCCGAGTAAAGCTGATTGAGCGTAATCCATTTCGGCTGACCCAAGCCGGTGAGCGCTTGCTAAGGAGTGCGCACAACACCCTGATGGAGCTGCAAAGTTGCCAGGCCGATCTCAACGCCATCAATGATCTGTGCCAGGGCACCATGACCATAGCCGCCAGCGATATTATTTCCAGATGGCTGCTGATAGGCCCGTTTCAGTCGTTCAAAACCGAATTCCCCGGCATCGACCTGACTCTGCTGAACACCACCTCCTCGCAGGCGGCAGACCTGGTAAAAAGTGCCAAGGCAGATCTCGGCTTTGTGATGGCGCAAAAAGAGAGTCAGCCGCTGCATTTTACCGAGCTGAAACAAGTGAAATGGTACGCCTTGGGCAATGATCTCAAGGCCTGGCAGAGAGGAAAAGTCCCCAGCCCGCAGGAAGCACCGACCTTGATACTACTGGGGCACGACACCCGCACCCGGGATCTGATTGACCCGGCACTGCCTGAGCTCAAACTGCCGGAATACCGCATCATGGAAGTGGGCAGCGTGGATGCCCAAATCGACTGGGCCGAAGCCGGCTTCGGCATCGCCATAGTGCCGGACTTCGCCCTGCACCCGAAACTCAATTTGCAGTCCAGCATTACCCCACTGCCCAGCTTCCCTTCCGCCAGCCTGGGGTACATAGTGCGTCAGAACCAGGTGCTATCCAAAGCCATCAAGAAACTGCTCCATTGGGTGGATGAAGAGATATTGCAATCGCCGAGTGTGGGTTAACTATTTAAGGATGGAGATGAAAAATCGGCGTCAGAAGGCCAGCCCCTCAATAGGCCTATTGACTATAAAGTTTCTCTGAAACATCATCGTATTGGTTACAGTAGGGATTTAACTAACTCTATAATCTATTCTTGTACCCACTCTAAATTTTAAAAGGTACAACAAGTGAACTATTTTCCCCATTAACTTTATGATTGATAATAACCATTAGGGAATTCAATATAAAAGGATCTTTTTATGAGCTACGAGCTTTCATTCTACAAAACAAATTTAGACAAGATAAAAGAGATTATTGCTTCTGAAGATCACGAAGAAATCTCCAACGGAAAAATTTCAGAAATCATCAACTCAAACTGTGAATATATTGGCGGGATCTGTCATAGTTCAGGTTGCAGTGGCTATTTTGCAGAATATGTAACTACTATTGCCGGCGACTATTTCTCAGAACCCACGTTATATGACATTTTTATGTCCCGTGATGATCTAATGCCATCTTTACCAGACACAAGTATAAGTTATATTAAGCACTCTGAAATAGAGAGATTCATTGCTGCCACCCAAAATAAACATAAAGAAATTTACTTCGAAGATAATGATGACTTTGAAGAAGATCTTGATATATTAGAAGATGTATTTAAAGATGCTCTCAGAGACAATAAAGATATCATCTGCATATATTCTTAACCGTGACAACTTTTTTGCCCTTAAAGCAATATTAAAAATATTCTCGAATCTCAAATTTGTGAATGGTTGATGAATGTGTGTGCCCCAAACATCACTTTGGGCACATACATTTGAGAACACTACCATTTTGCAGTATGGACAGCTTCAAAGCCTTCCCAGAGCGCAATGGGAAAGGTAATATTCGACATTGAGAACGGTTGGGGTTGGTCATTGTTTTTGTTTGGCGACTAAGCAATAACTCTCCAACCGTTTTCATTTCCAGTCCACGCCAATCTGCGATAAACCCAAAAAAGCTCATGATTGTCATGGGCTTATTTCTATTTACTGCGTCTTATTGCGGCTAATTACCTAATGGGCAATTATTCCCACTCGAAGATCAATGAGAAGAAAATATACCTAAATAACAGCCAGTTAGAAAGGTAGCTTTTCTCGATACCATCATCTATACCATGCGCAGATTTTTTTGATTTTTTGCGGCTCGTCGATGTTTTAGTTCGGCTTTGGCCCAGGCTGATGACTCTTGCATATTACGACGAAGCTCTTGTATCTCTTCAACACTAAGCCGCCTCAGACCCGAGGTAATTCTATCCATCTTGTGCCTCCAACTTGTCGCAGTACATTTTTAAAACGCATCAAAAAATGAGTTCCCAGCAAGAAACCTCGAGGAGGTTTACAGATGCACTATTACAATCGGCATCGCCCCCATCAATATAATGGTGGCGATGCTTCTGTTCACGCTGAGAATTGGCTTAACTTACTGTCGGGAATTAGTTGACCACTATAAAGCTCGAGATAAAATCCCCACTATCTCTCATGAGTGGGGGATTTTATGCTGTAGGCTATTTACATCGCAGGTTGAATACCGTTAGGACAGGTACCTGGCGAGCCGGTGCCAGGAATCGTGGCCGGCGCTGTTGGCACTGGGTAATCGCTCTCTGATAACTGTATTGAATTGTGGCTGACTGCCGGTACGGTTTCAACATTACACCCGCGAGCGCCACCTGAATCGAACCCACCACCGACTTTCCCTTTACAGACGAAGGAGCAACTAAAATGCGCGTCTTGTAAATCGTGCACGTTATACTTCTGACAGCCAACAGCGGGGTCAGTGCCAACCGAAGTGAGTTTACCTAGCCAAGCAGGGTTTTTTGCCCGGCTCTCCAGCTCTTTATTCACTGTTTCAGCAGTGGCACAGCGACGTGTCACATAACGTGATCCATCGATGAGGTTTTCGACATCATTGATGCAATATTGATATTTGTAAAACTCAGCGGAAGCCAATGATTCAGGATTACCAGCGGCAACAGAGCCACAGACAGCGGTCTTGTGCGAACGCTCGCAGATAAATTTAGGCCCACGACACACATCGCACGACACCGGTGATGTCGGTGTTGGGTTAACCGCATCACCCCCACGGCTGTTTTTGACAGGCAAGGTGGCGCTCACCGTTTGACCTTTAGCATCAGTGACCGTCAGCGTAATATCCCCTCCGATATAGGTGCATTCGCTCGCAGGTTTGCTAATGGTTGCCGTTGGGTTATCGGTTGTTTCACCGCTTAGCACCACGCCTTTGGCTGGCGGCGTCCAGCGATAGGAGTAGGGTGGCGTGCCGCCGGTAATTGCCGGTGCATGCAAACTCACTAACTTATCGATACCATTTAGTGAAGTCAGATCCGTGTTTATGCTTTTGAGTGCAGCTGTCAATTTGCTACTGTCTATTAGCGGTGGCGTAGTCGGGGTACCTGATTTGATCACCACTGTATAACTTTGACTGCCAGCCTGATAATGATCCGGCGTATCACCCGCGACAATATCAAGTTTATAAGTGCCAGCCGATCCAACTTGTGGGTTAATACCAATGGTAGCGGCATTTAGAGGTCCGAACGTGCCAGCAGGTGCCATATCCGGGGTAACCGACCAAGTGATCGTTGTTGGCGTCACTGGTGCGTTGCCAACGCTACTCACAAAATCGACCGTGATATCTAAAGCGGGATCGCCTTCTGTAAAGCTTAGGTTTGTTGCGCCTTTTGGCCTTACCACAATAGCCGGCTCGTAGACCACAACATTAATCGTGTCTTGTTGTGCAGCGCCACCTGCGATAGGGGTTCCCGTTACGGTAAAGGTAAGCGTGGTATCACTCGTCACATCAGGTGCGGTAAATGAAGGATTATATTTATCCGCATTATTTAACGTAACCGTTGGCGAGCCTGCGGTTTGCGCCCATTGGTAACTCGCAATGCTGATGCCAGTGGCACTTAAGTTCACGGTTTGCCCAGCGCGCACGCGCAGATCAGCCCCTGCACTAATGCTAGGCGCGGCCAATACTTCCACCATCGCCGTTTTCGATACTCTATTTCCCGTGCCTTGAGCCGTAAAGGTAAAGACGTATTGGTTGTTGGTAGCAAAAGCAGGCGCCGTAAAGGTACTGGTTAAACTGCGTACATCGCCCGTTACGCCGCTATTGCTGAGCGTAACGGGACTGGCCGCCGTAGGAAATTGGCTCCACGTTAAACTTTGCACCGTTGCAGGGCTGCTTGAGTCTGCATCGATCACCGTACCGACTAAGCTAACACTTTGTCCTTCATTGACATAAAGAGCAGGAGTAACATGTACCGATAAATCGGGCTGGCCCTGCACTGTAACTGTTACTTGGTCTTTTTTGACTATGCCATTGCTGGTAACCGACAGTTCAAATACCAAGTCTTCGCTGGTGCCCGCCGCTTTCGCAGGAGAGGTAAATGATGCATTCAAAGTGTTTGCATTTATTAAAGGGGTTACATCTATGCCAGAAATCTGTGTCCAAGCATAAACTGGTGCATTGGCATGTTGCACGCTACCGTGCAACTGCACACCACTTAAACTTTCAGCTACAGAAAAATCATTGCCAGCGCTGACTAGTAAAGGCAAAGCGGGTACGGTAACTACAATGCTATCTTTAGCTGTATTACCTAAACTGTCGGTTACCGTGAGATTATAGTTAAGCTGTGCTTCATGGGTCAGAGACGGCGCGATAAATGATGGGTTCGCATCATTGGTACTGCTCAGTACGGCATTCGTATCATCTGTCCAGCTATAGGTGTAGGGTGGTTTCCCCCCTGCAACGTTCGCGTTCAAGTGCCCCGTTTGCATCGGTGGCAAATCAAAGTCAGCACCCAAGTCGACGCTCATATGACGATCTTGAATGGTCACAGCCACCGTGGCGGTAGCCGTATTGACCGAATCCGTTGCCGTGACTTGCAGGTTAATAGTGGTATTGGCATCCACATTGGGCAGGTCCAAGCTTGCATTCGCTGAGGATGCATTGGTAATGTTTTTTGTCGTGAGAAATGTTGTGCTGGCATCTGCAATTGTCCATGCATAGCTTACCGCACCATCGGCATCTTTAACCGATGCCAGTAGTTTGAGAGTATTACCTTCTGCCAATGTACGAGTCGCTGGGCCGGCGGTGACTTGCAAGGCATCGTTAACATGGTAAGTGACACTGTCGGTCGCAGAGCCGTTAGCGGTATCATTTACCGTTACTTTAAGGGTTACAGTTGCAGGGCCACTTGGAGCAATGAAGCTTGGGGTGGCGGTGTTTGCATCTGTTAGGGTAATGCCTGAACTTGTGGTTTCTACCCAGCTATAACTGAGCGTACCAAAAGTATTGCCAACACTGACTCTTGGCTTCACCGTCTGATTTGCTGTAATGGTCGCATCATTAGAGGCGGTTACCGTTAATGGTAGTTTGGGTGGCGCGACCACGGGGTCGACGGTCACCGTCATTTGTGCTTTGGCTACGGCAGAGCCATCACTCACTTCGACTTCTATCACAATATCCTGATGGCCGCTCACGCTAGGAGCAGTAAAACTTGGTGAATCCGTTTTATCGTCTGCAATCGTAATGGTTGGGCCACTTAATTGCGTCCACTGATAGCTTAGGGGACCACTGGCGTTCATCACCGTCGTTTTTGGTTGCACCACATGACCACTATATACGCTTTCATGCCCAGCCATACTAAGCGCAAGAGTGGGTTTGCTTGGCGCATTAGCAGGCACTGCCTGAAACTGAGTATCAGTGGTTTTAGTAATCACTTTACCTTCGGTAGAGGTATAGGTAATGGTTGCCTGAAGCTTGATGTTGGTATTACTGCTTACTGATGGCGCATTGATGATGGGCTGAGCTGTATTGTCACCCACAATTATCAAGTCGCTAGGTTTCGGATTAGGCTCAATCACCGTCCACCGGTAAGAAAGAGATGCGCCGTTGTCTAAACGGGGGACATGGATATCGATACTTGGTTTAAAAGTTTTGCCGGATTCTACCTGAATGGGAGCTGCTGTACTGACTCCCGGGCCTGTTGCCAAGTGACTACCTATTTGGTTTTGGTGAGGCACCAGCTTAAATACGGGTTTAGCGGTGTAAAGTAGCGAATCGGAAACGGTACTGGTGCCATCTGTTACAGTAACATTGACTCTAATACCTGTTTCTGCATTGACATTGGGCACAACAAACGCGGGGTGCTCTGTTGTTGCATCAGTTAAGGTAACATCGCTGCTCTCCCACAATACTGATACACGACCAAGCGCACCGGTAATAGTTGCTGCAGGATACATTGAATCCCCTTCTTCAACTAAACAGTTGGTGGTGCAGCCCTTTGGTTTAATAATCTGTACCGACAAAGACGCAGTTGCCTTCACTTGAATATCGTGTGTAATACTCACTTGGTGACCATTGGCATCAGTTACTTGCACTACCCATTGGAAGTCGGTATCGGTTGCAACCGCTGGCGGCGTAACCTCGGTAGTTTTTTCATTAACACTACTAATCGTAGCGTCTGGACCTTTTGTTTGCGTCCATTTATAGGTAAAAGGCCCCGTGCCACCATTAACCTCTGCAGTCAAACTAACAGAGCCATGACCATTGTACACTTGATACTTAGCGCCTTGCTGAGGCTGAAAAGGTCCAGGCTTTATTTCTACTAGCTGTGTTTGTGATGTGCTTTTCCCGCTACTGACTTCCGTAGCTGTTACTTTAAATTCGAGTTTTCCCGGCTGCTTGGGCGCGACGAAAGACGCGGTTTGGCTGGCGCTGTCTATTAAGTTGACTGTGGTACCGCTCAATTGCTGCCATTCATAGCTGAAGCTTCCACCGCCACCGGATTTTTCGGCTTTTGCCGTTAAGTGAACTGTTTGCCCTGAAGTGCTTTGCTTAACTGTGTGTGACGATTGAGAGTTTGCGTCAACTTTGCCCGTTCCGGTATTAATCTGGTTAACAAAGCTGATGCCCTTGGGCTTAACCGTGAGAACCACAATCGTATCAAACAACAGGCCGCTGGTATCTTCAGTTTGTGCCGAGAAATATAACTCTGTGTCCTGAAAAACATCAGGTGCTGTAAACTCGACTCGATTATCTATTTGTTGCCAAGATACTGTTTGTTCACTGAACAGTTCCCAAATTACTGCCTTGTCGCTATCAACCAACCCATTAACCGTATAGGCCGCATTTAAAATGACCTTGTGTTCCGAAGTAACTTCCGTTGGGCCTGTAACCTCTAATGACTCAACATCTCCAATAACGTCAACCGGTGAGGTGATGTCTATGGTAACATCCTTGCTTACCGAGATACCTGAAAAACTAGCTGTTACACGAATGCTCGCTTGCTCAAGATTTGACGGTGCGACAAAGAAACCCTTATTACTGTTACTACCTAAGCCAATTGGTGATGCACTCTCGTCCATCCAGAGGTAACTTGCACCATCAATATTTTGTCCATTTTGTTGAAACTGAACCTCAACCACCGTAGATTGACCCACTTCAACGGATAAGGGCGCGCGGATCACCTCAATTGTAAACTCTTTATTTGTATCCGAAGACATTGAGGTTCGGTCGCAGGCAACCAGAAAGAATAGCATCAAAAGCAAACCAAAACCTTGGCTAGATAATTTCATAAGTAATAATATCCCTATCATACAAAATATCGAAAAATTTTAAGATTATTTAAACCTAAAAAGCATAATCAAACTTAAAACATCAATAACATAAAGTTATAGTAGACTCAAAATTAAAGCTGTGCAATTTGCTTAATGGGATACTTGTTTTTACTCATTTTTAACGCTCGTGGATAGGCTCCATCCCGCGGTTACCGGTCGAAAAGCTGAACTTATTTTTCTTGGATTACTATTCCCGAATTCAGATAATAAGTGCACCACTCATGGTTAAACGGTGAGGAGAGATCAACTGCCTGTTGGTGATACTCAGTAGTCGCCAAACAAACAAGAGTAGTTACCATGAATTACAAGCAGTTTATCGAGGGACAACGATACCAGATTGAGGCCTATTTACGCGAGGGTTTCAGTTATCGGGAGATAGGAAAACGTCTGAAAGTAAGTCACAGCACAATCAGCCGGGAAGTAAATCGTAATCGAATTCGGGGGAAAGGTCACCAGAAGTCGCTCAGGCGAAGGCATTAAAACGCCGTTGTCAGTCCGCGAAGTCTAGAGTGTCTGGACTGACCATCACCTTTGTTGAGTTCGGTCTCAATGAGAAGTGGAGTCCAGAACAAATAGCCGGTGTTGGTAAAATCATCGGATATAACGTCAGTCACGAGTGGATTTATGGCTATGTCCAGCGTGATAAATTATGCGGCGGCAAGTTGTACAAACAGCTACGCCAGAGTCACTATGCCACTACACTTTCACCTTCAGGCCGTATACGGTGTTGTGCAGCCACTGCCAAAAAAATAGAAAGCCAGCATCAGAATGAACATCAAAGCGAAGAAACCAAATACCTCCGCAAGGTTTTGGGGTAGAAAGCTAAACTCCATTATCAGTGTAATGCCCCAAAAAACCTATAAAAGTATTCACAAATCCCACGATCTAAGGCTGATGTAAGTACCAATAGAAAAAGGCGCCGAAGCGCCTTTTTAAAATCACTATCCCGAGAGGGCTTATTCCCACTCAATCGTTGCCGGTGGCTTGCCTGAGATGTCGTACACCACGCGGGAGATACCGTCGATTTCATTGATGATGCGGTTGGACACCCGGCCGAGGAAGTCGTACGGCAGGTGAGCCCAATGGGCTGTCATAAAGTCGATGGTTTCCACGGCGCGCAGAGACACAACCCAGTCGTACTTACGACCATCGCCCATCACGCCTACGCTGCGAACCGGCAGGAACACAGTAAAGGCCTGGCTGACACGGTCGTACAGTTCGGCTTTGCGCAGCTCTTCGATGAAGATGGCATCGGCGCGGCGCAGCAGATCGCAGTACTCTTTCTTGACTTCGCCGAGTACCCGTACGCCCAGGCCAGGGCCAGGGAATGGGTGGCGATAGAGCATGTCGTAAGGCAGGCCCAGCTCCAGGCCAATCTTGCGTACTTCGTCTTTGAACAGTTCACGCAGCGGCTCAACCAGCCCAAGCTCCATATCTTCCGGCAGGCCGCCGACGTTATGGTGTGACTTGATCACATGGGCCTTGCCTGTGGCGCTGCCGGCAGATTCGATGACATCAGGGTAGATGGTACCCTGGGCCAGCCACTTGGCGTTAACGCACTTACCGGCTTCTTCGTCGAAGATTTCCACAAATACCCGGCCGATGATCTTGCGCTTGGCTTCAGGGTCGTTTTCGCCTTTGAGGGCATTGAGGAATCTGTCTTCGGCTTCCACCTTGATGATGTTGAGACCAAAGTGGTCACCGAACATCTCCATCACTTGCTCGCCTTCGTTCAGACGCAGCAGGCCGTTGTCGACAAACACACAGGTGAGTCTGTCACCGATGGCGCGGTGCAGCAGCATGGCGGTAACAGAGGAGTCAACCCCACCGGAAAGCGCCAGGATCACTTCGTCGTCACCTATCTGCTTTTTCAGGCGCTCAACGGCGTCTTCGATGATGGAAGCGGGTTTCCACTTGGCTTCACAGCCACAGATTTCCAGCGCGAAATGCTCCAGCATACGCTTGCCCTGACGAGTATGGGTCACTTCAGGGTGGAACTGCACGCCGTAGAAACCTTTGGCTTCATTAGCCATGGCGGCGAATGGGCAGGTCTCGGTCTTGGCAACCGCAACAAAACCCTCAGGGATAGCCGAGACTTTGTCACCGTGGCTCATCCATACATCCAGCAATGGACGACCGGCTTCATTAACGGCATCTTCGATGTTTTTGAACAGTGCAGATTCGGCCAGCAGTTCGATTTGCGCATAACCGAACTCGCCCTCGCCTATGCCCTGGATAACCTTGCCGCCCAGCTGTTCGCTCATGGTCTGCATGCCGTAGCAGATACCCAGTACAGGCACGCCTGCGTTAAACACATACTCAGGGGCACGGGGAGAATTGTCGGCGGTGACACTCTCGGGACCACCGGCCAGAATAATGCCCTGAGGGGCAAACTCGCGGATCTGCTCTTCACTGACATCCCAGGCCCAGAGTTCACAGTAGACGCCAATTTCGCGGATACGACGGGCAATCAGCTGGGTATACTGGGATCCGAAATCAAGGATCAGTATCTTGTGCTCATGAATATTGCTCATTGATAACCTTTATCTCTTTAGTTTGATTGCAGTGCCTGCCGTAACAGGCACAGTTTTTATCTGCTTATAAACCAAGGGCGACACTCATGCCGCCCCGAATTTGTTAAACGCCTGAACGGTAGTTCGGCGCTTCTTTGGAGATAGTCACATCGTGAACGTGGGATTCGCCCATACCGGCAGAAGTCACCTTGACGAACTGGGCCTTATCGCCCAATTCCTGAATGGTGGCGCAGCCTGTCAGCCCCATACAGGAACGCAAACCGCCCATGTACTGATGGATAATCTCTTTGATTTTGCCTTTATAGGGAACACGGCCTTCAATACCTTCAGGTACCAGTTTGTCGGCGGCGTTGTCGCTCTGGAAGTAGCGATCGGAAGAGCCCTGAGACATGGCGCCCAGTGAGCCCATACCTCGGTAAGATTTATAAGCGCGGCCCTTGTAGAGTTCAGTTTCACCTGGAGACTCATCGGTACCGGCAAACATGGAACCTGCCATGATGCAAGATGCACCGGCGGCCAGCGCCTTGGCCAGATCGCCTGAAAAACGGATACCGCCATCGGCAATCACTGGGATACCAAGATGCTTAACGGCAGCAGCGGCATCGGAAACCGCAGTGATTTGCGGTACACCCACACCGGTAACGATACGGGTAGTACAGATGGAGCCAGGGCCAATACCGACTTTAACCGCATTCACACCAGCTTCTACCAGCGCCAGGGCGCCTTCGGCGGTCGCCACGTTGCCGCCAACGATTTGCAGATCCGGATACTTGGCACGGGTATCGCGAATACGCTGCAGTACCCCTTCAGAATGGCCGTGGGATGAATCAATCAAGAGTACATCAACACCGGCTTTGACCAGCGCATCAACACGCTCTTCGTTACCTGGACCAGCACCAACAGCGGCGCCAACACGCAGACGGCCCAGCTCATCTTTACAAGCATTGGGCTTACGCTCGGCTTTCTCGAAGTCTTTAACAGTGATCAGGCCCTTAAGCTGGAATTCATCATTCACAACCAGCACTTTTTCAATGCGGTTGGAGTGCATCAGCTTTTGTACTTCATCCAGCTTGGTGCCTTCAGGTACAGTCACCAGACGCTCTTTCGGGGTCATGATTTCAGAAACCAGGCGGTTGGTATCGGTCACGAAGCGCACGTCACGGCCGGTGATGATACCCACCAGTTCGTTGGCGTCATTGATTACCGGATAGCCGGCAAATCCGTTCTTTTCGGTTAATACCTTAAGCTCGGCCAGTGTCGTGGAAGGTGTTACTGTTACAGGCTGTTGAACCACACCTGCTTCATAGATCTTCACTTTACGAACTTCTTCGGCCTGCTGTTCAATACTCATATTCTTATGAATAAAGCCCAAGCCACCTTCTTGCGCCATGGCGATTGCCAAACGGGCTTCGGTCACTGTGTCCATTGCAGCGGACACCAGGGGGATATTCAGTTCGATTTTGTCGGTCAGACGGGTCTTGAGATTGGCGGTATTAGGGAGAACGGTCGAGTGGGCTGGAACCAGCAGCACATCGTCAAAGGTAAGCGCTTCTTTAATTAATCGTAGCATTGCAACATCTCCCCGGGGGTCAGATTTGAAGGTGAAATATTGCGGCGGCATTATACCTTGCAACCCCGGGGTGGTAAATGGGAAAATAGAGAAAAATTCCAATTTGAACGCAAATTCCATGCCAGAGCCCAAAAAACAGGTATATACCGTCTCCCGCCTCAATGCCGAAGTTCGCGCCTTGTTGGAGGGAAACCTCGGCAGAATTTGGCTCAATGGTGAAATTTCCAACTTTGCCAGCCCAAGCTCGGGCCATTGGTATCTGACGCTCAAGGACAACCACTCACAAATTCGCTGCGCCATGTTCCGTGGCCGCAACCAGAATGTGACCTTTCGCCCGACCAACGGCCAGCAAGTGCTGGTGCGGGCAGCCCTAAGTGTGTATGAGCCAAGGGGCGATTACCAACTGCTTATCGAAACCATGCTGCCTGCCGGTGATGGCCTGCTGGCGCAGCAGTATGAAGCGCTGAAGCTGAAGCTCGCGGCCGAAGGCCTGTTTGCCGCCGACACCAAGCGGCCACTGCCGGCCAATATCCAGCGCATTGGGGTGATAACCTCCCCCACAGGCGCCGCCATTCGCGATGTACTGCATGTGCTGAAACGCCGCGATCCTTCCATCGAAGTGGTGATCTACCCCTCACAGGTGCAGGGCGACACTGCCGCCAACCAGCTTATTGAGGCGCTCACCTTGGCCAACCAGAGGCTGGAGGTGGATCTGTTACTGCTGACCCGCGGCGGCGGCAGCCTGGAAGATATGTGGTGTTTCAACGATGAAAATCTAGCCCACGCCATCTACAACAGCGCCCTGCCGGTAATTTCAGCGGTGGGCCATGAAGTGGATACCTGTATCAGTGACTATGTCGCCGATCTGCGTGCCCCTACCCCATCGGCCGCCGCCGAGCTGGTATCCCAGGATGTCGACAACAAGCGGCAGAAGCTGACCACTGCCATGGCCAGGCTGCGCCAGGGCTGGCAACACTGGCACTTGGCCAAGCGCCAACAGCTGTCGCTGCTGGATCACAAGTTGCAGCGCCAGGATCCCAAGCGGAGGCTGGAGCAGCTGATACAACAGTTTGATGAGCAGCAACTGAGAATGACGGCTGCCATCAACAGTCGCCTCCACCGGCTGGAACACAGACAGTTGCAGCTCAAGAGCCGCCTCGAAGCCCAGAGTCCGGCCCACAAGCTGAGCCTGGAAGCCAGCAGGTTGAATTATCTCGGTCAACAGTTACAGGACGCCATGGCCGATAAACTGAAAGAGGCCAAGGCGCGCCTGGGTGCCAGCGCCCATTCGCTGGAGAGCGTCAGCCCGCTGTCGACCCTGTCCAGAGGCTACAGCATCAGCAAGAACGAAGCCGGGAAAGTCCTGGAAAACAGCCAGAACGCCGTGGTTGGCGAGCAGATGCGCACCCAATTGAAACAGGGCGCACTGCTCTCAAGAATAGAAGCCATTATTGAGGAATAGCATCAATCAGATAAATGCTCCTCGCTGGAGAAAGGAACCGAATTGAAAATACCTATGAGTCGTTGACAGATGTTATTCCAGTTCACAGGCCCTTCATTAAACACAACTCACTGAATTAATGTGTAATATTGGTCATCAGAAACAACAAAGCCGGGTTAAACCCGGCTTTGTTTTGCGAAAAACCTATCAGGCTTTCTTGTTCTTGATGTGCGCCATCATCCGCTTGCGGCGTCTTTCCTGGCTCAGGGTCAGTTTCTCCCCCTTGCCTTCAAAGGGGTTGGCACCTTCCTGGAAGCGCAGCTGAATGGGCGTACCCACAACCTTCAGCGAGCGGCGGTAGTAGTTCATCATATAGCGCTTGTAGGAATCCGGCAGCTTGGATACCTGGTTGCCGTGTACCACCACGATAGGCGGGTTGTAACCACCGGCGTGGGCATACTTGAGCTTGACCCGGCGACCATTGACCAGAGGCGGCTGATGGTCGTCCTGCGCCATCTGCATGATCTTGGTCAGCAGCGAAGTGGACACCCGTCTGGTAGCACTGTCGTAAGCTTCTTCGATGGACTCATACAGATGACCCACGCCAGTGCCATGCAGCGCCGAGATAAAGTGGATGCGGGCAAAGTCGATAAAGCCCAGACGACGGTCCAGCTCACTCTTGACCCTTTCCTTGACGTCATTGTCTATGCCGTCCCACTTGTTGACCGCAATCACCAGCGCGCGGCCGGCGTTGAGGGCAAAGCCCAGCAAACCAAGGTCCTGCTCGGCGATACCTTCACGGGCATCGATAACCAAGAGCACCACGTTGGCGTCTTCAACCGCTTTCAGGGTTTTAATCACTGAGAACTTTTCAACGACTTCATGTACCTTGGCGCGGCGACGCACCCCGGCTGTGTCTATGATGACGTACTCGCGGCCTTCACGCTGCATCGGAATATAGATGGAGTCGCGGGTGGTGCCCGGCTCATCATAAACCACTACCCGCTCCTCACCGAGGATACGGTTGGTCAGGGTCGACTTGCCCACGTTGGGCTTGCCGATAATAGCCAGCTTGATAGGCAAGTCCTGCAGTCTGGCCTGTTCGGCTTCGGCTTCCTCTTCTGTGTATTGACGCTCGTCAACCTTCTCTTCCTCGGGCGCATCCGGGTTAATCCCCATCGCCTCGGCAAAAGGAGCCAGCGCATACTCAATCATATTAGTAACGCCGCGGCCGTGAGCCGCCGCCATCTGATACACCTCACCCAGGCCCAGGGCCCAGAATTCGGCGCAGGCGGAGTCGGCATCGATACCGTCAATCTTGTTGGCCACCACGAAGGTGGTCTTTTGCCGGCTACGAAGATGTTGGGCTATGGCCTGATCGGCCGCGGTCAAACCGGCGCGGGCATCTGTCAGAAACAGCACCACATCCGCTTCTTCGATAGCCGCCAGCGATTGCTCGGCCATCTTGGTTTCTATGCCTTCTTCGGTGCCGTCAATACCGCCGGTATCCACCAGGATGAATTCGTAACCTGACAGATAGGCACGACCGTATTTACGATCCCGCGTCAAGCCTGGGTAATCCGCCACCAGTGCATCACGGGTGCGGGTCAGACGATTGAACAGGGTCGACTTACCGACATTGGGTCGCCCTACCAGGGCCACTACAGGAATCATCTTTTTGCCTCTTTAAAACTTCTCAATAAAAAGCCCCCGGAACGCACTCCCAGGGGCTTGGCAGTATCAAAGCCTGGGATCAGGGCAGAGTTACTGTGGCAATTTTGCCATCCCGGGTCTGCAGATAGATCTTGTCGTCAACCACCAGAGGTTGACTGAACAGGCCCGAGCTGTCGACCTGCACCCGACCCACAATTTGGCCGTTGCTGCGATCGATAAAGTGCAGATAACCTTCAAAGTCACCTACCACTACATAGTCCTGGAACACGGCCGGAGCAGTCAGATCCCTATTGGTCAAATCCGAGTTGCTCCACAGCTCCAGACCGTTACGTCTGTCCACTGAGTATACACGGCTGTGATCGTCCACCAGGAACAGGCTCAGGCCCGCAGTGTCCAGCTCATGGAAACTGGAATACTTACGCGACCACACAATACGGCCGCTGCGCATTTCCATGCTGACCAGGTTACCGTTGTAGCTCACCGCATACAGGTTGTCACCCAGCAACAGCGGCGTCATATCGACATCGGCCATACGGCTGAACTCGTTGCCACCTTTAGGGGTGTAAATCGGTTGTTCCCAAGCGGGTTGACCATTGTTCTTGATAACAACAGTGACCTTGCCATCGGCCGTACCGACAAAGAAACCGCCCTGGGCATAAGCCGGAGAGCTGGTACCGCGCAGAGTCAGGTTCGGCAGGGACGCTTCATAACTCCAAAGCTTTTCACCTGTGTCGACATTGAAGGCATCCAGCGAGCCTGAGCTGCTGTTAACCACCACCATGTCTTCGGCCACTGTGGGCAAGGACAACAGCTCGCCGTCGGCTACTGCATGCCAGAGCACTTCACCGGTTTCGGCATCAAGTGCTGCCAGCAGGCCACTTTCACCACCGACAAACACCTTGTTACGGGCCGCCGTTACGCCGGATGCCAAGCGGGCACCCTTGTTCTTTTTCAGGGCGCCATCACGAAACGCCTCGCTGAAGTCTGTGCTCCAGACCTTCTCGCCGCTGGTCTCGTCAAAGGCGGTTACTTCACCGTAACGGTCGGCAACAAAGATTTTGCCGTAACGCACTGCGGGACGCAGACGGGAGTAATAATCGCCAACACCACTGCCAACCGAAGCGCTCCAGCTAACCTGTGGGAATACGCTGGCATTGATCTCCAGCAGCGGGCTCACAGGTTCTTCTTCCACATCGCTGGAAGCACAACCTGTCAGTGCGCCTATGGCCATGCCACAAGCCAAAAGGGTTTTACACCACGACTTCATTGGCCTTCCTTATGCCTGATTCAGGTTATCGAGTTTCATCTGCAGCGCCGGACTGGTTGTCACGCCACCATTTTTAACGGCTTCCTGATAGGCCAGTCTGGCCTTGTCGGTTTCGCCCTGACGCAGCAGCAGATCGCCTTTAAATTCATCTCTTTGGGTAGAAAATGCGCTGTTCTTAACCTGATCCAGCGTGGTCAAAGCGGTAGCAACCTGGCCCTGCTCAGCCTGAATACGTGCCAAACGCAAGGTGGCAACCGCAGTCAGGGCATCGCCCGGCTTGGCGGCAATCACGGTTTTGAGTGCGGCTTCGGCCTTGGGCAGATCGCCTGACTCAACTGCGCTTTTGGCAACAATCAGTTGCATCAGCGCCGAGTAACCGGCTTGGGCGTGCTGTTTGTCAAATTCGGCAGCGGCAGCCATCACCGCGGCTTCATCACCGCTTTGCATCAAGGCCTGATTAAAAGCCTGAGAGGCGGCTTCGGCACGTTCCACTTTGACATCGGAGTAGTAGTTCCAGCCATAGAGGCCACCCAGACCTATTACGACACCTGCGACTATCGAAGTGCCATAGTCTTTCCAGAACTGCTTGATCGCTTCGACTTGTTGTTCTTCTGTAGTGTAGATTTCCATCCGCACTTCCCCTGTAAATTATTTAATCAGTTCTGCCAAATAGTCGGCCAGGGCCTGGCGTTCTACATCCTGCTGAGCCCCATCACCCCGCAGCGGTTTCACCGCCACCTTGTTATTGGCCAGTTCGGTCTCACCGATAATCAGCGCAAAACCCGCGCCGCTCTTATCGGCTCTTTTCATCTGTTTCTTGAAGTTGCCACCACCGCAGTGACTCATCACCTTGAGCTTGGGCAGCTTCTCGCGCAGTTCCTGGGCAATTTTCATCGCCTCGATTACGCAGTCATCGCCCATGGCGGTCACGTAGACATCCACTTCGGCAGCAACATCGGCGTTCAGCTCCAGGGTTTCCAGCAGCAGAACAATCCGCTCCAGTCCCATGGCAAAGCCCACTGCCGGCGTTTCTTTACCGCCAAGCTGGCTCACCAGACCATCGTAACGACCACCGGCCAGTACTGTGCCCTGAGCGCCCAGGCTGTCGGTGACCCACTCAAATACGGTGCGGTTGTAGTAATCCAATCCGCGTACCAGGCGTGGGTTAACCCTGTATTGGATGCCAACGGCCTCCAGGAGTTCACACAAGCGGGCAAAATGTGCCTTTGAGTCTTCACCCAGGTAGTCCATCAGCGCCGGAGCATCGGCCAGAAAGGCCTGAACCTGCTGATCTTTCGAGTCCAGCACCCGCAGTGGGTTGCTGTACATGCGCCGCTGGCTATCTTCGTCCAGCTTGTCTTTATGCTGTTCGAGGAAGGCCACCAACGCCTCACGATAGGCAGCACGCTCGTCGCTGTCACCCAGAGTGTTCAGCTCGAGGGAAACGTGTTCGGTCAATCCAAGCTTCTGCCACAAAGAGGCTGACAACATCAACACTTCGGCGTCAATATCGGCGCTCTTGATACCATAAACTTCAACCCCAAACTGATGGAACTGACGATAGCGCCCTTTCTGTGGCCGCTCGTGGCGGAACATGGGGCCCATATACCACAGACGCTGTTCCTGGTTGTACAGCAGGCCATGTTCGTTACCGGCACGAACTGTCGAGGCGGTGCCTTCCGGGCGCAGGGTGAGGCTGTCACCGTTGCGATCGGCGAAGGTGTACATCTCCTTCTCGACAATATCTGTCACTTCCCCTATCGAACGCTTGAACAGGTCTGTGTTCTCAACGATAGGTGTGCGGATTTCACTGTAACCGAAAGAGGCAACAGAGGCGCGCAATACCGCCTCAACTTTTTGCCATACGGGGCTTTGGGTTGGCAGAATGTCATTCATTCCGCGAATCGCTTGGATCTGTTTTGCCACTATCTCGACTCGTTTTGCTCTGGGGCTAAAAATTCAAAAATGCCAGCCATTATAGGCGCTTCACCGGCAAACGTAAAACTGGCCAGCGCTGGCCAGTTCACATTCACATCATCGGGGATTATTCGGCTTCTTTGACTGAAATACGGTTTTCCATCATTTGCGCCTTGGCGCGAATTTTGGCTTCGAGGGCATCGACCAGATTGTCGTTGTCGAAGCGTTCTTTCTGACGCTCACCTTCGTCATAGTAACCGCTCTTGCGGTTACCGCCGGTGAGGCCAATATGGGACACCAGGGCTTCGCCGGGGCCGTTGACCACACAGCCTATAATGGAGACATCCATGGCTGTGGTCACATCTTCCAGGCGCTGCTCCAGGGCGTTGACCGTGCCTATCACATCAAACTCCTGCCTTGAGCAGGATGGACAGGCGATAAAGTTAATCCCGCGGGAGCGAATGCGCAGCGACTTGAGGATATCGAAACCGACTTTGATCTCCTCTACAGGATCGGCAGCCAGCGATATTCTCAAGGTATCGCCTATGCCTTCTGCAAGCAGCATACCCAGGCCCACTGCCGATTTAACGGCGCCGGCACGGGCGCCACCGGCTTCGGTGATCCCAAGGTGCAGCGGCTGCTTAATCTGTTTCGCCAGCAAACGGTAGGACTCCACCGCCAGGAACACGTCCGATGCTTTCACCGAGACCTTGAACTGGTCGAAGTTGAGCCTATCGAGAATGTCCACATGGCGCATTGCCGATTCCAGCAAGGCTTCCGGGGTGGGCTCTTTGTATTTGTCCATCAAGTCTTTTTCGAGACTGCCGCCGTTTACCCCGATACGGATGGGGATATTTTTGTCACGGGCAGACTCAACCACGGCGCGAATGCGTTCTTCATTGCCTATGTTGCCTGGATTAATACGCAGACAGTCGGCGCCGTATTCCGCCACTTTAAGGGCGATGCGGTAGTCGAAATGGATATCGGCCACCAGCGGCACCTTGACTTGCTGTTTGATAAGCTTGAACGCTTCGGCGGCATCCATGGTAGGCACAGACACCCGCACGATATCGGCGCCTACGGTTTCCAGCGCCCGAACTTGCGCCACTGTGGCTTCTATGTCTGTAGTACGGGTATTGGTCATCGACTGCACTGCGATGGGAGCGCCATCACCAATGGGCACATTGCCAACATAGATGCGGGTGGAAGGACGGCGTTTTATGGGATTTTCACTGTACATCGTATTCTGCTCTGTTGACTCGGCGCCCTGTGGGCGCCACTTCAATTATCCTGCTTGATGCTATTATGCCTGTGGCAGGGTCAGTCTGGCTACCCGACCGTTGGGGAAATCGGCAAGGCTCACTGCCTGGCCGTTAAATGTCAGGCTAACTGTCTGCGGCGCGCCCAAGACCAGTTTAAAAGGCGCTTTACCCTGTACATTGATGCTTTGTCCTGGCGATCTCAGACCATCTATCAGAGTCTTGCCGTTGGCATCTGTGAGTTTTATCCAGCAGTCACCGTTAAGCTCAATACCGACCGAAGCCTGCGCCGGGTCAGTTACCGGCTCCAGCTCTGCCGCCTCAACGCCGGCGATAGCACCGCTGGTGTTGTTCTCGGCACTGTCTGTGTCTGTTTCAGCGCTCTCAGTATCACTCTCGTTTTCCAAGACTGGGTTTGATGCCGCAGCGGCGCCCGGCTCATTATCCGGCAGTACATCAACGGGCTGCTGCAACGCGTCCTGTTGTTCCATTTGTGCCTGACGTGATTCAAACTCTCTGGCCTGCTGCACCTCTTCTGCCGTCGGTTTGGAAAAGTCGACATCGGAAACCACAGAAGGCTTTTGCAGCCACCACACCACCAGCAGAGCCAGCAGCAGAAAACCGATTAGGTAAGTCACCAGCATCAAACGGCTGTCGGTAGCCTGACGGCTGGTCTTGCGCGAAAAGCTCTGCATCGCAGGTTCAGTCACCTTGGGGACCTGCCGCGCCAAACAAGCGTTAATGGCTTCTTTGTCTACATCCAATATGCGGGCATAGTTCTTCACGTAGCCGCGGACATAGGTGGAGGAATCGATATTGCTGAAACAATCGGCTTCAATATCGGCCACAATACAGGGACGCAAATGCAGCCTGGTAGCCGCATCTTCTATAGTGATACCTTTTTGTTCGCGTGCGCTTTTCAGTAATGACCCGAGCGTATCCTCTTGCCCGGGAACCTTTTGGCTCTCGTCTTCATCCTTGTTGACTTGGTTATTCAACTCTGTCATCAGTGCATACTTGCCCGGTATTGTTTGGCCTGGGGAGACGCTGGAAATTTGGCCTGCAGCAGTATTCCGTAACGCTTGGCGGCCGCGTCATCATTTAACCCTTGCTCAATGCTAATGCCCAACGCCAAACTCTCCGCTGTTTCGGGAATCACCCTATGAAGGCGTTCCAACTGCACTCTGGCCGCGGCGTAGTTGTGGGCGTCAAGCTCCAATTCTGTCAGTTCCAGTAATGAGACCTGTCTTCTGGGCTCATACTTTAGCGCCATCTCAAAATAGTGTCGCGCTTTTTCTATTTCCCCGGCATCCCGGCTGCAAATACCCAGGTTTTCATAGCTGGAGGCAGTGCGGGTATATCTGGGGTTGTCGATTGCCTTCAGGAACATCTTCTCTGCCTTGGCATATTTCTTCTGCTGGCAGAGAAATACCCCAAAGTTGTTCATCGAGTCGCCGCTGGCATTGCGGGTATCTATGGCGGCTTCATAGGCTTGCTCAGCCTTCACCGCTTCACCCACGGTTTGATAGTAATAGGCCATGGCAATATGCACTTCCTCAAGATGAGGGGCGTATTCCATGGCCTTGTCGAGATTAAATTTGGCTTGTTGGGAGTTACCCTTCTGCAGATAGGTCAGGCCTAACTGCGTCCGTTCCTTGGCGGCGGCAATTTTATCAAACTGGCGTTCCGAGACCGGAATGTCCGTGCCGGCATAAGTTCGCTCGGTCACACATCCGGGCAACGTGGCCCCGAGCAGTAACGCGAGCGCTAAACCTGGCAATCCGTGCTTCATTGGCAAACCTATAAATCTGGACAAACAAAGAGTTAATCCATTGTGACCGAAATTTGATTAGCTTGCATGCGTTTTTTCGCCAGACGCTTGGTTCTGTCACGTATATCCCCGGCCAACTGGCCACAGGCGGCATCGATATCATCGCCGCGGGTCTTACGCACTATCACGGTAAGGCCGTATTCCATAAGCACTTTGGCAAACCTGTCGATACGGGAATTGGAAGAACGCCCGTAAGGAGAGCCAGGATAAGGATTGAACGGGATAAGGTTGACCTTGCAGGGGGTATCCTTCATCAACTTGGCCAGCTCATGGGCTTGCTCTGTGCTGTCGTTGATATGATCCAGCATCACATATTCCAGCGTGACCCGGCCGCGGTTGGCGTTGGACTTGGCGATATAACGGCGAATAGCGGCCAAGAATTCGTTGAGCGGATACTTCTTGTTGATAGGCACCAGCTCGTTTCGCAGCTCATCATTGGGGGCATGGATACTGACCGCCAGCGCCACATCGAGGGCGTCGCCCAGTTTATCCAGCGCCGGTACTACGCCGGATGTGGAAACCGTTACCCGCCGTTTGGACAGGGCAAAACCAAAGTCATCCAGCATGATATCCATCGCCGGGATCACGTTGGCCAGGTTCAGCAAGGGCTCACCCATGCCCATCATCACCACATTGGTGACCGGGCGCTCACCGGTTTCCTTCTGGAAGCCGAGGAAATGGGATACCCGCCAGATCTGGCCGATAATTTCAGATACTGTCAGGTTACGGTTAAAGCCCTGCTGCGCAGTGGAGCAGAAAGTACATTCCAGCGCACACCCCACCTGAGATGAAATACACAGAGTCGCCCTATCATCTTCCGGAATATAGACGGTTTCCACTTCCTGACCTTCGCCGACATTGATGGCAAACTTGATGGTGCCATCGGCCGATTTCTGATAGCTGGAGATCTCCGGCGCCACCACTTCACAGCGCTCTTTCAGCTTGGCCCGCAGGTGCTTGTTGATGTTGGTCATCTGGTCAAAGTCACTGATCCCGAAGTGATACAACCACTTCATCAGCTGTTCGGCACGAAACGGCTTATCGCCCAACTCGACGAAAAGCTCACGCATTGCCTTACGATCAAGATCCAAAAGATTGATCTTTTTTTCACTCATTTGACTTACCTCAACATCAAAACCTGCAGCAGGGCGGCGAATTATACAGATAGGCCGCCACTATAGCCAGTAATTCAGCGGATCCCCTTATACCCGACTTTCGCTCTACCGAGCAGAAAATTAAGCTTCAGCTCACAAGCTCTATGATAGAATAGCGCTGGGCTAATGTTGGCCTTTGCATCGGAGTGATAATTCCCCCCTTATGCTAACGCTTATCGTTATTGTATTGGTCGCCATCGGCGTCTCTTTTCTCTGTAGTGTGTTTGAAGCCGTGCTGCTTTCGGTGACTCCCAGCTATATTGCGTCGCTGCGCCAGTCCAACCCGGATGCTGCCGAACGTCTTCAAAAACAGAAAGACAATGTCGAATCTCCCCTGGTCGCTATTTTGACACTCAACACCATAGCCCATACCGTAGGTGCGGCCGTGGCCGGTGCTCAGGCTGCCAAAGTGTTTGGCGATGAGATGTTGGGGGTATTCTCCGGGGTACTGACCTTCCTCATTCTGTTCTTTTCCGAAATCATCCCCAAAACCATAGGTGCCAACTACTGGCGAGCCATGGCCCCCAGTGTGTCTGTGGCTCTGGTGTGGATGGAACGCATCACCCTGCCGCTTATCTGGATGTCCAATAAGGTTACCCGTTTGCTCGGCAAAGGTGACTCTGGCCAGTATATCCGTCAGGAAATGAGCGCCATGGCCAAAATAGGCCATGAATCCGGTGAACTGGATGAACAGGAAAGCAAAATTCTGACTCAGATGCTGAGCGTCAAGGAGATGCCGGTTACCGCCATCATGACTCCAAGAACCGTGATGTTCACTCTGCCGGCCGCCCTGACTCAACATGAATTTGTCAGCCAGCATATCAATAAGCCTTTTACCCGGGTGCCTATTTTCGACAAGGATCACGACGACATCATAGGCTATGTGAACCGTACCGATGTGCTGCTGAGTGAGCGGGATAATCCCGATGCGCCCCTTGGGAACCTCAAGCGCAATTTGGTGATAGTGCCGGAAACCGCCCGCATCCTGCCGCTGTTTGAGCTGATGATAAAACGCAACGCTCAGATAGCCATGGTGGTGGACGAGTACGGCAGTGGTCAGGGGCTGGTGACACTGGAAGACATAATCGAATCCTTGCTGGGGCTGGAGATTGTCGATATCAATGACCCGGCCACCGACATGCAGCAACTGGCAAGGCGACTTTGGAAACGCCGCATGAAAGATAAGGGGATCCGACTCTCGGATGACAGAGAGCCGGTCACTGACTCCCAAGGGCTCTGATTTCAGAATATTAATTCAGTGCTTTAATACAGGTGTCATCCAAGTGGGAGATAGTTTGACAGGCTAACGACCCACCCATCAATACAGTCATCATTTTGGGGAAGCTTGAGCTCCCCCTTTTTCATCCGCCTCTGGAGGTGTACAATCCCCGCTCGCAGAATGAGGATGATATGCACACAGATTATGTTTTAAGACTTGCCCATCTCAACGATACTCACTCACACTTGGATCCCAGCCGGGTTCAGTTCAAGATTGACTCTCAGGGACGCGAGTTTGATCTTCACAGCCACAGTGGTGGCTATGCGCGGATCTCGGCTCAGGTCAAGGCCGCAAGAGACGCTGCCCAAGCACAAAACCAGCCTTTTATCCTGCTCCACGGCGGTGATTGTTTCCAGGGCACCTTGTATTACAGCCAGTTCAAAGGCCGGGCCAACGCCAAACTGCTGAAGATGTTGGCACCCGATGCCATGGTCATAGGCAACCATGATATTGACGATGGCAACGCTCTGCTGGCCGGCTTTATCAAAGAGGTCGGCTTCCCTGTGCTGGCGGCCAATATGGATCTCAGCGGCGAAGCTGAAGATAAGCCGGGGCGTCTTCGAGGACTGGTCAACCTCTATGATCTGGATACCGCCTCAGGTATCGGCCGCAGCCTGATAAAGCCTTTCCATGACAAACAACTGGCCATAGTCGGTATTACTCTGGATCAAATGAAAGCCATCGCCAGGCCGGATCCCGATACCGAGTTTGCCGATGCCTTTGCCACTACCAGGAAGACTGTTGAAGCCCTCAGGGCCAAAGGCATAGTGCATATCATAGTGCTTAGTCACTTAGGGTTGGAGCAAGACAGGTTACTGGCCGAAACCATCCCCGGGATCAGCATGATAGTCGGCGGTCATACCCATACCCTGATGGGTGATTTCCGTGGTTTTGGCCTGCCATGCCTGCCCTATGGTGAAAGCGTAAACGGCGTGCCTATCCTCCATGCCGGCAAACATGCCGAAACCCTGGGGCTCGCCGACATTCAGTTCGATGATGCAGGCCGGGTGACCCGGCTCGAAGGCAGTAACATCTTTATGCTGGACAGTCAGTTTCTGCTGAGCGGCCCACAGGCTGCCAGCGAAGCCGACTACCAAGCCGCCAAGGCGATATTGGAACAACACCCAGGGATCCACTGGGATGATAACGATGAAGCCATGGAGCAAGTGATTGCCAACGAGTTCCGCCCGGCGATCAGCAGCATGGAAAATCAGGTGCTGGCTCTGGTACCCAAGGCCCTGGTGCATACCCGTCTGCCAAGCCGCACCCTGCCCCACGGCAGTGAAATTGCCCCTTGGGTCAGCCGCAGCATGTTTCTGGAGTCCAGAGCCAAAGACCAAAGAGTGGACTTTGCGCTGCATAACGCCGGCGGCGTGCGTCAATCTGTGCCCCAGGGACAACTGACCAAAGCCGACGTGCTCGGGCGCCTGTTGCCGTTTGAATTGCCGCTGGTTAAATATGAAATTGCCGGTGAACACCTCTACCAGGCGCTGGAGTCGGCCATCAACGCCGCCACCAACAACGGCGTGCGTGGCACCGGCGCCGGTAGTTTCCCCTATACCTATGGGCTGAGATATTTCTATGATGGCCGCAAAGAGCAGGGAGAAAGGCTATTGCGGCTGGAGCTGTTGCGGGCCAATGGTCTGTGGCAAGCACTGGCGCCGGAGCAGCACTATATCGGGGTTTCCACCTGTTACACCACGGCCGGGAAAGAAGGCTATGAACCCCTGCTGCAAGCCCGCTGGCAGGAGTCGATGCCGTCGCTGACATTGCCGGGCGCCTTTATCAACTTCCTGAAAAAGGCCCCCAAACTGGATGAACTGCTATTGCCCCATGTGCACTATACCAGCCACAGGGCCGAGGCCGCCGGCGAATAGACCGGCCGCCATTCAGAGCGATTATGCCTCGCCCCTTTTGCTGACAAAGCACCATTCAAGGTCATCAGCCTGCATGCTAAACCCAGGTTATAAGCCATTTTATAAACCGCTTTATAAACTGCTTTATAGACCAAAGTCACTGCCTTGCAGGCGCTCGGCAAACCAGCCAAGCGCCTTTCCCATCTCCCCTTTTCGCCAGGCCATGTAGATGGGCAGAGAAGGCCTGGGCAAGGCCACTTCGCGCTGCACCAACTCACCTTTGGCCAAGGCCTCCCGGATCAAATGCAGCGGCAGAAAGCCCACCCCTATTCCCATCTTCTGTGCGGTGATCTTGGCTTCCATCGACGACACCCGGATAAGCTGGCGACTGTCAAACACCCCACTGGAGCGCTGACTCAAGGAGCGCGAGGTATCGGCCACTATGATGGATGGAAATTGCAACAAGGCTTCAGAGGCTATCTCTGTGTCAAATTGCGCCAAGGGATGCTCAGGCGCCACAACAAACACAAACTCCAGCTCACCAAGCTTTTGCAGTTCATACTGACCTCTTGGCAATTCACCCGTGACGCCTATGGCGATATCGGCGCGGTTGGAATAAAGCGCATCCCAGCCGCCGCCAAGGGCCTCATGGGTCACGCTGACGGTGAGCTGTTTACCCAGCTCGGTGAATTCCTTAATTAATGAAAGCAGCGGCGCTTGTGGCAAGACGGTATCCAGCGCCAGTGTCAGTTGAGCCTCCCAGCCGGTTTCCAATTGCCTCACGGCATCCTCAAGCCGGGCGGTGGCCGCCAGGATCTCCCGCCCCTGGGTCAACACCAAACGTCCCACTTCGGTAAGTTGAGCCCGAGTGCCCTTACGTTCAAATAATCTGCTTCCCAGCTCGCTCTCCAGCTTTTGAACCTGATAGGTCAAGGCAGATGGTACCTTGAAAAGCGCTTCGGCCGCTGCCGAAAAACTACCTTTTTTATCTATAGCATCCAATACTTTAAGCGCATCCAGGCTAATGACAGAGTGCATGATAAAACCTATGTTCAATTTTTTTGAAATTCAATATCAAAATGTTCCGATTTTCAGCCACAAAGGTCAAGGATAAACTGCACAGCAACTGGACAGGAAAGCCTATCCTCCCTATTCAAATTCATTGAGGACACCATTATGAAAGACCTGATTATTAAACTGCTCCGCACCGATGCCGGTTTCGCTCCTCTGGCGCTGCGCCTGCCTATAGGTATCACTTTTATGGCTCACGGCGCCCAGAAGCTCTTTGGCTGGTTCGGCGGTTACGGCCTGGAGGGCACAGGACAATGGATGGCCTCTATCGGCCTGACTCCCGGATATTTAATGGCGCTGATGGCCGGCTCCAGTGAATTTTTCGGTGGTCTGCTGCTTATCATAGGTTTGTTGATTCGCCCCACTTCCGCTGTGTTGGCATTCACCATGTTGATGGCGATAGTCACAGTGCACCTGGACAACGGCTTGTTTATGTCCAACAACGGTTACGAGTTTGGTCTGGCATTGCTGGCCGCCACTGTATCCCTGGCGATTTCCGGCGCCGGTAAACTGTCCATCGACAGCATGATAGCCCGCAAGACACATTAAGGAAGGTGCGAACAAGTCCCATGTGTGCTCTGCGTCGGCTTACGGGCTTGGATGCAAGGCGTGGTTCGCAGCAAATGGCCCTAGTCCTTTGCAAGAAGCACAACACAGCAGACAGGTCTGTAAGCCACGCCCTTCGGGGCTTTCACAGCAACCGGCTTTCTGCGTTATCCGACTTCGACAGGCCCCAGCATGCCTTCAGTCAGATGCCTTGAACGCCAATTGCTGTGCAAGCCAGAGTGCCACGAGGACTTATTCGCACCTTCCTTAAGGGGCCCTTCTTGCAAAGCACACATCTTGCTTTAAGCCATTCACTGCTTACAGGCCTTGCATCCTGGCCTGTAAGTCTGTGAAGAGCACACATCTTGCTTTAAGCCATTCACTGCTTACAGGCCTTGCATCCTGGCCTGTAAGTCTGTGAAGAGCACACAAAAGACTTGTCTGCACCTTCCCAGCAGGAGAACTGAATTATGATTTATGTACGTCATGCCGACGAACGCGGCCGGGCCGACTTCGGCTGGCTCAAAAGCCAACACAGTTTTTCATTCGGCAACTATTACGATCCAAGATTTATGGGGGTCTCGGCCCTGAGAGTCATCAATGATGACAGAGTCGCGCCAAGCGCCGGCTTTGATACCCACGGTCACAAGGACATGGAGATCATCAGCTATGTGATTTCCGGCACCATAGCCCATAAAGACAGCTTTGGTCACGTGAAAACCCTGCCGGCCGGTGAGTTCCAACTTATGTCTGCCGGCACGGGGATCTATCACAGTGAGTACAATGCCTCGGCAACTGAACCACTGCATTTCCTGCAGATCTGGATCCAACCTAGCAGGCAGGGTGGCACCCCGGGTTATCAGCAAAAAGCCTTTGCCCAGAGTTCGGCCCTGACCCCGGTCGTCACTCCCGATGGCCGCGATGGCACCCTGTCCATCAAACAGGACGCCAGCGTCTACCGCCTGGAGCTGACCGCAGCCGAGCAGACGAGCTTCAAGCTGGCAAAAGGACGCAACTTCTATGCTCAATTGGTGGAAGGAGAGCTGCAATTGGCAGGTGAAACCCTGCAAAGTGGCGATGGCATTCACATCAACGAACTTGAGGAGTTTGCCATCAAGGCCGGTAACAAGCGTGCCGTCGCCCTGGTGTTTGATTTGCCATAACAAGCAGCATTTCTTGACGTTTGTCCATAGGCTGCCCTTGGAACTTCATTTGGGTGATGTTCCAGGGCGGCTTGGGTTATAACTGCAGTTGCATACTGAAATTGGTCAGCACTTCCCCGTGGCGTTGATGCTGATTGCGCTTCAAGGTTGTAAAGCCCTGCTTGCCGAAAAACGCTTTGGCATAGAAAGAAGCCTCTACCCTCAAACACTGCACCCCGGAATCGACGGCGTATCTCAATAGCTGCCGGTAGAGCTCGGCGGCAACTCCCCGGCGCTGGGCATTGGGGTGAGTAAAAAGGCAGTCTATCTCGGCCTCACCCGGCGCATTCAAAGGCTTTAGGTTAATAAATCCGAGCAAATTGCGACCATCTTCGGCAACCCAGAGCGCCGTCCCCTGCAAACGATTCCGCCACTCATCTTCGCTGCGCTGTGCAGGCGACCAGGCCTGGCATTGCGCCTGGCTGTAATGCTCTGTGCTGGCGTTTACCACCAGATGAAACAGCTCGGCGATGGCCGCGCTGTCCTCGGGGCGACCTTGGCGAACAATAAAGCCGTGCTCGGCTTGAATGGGCGTTGGTGAAATCATAGGCTGCTTAGCTCTTGTGCTCCAAAGGCGGCAGTATCAGCTTCATAAAGTAGCTGCCGAACATTTGGCCGGATTTTTCCTGGTAGCTTTTGTGATGCAAACGAAACCCGGCGCGTTCAAACACAGGTTTGGACAGTGCCGAAGCATCTGTTGTCAGGTGATGATAGCCTTGGGTGAGTGCCCACTTCTTGGCGGCCTCAAGCAAGGATGAGGCAACACCCTGACGCTGGCTATCGGGCGCCACGTAAAGGCAGGCGATGTAACCTCGCTCACGGAAGGTGGTCTCCAGCAACACAAAGCCGACACATTGAGGACTTTGCTCGCTGCCCTTGAGCATCACCCAGGCCTGAGCCCGTTTGAGCCTTAGCTGCCAGTATCGCCCCGAGCGCGGCGCCGCCGACCAAGCCAGACGCTGAGCCGCGCTATAGCGGGCATCATCTATGGCAGTAACGGCACTGTGGTAGAGATTGGCTATCTGCTCCCCCAAGTGCCTGTGACGAGAATGAGAGTAAACCTCTACCCGCAACATGAGAATTGGTACCAACACAGTTGAATTGCAGGCATTTTGCCCGACATTTGTGCTCAGGCAAAGCCCTTAAGCGCAAATAAAAAAGCCGCGAACAGAGTCGCGACTTTAACAGAGAGTGGATGAAATCACTTCTTATCGATTTCACCAACAAACATCAGCTTGTCAAAAGTCCGGTTGAGGGTCTTGCTGGTGAAGTTGGTCATCCACATCTGCTCGGTAACCTGCACCTTATCACCCTTGGCCACCGCTACCTGAGGGCCTGCCGCCCAGAATGTCTTATCGGCTTCTTTAATCTGCACATAGGTATAACCGCCACTGTTCATGGTGTCGACCACTGTGCCTTCATGTACCGCACCTTGCGCCCAGGCTGAAGATATACCCAGAGCCAAAGCCGCGGTCGCCAAGATCTTTGCCAATTTTGCCATTGTCTGTTGCTTCCTGTTGTCGTTGGAAATACTGCGCCATTAAAACATGTGTTATTTCATAAATCGCTAATAGGGTTCACACTTTTGACAGCTTCACGGACGTAGCAAGGGCCGCAGCATAGACTCAAGACCATTGAGCTTCACCTCATAGATAAGCGCCAATTGCTGCCCAAGTTTGCCCTCGGGGAACCCCTTGGAGTGAAACCACACCAGATAAGGCTCGGGAAGCTCCAATAACTTGCGTCCGGCGTACTTGCCAAAGGGCATGGTTTGATTGATGGCTTCCAACAACTGCTGTTCCGGCTGCATCTTCTCTCCGTTTCGGGCTAAAGTTGCCAGTATACTCCGGAAAAGTAAACTTGAGTGGAAAGCCTGCCAATCGGCGCAGCTCATGAAAGCAGGATTAATCAATTTTGGACGAACAAAGATGAAAATTGGTGAACTGGCACAGAAAACCGGCCTGGCTCCCTCGCGGATCCGCTTCTATGAACGTATTGGGTTGCTGAAAACCGTCAACCGTAAAGCCAATGGTTATCGCAGCTATCCTCCCGAGGCCGTGATACTTCTGGATATGATAGCCACAGGCCAACAAGCCGGTTTCAGCCTGGATGAGCTCAAGGCTCTGCTGCCGAGCGAACTCGGTCAATGGGATCACCAGCAACTGCTTGGCTCTCTGCACAGGAAGATAGCCGATCTGGAGGAGATTGAACGCAAAGTGGCCGCCAGCAAGGCCAAACTCTTGCAGGTTCTGGCCGAAATAGAAGCCAAGCCCGATGACCTGGACTGCAGCAGCAATGCCAAAAGAGTCATGTCCCAGTTGGGTTGGCAGATATTGTCCCGCAGCAGTGACAAAAAGTGATTTTCCCATTCTCCAGGCTATATCCAGCAGACACTGCAGAGCCTTGCGGCCAAACCACGCGCCGATTCCAGCAGCCTGCGGCTTTCAGGTCAATCATAAAGATTCCCTCTTGACCTTAAACTTAACTTTAACCTTAGGATAGTCAGGGTAAGAGCAAGTCCAGGCTAAACTGACGCTAAAAGCCCTGCTCTGGATCAGGGGCCAGAGCCCAATAGACCACGACTTGTTCGCACTATCCTTAACCTCACAGCAAAAGGTAAGCTGAATCATGCAAACAATACTGGGTGCCAATGGGCAGATAGGCAGAGAGCTGGCCTTGAGTCTCAAACGCGAATTCACCGACACCATACGCTTGGTCAGCCGCAGACCACAGAAGGTCAATGACAGCGATGAGCTATTTCAAGCCGATCTCCGAGATCCTGAGCAAACACTCAAGGCGGTAGCAGGTTCAGAAATTGTCTATTTTACCGCGGGGTTACCTCTGGATACCCAGATTTGGCTTGAGCAATGGCCTGACATGATGCGGAATGTTATCAACGCCTGCAGTGCCCAAGGCGCCAAGTTGGTGTATTTCGATAACACTTATATGTACCCGCAAACCTCAGTGCCTCAAAGTGAAGATACACCTTTTGTGCCCAACGGTCCCAAGGGGTTAGTCAGAGGCCAAATCACCCAGATGCTGCTGGATGCGATGCAACAGGGAAAGGTAACAGCCATGATCTGCCGCGCGCCTGAATTTTATGGCCCGGGTAAAACCCAGAGCTTTACCAACACCACCGTAATAGACAGACTGATAGCGGCCAAAAGTGCCAAGGTGCTGCTGAATGACAAGGTTAAGCGCAGCCTCATTTACACCCCGGATGCCAGCCGGGCGATGGCGCTGCTGGGTAATACCCCGGATGCCTATGGCCAAACCTGGCATCTTCCCTGCGACGATAACCGTTTGACCTACCGGGAGTTCATCTTTCTGGCGGCAAAGGTTTTCGGCACTCCGGCCAAGTATAAAGTGCTCAAAAGCTGGCAGCTGTGGCTGGGCGCCAAGTTCAACCAAAAGCTCAAAGATACCACCGAACTCTTGCCGCGTTACAAGGTGGATAATCTCTTTGTGTCCGATAAATTCAAGGCGCGCTTCCCGGGCTTTCAAATCACCGGCTACGAACAGGGATTGCGTGAGATTTTCCAGGAGCGAAGCCACCGGGCGGCCAATCCTTAGCGGTCACTCAAGCAGCAACCGAATAACTTGCCTCAGGGCCAGACACAAGCAATTGATTACAAGATCCTTTCGGAGCAGAACCATGACAGACACAGGTTCAAACAAGCAGGGAAACTGGATGATTTACGGTGCCTATGGTTACACCGGTGAACTTATCGCCCGGGAAGCCGCACATCGAGGATTGCGCCCAGTACTCGCCGGGCGCAACCGTGAAAAGACCCGGGCACTGGCCAAGGAGTTGCGGCTCGAGTCAGCTGTGTTCGACTTGGATGATATCCCACGCCATATAGGTGACATGAGCTTGATACTCAACTGCGCCGGGCCTTTTTCGGCAACGGCTGGGCCCATGATGCAAGCCTGCTTGGCTGCCAAGGTGCACTACTTGGATATTACAGGGGAAATTGCGGTGTTCGAGCTGGCGCAATCACTCAAGCAGCAAGCCCAAGACACCGGGATTGTTATCTGTCCGGGTGTCGGTTTCGACGTGATCCCCACAGACTGTCTCGCCGCAGCCCTGAAAAATGCCTTGCCCGATGCCAACCACTTATCACTCGGTTTCGACTCTCGCTCGGGCTTATCTCCCGGCACAGCCAAAACCTCGGTTGAAGGCCTGGCCCAGGGCGGCAAGGTACGTAAACAGGGTAAAATCATCTCTGTGCCGCTTGCCTATAAGGTGAGAAACATAGATTTCGGCGATGGTGAGAAACCGGCTATGACAATTCCCTGGGGCGATGTAGCAACCGCTTTCTACACCACAGGGATCCCCAACATAGAGGTCTTTATCCCGGGCTCGGCCAAGATGATAGCCAACACCAAACGGGCCAACTACATCAGACCCTTGTTGAAATTCCGCTGGCTGCAGAAACTGCTCAAGGCACATATAGGCAAGACGGTGACAGGGCCCGATGGAGCAGCAAGGGCAAAGTTGCCGACCTTTATCTGGGGTGAAGTCAGTAATGCGCAAGGGGAGCGGCGCACAGCGCGGATAAAAACCGCCAATGGTTATAGTCTGACGGTTTTTGGCTCGCTGGCGGTTGTGGATTATCTGCTGCAGCATAATCATGATGGCGGCAGTTATACGCCATCACAACTCATGGGCGCCGACTTGATAACTCGATTACCGCACTCGGGTGAGCTGCAGCTGATTTAGGCTTTCAATTCAACCTACGCTTCTCAGCCAAAGATTTCCCGGCACACTGTGGCCGCCTGGCTTAAACCCCAGGCGCTGCGCCAGGACTTCGTCTCCCGGAAGCACCTCCAGCATCAGTTGCCGCTTAGGCTCTCCCAGAAGCGATAATCGCTCAATAACCGTCTCCAACAAAAAGCTGCCGAGTCCAAGATGGCGAAATTCGGGCAACACCAGAAAGTCCTGCAACAGATAGTGCTCCTGTTCCTGACTGGGTTCAGCTACAGAGCCGCTACGCACCAAAGCCAAGGCCACCAGTTGTCCCTCCTGCAGGTTTTCCCCACCGGACCTTTCCCTGATACATAAGGACAGCAGCGGCTTGGCAGGCAAACAACTGTCATCCAGTCCATGCACCGGCAGTCCTGCCCTGTCCCGGAGCAACAAGAGTTCGTGGGTTGCCAGACAATACTCCATCACTTCAAAGCGACTGGTCTGGTTGAGTACATGGCCCATAAATGCCTCCTTGCATAAATACTGATGGTCGGAACGCCAGGGTATCCCCAGCCAATACGCCAACATGGCAGAGTACTGTGGCAAGCAGATGACAGTTGCAACAACCTGGGTGACAAGATAGAGCTGAAAAAAGCCAGCACCCCAAACGACTTAAAGGCACACCAAGAGTCTGATTAATGGAACAATCGACAAAGATCACATTTATTTATACTTTTTAGGTCTAAAAAAAATATTTTTAATTCCTACAAACGGTATCTGCTGCGTCATAAAAGAAGCTCTGCTGAAACCTACCCTGTGGCAGTGCAGATTTAACAAATAAATGACGCGGAAACATTTTTTTAACAGCATAATTTTATTGATAATTTCCTCGGCCACCTCCCCTCACCGGCAACACTGCCATTATTACGGCAACCCAAGGGGCAACGCCAAAAACATGACGCAACGAAAACAATAAAAACCAATAAAAATCATCAAGTTGACCAAGAACAATTTAGCTTTTACATTTGTTTTACCGTTCACTGTTCACCTCCGTCAGCAACAACTTTTCGGAGTGCAGAAAAGCAGCGACACGGCAAACATCAGGTTGGGAACACTCCCGAACCAAGGAAAGTTGTAAGCCATCAGGGAAAGAGCAAATAACTTAATAACAGGCTTTCAGAGGGCAAGACAATGATCATACTCGTTGGCGGTGAAAAGGGGGGCAGCGGCAAGAGCTGCCTGGCACAAAACATTGCCGTTTTTCTCACGGTGGAATGTGGCGCATCGGTGATCATGGTGGATTGCGACCCTCAGCGAACCACCTCTGATTGGATCCAGGCCCGCAACAACGACAGCAAGCTAGCCGGGATCAACTGTGTTCAACTCTATGGCAAAATCCGCAACGATCTGTTGAGCCTGGAGCAACACTACGATTATGTGATAGTCGATTGCGGCGGCCAGGACAACCTGGCGCTGCGTGCCACCATGTCAGTGGCCTCCCATGTGCTCATGCCCCTCAGGCCCAAGCGCCGCGATCTTAAAACCGTCAGCCATATGGACGACATAGTCGCTACCTGCATGATGATAAACCCCAAGATGCGCGCCTCTTTTGTCATCACCCAGTGCCCTAACCTGCCCAATCAGGCCAGCCGTATTCTAGAGGCCAAGGAAGTCTGCAAAACCTACGATATCAATGTGCTGGACGCCATTACCTACAGCCGTAACATCTATGATGACAGCGAAGAGTCCGGCCGCTCGGTAATTGAATTTGAGCCGAAGGGCAAGGCCGCCGCCGAGATCCGTGCCATCGCCTGCGAAATGCTGCAGGCACAGAATGCCACTGAGATCCGCAGCCGCCTGATGACCAACCAACTCAACAGCATGAGGACTCAGTATGGGACTGGCCGATCTGAAGAAAAACGTTACGCCATCTGAGGTCGATGCCCGTAAGCGTATGTTGGCCATGCAATCCCTGGATGAGTTTATCGACGGTGCCATCTATTACGCCATGGGGCAAACACAGCAATCGGCGGCAACTATGCCGGTTGAGCAGCGGTATTCCAATACAGCTTCCGCCAAGCAGGAAGCCACTCAGCAAAAGCTGATACCCAAACGCCGCCACGAACCTTTTCGCAAGGCAACTTTCACCCTGAGTGAAGCGGCCATCAGCCACCTGGCCGAAATGGCCAGCGACTGTGATATTGCCAAGTCACGCCTGATACGTTTGCTTATCAAGCATCATCACAGCCTGACACCGCAAGAGCGCCGCGAGTTGGAGCAGAAGTTTATGCCGGACTGATTCCTTTCCCTTGAAATGTGTGGACTGTTTGACACTCCCACCCTTTGCTGACAGCCGATAACAGGTTTCAACCTCTTTGCTGTCAGCTTTTTTTTGCTTATTTTTCATGCGCCGAGCTTGAGTTATTCCCACTGAGCCCCCACAGATCTGATTAGACGCTTTAGCCATGGAGCCGGATCATGCTGGCCATTCTGATCACCCTTGCCGCCGGCGCCAGCGCCATAGGTTGGATCCTCAGCCAGTCCTGGCGGGATCGCAGACGCAGAGACAAAATACGTGCCAAGCCTTTCCCCAAGGAATGGCGCACTATCCTGAAAAAACGTATGCCCTATTTCCGTTCCCTGCCCAGTGACCTGCAACTGCAGCTCAAGAAACACATCCAGGTGTTTCTGGCGGAAAAGCAGTTTGTCGGTTGCGATGGGTTGGAGATAGATGATGAAATCCGCCTGACCATAGCCGCGCAGGCCTGTCTCTTATTACTCAATCGCCAAACCGACTATTACCCTAACCTGAGACAAATTTTAGTGTACCCATCGGCCTTTATTGTTCGCCAGCAGCAGCGGGATGCCAATGGCCTGGAATGGCACAGCCAAAGGTTATTGGCAGGAGAATCCTGGGGTCAGGGGAAGGTCGTCCTTTCCTGGCAAAATACCCTGGATGACGCCGCCGACCCGGCAGACGGCCGGAATGTCGTGATCCATGAATTTGCCCATCAACTGGATCAGGAAGCAGGCGATGCCAATGGCGCTCCCAGACTCGGCGAGTTCAACGCCTACCCTGTGTGGTCGCAGGTGCTTGGCCGAGAGTTTGCCAAACTGCAGGCTCAGGCCGCCAGTGGTGAGCCCAGCCTATTCAGTTACTACGGCGCCACCAATCCGGCCGAGTTCTTTGCCGTAATAAGCGAGGTGTTCTTCGAACAGCCGCAGCAGATGAGAGCCGATTATCCGGCACTTTACCAGGAGCTGAGCCGCTTCTATCGTCTCGATCCCCTGAGTTGGCACTAGGCCAGCTTTCAACTGCATAACTGGATAACTGCATACCTGCAAACAGAAAACCCATTTGGCTCACATCTTGTGCCCAATTGGGTTAAGCTGGGGCCGACAATAAAAATTTATAAGAGGAAACATTATGTTGCACCTTAAGCCTCTGTTGCTGACTACAGCGCTGCTGCTACCGATTTACGGCCATTCAACCTTGGCAAATAACCCGCAAGCCGGCAATCAAAACGGCCAGGAGCAAAGCGGCCAGCTCGATGATAGCCAAACTCAGGCCGCTTCGGTATTGGATAAGCTGCACCAAAGTGCTGCCAATGCCGACTGGGACAGCTACTTTAGCCTCTTCAGCCCCGATGCGGGGTTTATCGGTACAGATGCCAGTGAATACTGGAATATGGTTGAATTTGAGCAGTATGCCCGTGCCACCAAGGGCTGGACTTACCAAAGTTCCTCGCGCCGCCTGGTGCAGCACGGCGAGGTGATTGTGTTCGATGAACTGCTGGACAGCCAGTCCTATGGGCTTGGACGGGGCACAGGCACGCTTGTCAAAACCGAACAAGGCTGGCAAATACTGCAGTACAGCCTGAGTTTCCCCATTCCCAACGCCCTGGCGCCCAGAATTACCGATCAGATAAAGCTGTATCGCAAAAAGCAGAAATCAGTGCCTGAAGGCAACTGAGAAACAGATGTTGGCCAGCTGTACGAAGTGGCCAAAGCTGTCAAAATCTTCAGGATGAATGTCCCGTCCCGAACTGGCCTTGTCGGCGTAATAGACGCCAATTACCTTATTGTCCACTTTCAGCGGTGCCAACATAAAACCACTGGCGGGAACTTTTCTCGCCAGCTGTTCTCCTAATACGGCTTTGTCGGCCCCCTCGCCCTGCCAAGCCAGTTTCTGATTTTCAATACAATCCCTCAGCAAGGTGCCGCGGCCTTCCAGCTCGAGAATAAAGTCGTTTTTCATCTCCTCGGCGCCGTCCCCCAGCGCGATTCTCGGCTGCAACATACGCCTACTCGGTGACAGCAAGAGCACGGCGCAGCGGTCAAGACCAATACCCTCGAGTATCCCCTCCAATGCCGTGGTCACGACCTTATTAAAATCAGTCTTCTCGACCGCATAGCCGGTCAGCTCTCTGAGTTTTTTCAGCTGGAACGCAAGATTTGCCTCGCGCACTACAACCTCAGCTACCCTCTCCTGGGGCAGCAACTGATCTGTGTCCGGCAAATACTCGATAAGCACCTTGGCGCCATAGGCTTCGGCTAACTTGACTGTAGCGTTGGAGCAGCGAAGGACCCGGCCACGAAACTCATCTGTATCCAGCTTGAGCATATCGGCGGCTTGTTTAAGGCGCCGCTCCAGCTCCTCGGGTTTGAGTGCGGCGCCGGCCAGCGCTTCGCTGAGTTTATTGGCCAGAAAAATACTGCGAATTTCCGGCGTGCGTTCATCGGGATTGCTGAGCGACTTGCACAATAGTTCACCCAGGCCCCAACTGCGGGCCAGCCCCTGGCTGAGCTGATTGAATGAAGCCCCGAGCGCCTCACGCACCAGATTGAGCCTGTTTACGGCATCACTTTCGGCGCTGAGGGCAGAATCCAGCTCCTCGGCCAGTTCGGCTCCCGTGCTCCAAAAGGCACTCTCACCCAAGTGATAGAGCAGCGCGGCAATAAACGCCTCTTCCTGCAACTCCTCATCGTAGCCATCGAGCATCATCTTGGCCAACATGGCGGCCTGAAACGCCTGAGCCATCAGCTTAAGCAACCTTTGATAAACCGAGGGCGCCAGATTTTTGCTTTCCAGCAAACTGGAGAGGAGTTTGGCGGTAATGCAGATATTGCGGATGGTGTCGAACCCCAGTACCACGGCAGCGCGGCTGACCGTTGTAACAGGGCTTATCCCCTTGTTATAGATGGCGCTGTTGGCCACCCGCAAAATACGGGAAGTGAGCGCATTGTCGTGCATTATGCTGCGCCCCAGAATCGCCATGGAGGACACATCGTCCTTGGCGAGTTTTTCCAATGTCCTTATTGTTGAGCAAAGTGCGGGCATTTCCTGATCACTGATCCTGCGGGTCCAGTAATCCACCCCCTTGTTGGCTGATTTCAAATACGACTCAACTCTTTCAGGTATTGGCCCAGCGGTGGGCTTGAGAATGGAACTCTTGTTATGAATAAAGCACAAACTTCAAAGAAATAACACAATTACAACAAAAAAAGGCGACTCAATGAGTCGCCAAAACACAAGCAACAAGGCTCAAATGACTGGGAAGTCACAAATTACCCCCGAAAATGGCGTAGGTTCATTTCCGGGGAAGTGGCGCCCGAGGACGCCAACACAGGGGATTAAAACTGCTCTTCTTCGGTCGAACCACTCAGAGCCGTGACAGAGGACTGGCCGCCCTGGATAACATTGGTCACCTGATCAAAGTAACCTGTACCCACTTCCTGCTGATGCGCCACAAAAGTGTATCCCTTCTGCGCAGCAGCGAATTCGGCTTCCTGAACCTTCTCAACATAGTGCTTCATGCCTTCGCCGCGGGCGTAGTCGTAGGCGAGATCGAACATGTTGTACCACATGTTGTGAATACCGGCCAAAGTGATGAACTGGTACTTGTAGCCCATGTTGGCAAGCTCCTGCTGGAACTTGGCAATGGTGGCGTCATCCAGGTTCTTCTTCCAGTTGAACGAAGGTGAACAGTTATAGGCCAACAGTTGATCCGGATACTGGGCATGGATGGCTTCGGCAAAGCGGCGCGCCTCTTCCAGATCCGGCTTGGCAGTTTCACACCAGATAAGGTCGGCATAAGGTGCGTAGGCAAGCCCGCGGGAAATGGCTTGATCCAAACCTGCCTTCACCCGGTAGAAACCTTCCTGGGTACGCTCTCCGGTGATGAAGTCGCGATCATAGGGGTCGCAATCTGAGGTCAGCAGATCAGCGGCGTTGGCATCGGTACGGGCAATCACCAGAGTATCCACTCCGGATACGTCGGCTGCCAGACGGGCCGCTACCAGCTTCTGTACCGCTTCCTGAGTCGGCACCAAAACCTTACCGCCCATGTGACCACATTTTTTCACCGAGGCCAGCTGATCTTCGAAGTGCACCCCGGCGGCGCCGGCATCTATCATGGACTTCATCAGCTCATAGGCGTTCAGCACGCCACCGAATCCGGCTTCGGCATCGGCCACAATCGGCAGGAAGTAATCGACATAACCCTCATCTTCCGGGTTTTTGCCCTGATTCCACTGGATCTGATCGGCGCGGCGGAAGGAGTTATTGATCCGCCCCACCACGGCAGGCACGGAGTTGGCCGGATAGAGTGACTGATCCGGATACATGGTGCCCGCCAGGTTGGCATCGGCCGCCACCTGCCAGCCTGAAAGGTAGATGGCCTCGATACCGGCCTTGGCCTGCTGCACGGCCTGACCGCCGGTCAAAGCACCGAGAGAGTTAACATAGCCCTTCTTCGCGCCGCCGTTAACCAGTTCCCACAACTTGGCTGCGCCACGTTTAGCGATGGTGTTTTCAGGAACCACTGAACCGCGCAATGCTACAACTTCTTCTGCGGTAAATGGACGGCGAACGCCCTGCCAACGTGGATTTTCAGCCCAATCCTTTTTCAAAGCTTCTATCTGCGCCTGACGTGAATTCTGTGTTGCCTTGGTCATTTTGACTCTCCTTCGTAGGGTAATTTGGCAGCCACCCAGCCCCCGCGGGCAGCAGCCGTTAATGGTTATGGGGTTATCGGGTAAGCAGCTCGTAGCCCGGCAAGGTCAGGAAGGTCACCAGCTCATCGGCTGTGGTGATCTCTTCCAATAAGCTTGCCGCCTGCTTGAATTGGCCGTTATCGAAACGCTCGCTGCCGAGCTCTTCACGCACATTGGCCAACTCTTCTTTCAACATGGCGCTGAACAGCGCCTTGGTCACCGGCTTGCCGTTGGAAAGCTTTTGCCCGTGCTGGATCCATTGCCAGATAGAGGCGCGGCTGATTTCCGCTGTGGCTGCGTCTTCCATCAAGCCATAGATGGGCACACAACCATTACCGCCAATCCAGGCTTCTATGTACTGCAGTGCAATACGGATATTGAGTCGCATCCCCTCTTCGGTGCGTTCACCATCACAGGGTTTGAGCAGCTCGGCCGCCAGGATGGGTGCGTCCACGTCGCGGGTGATATGCAGCTGGTTGGCGTGCTCTTCACCTATATATTCGTTGAAAATCCCCATGGCGGTATCAGCCAGGCCAGGGTGTGCCACCCAGGTACCGTCATGGCCGTTTCGGGCCTCAAGCTCTTTGTCCTTGCGAACCCGCTCCAGCACCTGGGCATTGGTTTGCGGATCCTTGGCGGGAATAAAGGCTGCCATGCCGCCCATCGCCAGAGCGCCGCGCTTGTGGCAGGTCTTGATCAGCAGGCGTGAATAGGCGCTGAGAAACGGCTTATCCATGGTCACTTGCTGGCGGTCCGGCAAAATACGATCAGGATGCTTCTTCAAGGTCTTGATATAGCTGAAAATGTAATCCCAACGGCCACAATTGAGCGCCACTATGTTGGAGCGCAGCTCATAGAGGATCTCCTCCATCTCAAACACGGCCGGCAGAGTTTCAATCAGACAGGTGCACTTGATGGTGCCGCTCTGCAGGCAGAAACGCTCTTCGGCGAAGGCAAACACCTTGGCCCACCAGCGCGCCTCAAGATGGCTCTCCAACTTGGGAATATAGAAGTAAGGTCCACTGCCCTTGGCAAGCAGTTGGCGATAGTTATGATAAAAGTACAAAGCAAAGTCGAATAAGCAGCCGGGAATAGGCTTACCGTTGAATTCGACATGCGCCTCCGGCAGGTGCAACCCCCGCACTCTGGCAATCAATACCGCGGGGTTGGCCTGCAATTGATAGTGTTTGCCGGTTTCCGGCGCGGTGAAATCAATTTCACCGCGGACGGCGTCACGCAGATTGATTTGACCCTCGACCACCTTCTGCCAGCTGGGTGCCAGTGAATCTTCGAAGTCGGCCATAAAGACTTTTACATTGGCGTTGAGCGCATTGATGATCATCTTGCGATCCACAGGCCCGGTGATCTCGACCCGTCTATCTTTAAGATCCGCCGGTATACCGCGAATTTGCCAATCACCATCTCGAATGGCTCGGGTTTGCGGTAAAAAGTCCGGCAACTCGCCGCCGTCTATCCGCTGCTGACGTTGCTCACGCTTTTCCAGCAAGCTGGCCACTTCCGGAGCAAACTCCCGACACAGAGCCTCGAGGAAGTTGAGCGCACCTTCAGTAAAAAGGCTCTGCTGCTGCGGTATTTCGGCCCCCTTAATACTGAGCCCTTGCTGTGCGACTGTCTCTGCTATCATCTTGCTGTCTCCCTGGAAGGCAGATAAGGCTGCCAAACCCTGCAAATGTTCGTTTCGTACTAAAACCTATCGATAAACATTTGTATTTGCAACAGTCGATATGTCGAAAAAAACACCAAGACCTAGGCTTTAACTTGACTAGCAATTGGTATGACCAAGCCACAAAATAAGAATTAATTACTTGTTTTTAAATTAAAAATTTCTAACCATAAAGACTCGGACTGCAGATTACAGAAAAATGTCAGACAACTTGACCACACAAACGCCAAAGTAATTTATTACGTAATTAAATAACAACGAGGAAAAATTAATTTACACAAAATATCATTAAAACTTAGGTCTAATCCGCGAATATCCGTTTCGAACTCTCGTCAGGGTCAACTTCAAATAACCAACAAAAATAAATAGTTAACAATAATGCAACCATGATGAATATTAAACGAGCGTTTAACTCTAACCTTTACGTAAAGGTTAGAGTTAAATGTGATCGAGATCCGTTTTTCACGACTTGCGTATAGTGATCAACACAGGCCGACTCTTTGGTCAGCAGCAATAAAAAAACGATTTTTTTTAAATTTTTTTCAAAAACTTGCCTATTTTGCTCCCGAAACAGGATCCAAGTGACTTAGTCAAAAAATATCCATTCGGTTGACACAGTTTGAAACTTTTGTTGCAAGACAAATAAAAACCATTATCATTCGCACCCTACTTTAGAGGGGGATGATCTCAAATGCAGCAATCCGCAATATCTCTGGCGGTGACGGCTTGCCTGTCGCTGACCATGGCACAGGCCGCACAGGCAAACGAAGCGACTCAGTCACAACAGGTATCACAGGATGTGGAGCGCATTACCGTTTATGGCAAACAAAACAAGGTGGTAATGAATTCAGGGCTGGCGACAAAATCAGATATGTCGCTGATGGAAACCCCGGCGGCTTTGGTGGTGATAGATAAAGAGCTGTTTGCCGCCCAGGGGGCCGACTCTCTGCAGGATCTGGTGCGTAACATCAGTGGTGTTACCCAAGCCGGCAACAACTACGGCATAGGTGATAACCTGGTGATCCGTGGCCTGGACGCCAACTACACTTATGACGGCATGTACGGCGGCGCAGGACTCGGCAACACTTTTAATCCCACTCGCTCCATGACCAATGTGGAAGCGGTTGAGGTGCTCAAAGGCCCGGCGACCGGACTTTATGGTATGGGCAGCGCCGGCGGGATCATCAACCTTATTGAAAAGAAACCTCAATTTCAGGACAGTACAGAAGTCAGTGCCGAAGTGGGCTCCTGGAACAGTTACAGCCTGGGGCTCGACTCAACCGGAGGCTTGAGCGACACCCTGGCCTATCGTCTGGTGGCCAAACATGCCCGTAGCGATGGCTATCGTGATATCGGCAGCGACAGAGATGAAGTCTATGCCTCGTTGAAAATTCTGCCTTCAAACTCTCAAGATCTGGTGCTGTCGGCCGCCTGGATTAAAGACTCTGTGCAAGTAGACTCTGTAGGCCACCCGATACGTATCTACAACGCCGCCTCTACCGGTGGCCTGAGCGGCGCACAAGTCAGCTGGCAAGATTTGGTTAACGACCCCAATGGCGCCGGCATTCAACTGACTGAGGCGCAGCGGCAACAACTGGCTGACTCTCTGGTGGCGAGCGATGGAATCGAACCCTTCGACATAGGCGATACCAGCCTGGCCTCTCCCATCAGCAGGCCCAATGAAGGCGAAGAGTGGCGCTTCAAGCTGAACCACAACATTGCCCTCAGTGACAATCTGCAGCTCAATCAGCAGTTACAGTATAGAGACTACCAGTCCGGGTTCATCCGCCAGACTGGCGCCTATAACTATGTGTACTGGAAACGCAAGGTCAAATCCGTAGACGTGATCAATGCCGATCCCCGCGCGCCACTGGTGATTGATGATGTCCTGTATCCTTATGCCGCCAGAAGACAGGAATACCGCAAGGTAGATGCCCACGAGAAATCCTGGCAGTACTTTGCCGATATGCGCTACAACTTCAGCCTGGCAGGCATAGACAGTGAGCTGTTGCTGAATGCCAACCTGGAAGACAGAGATATCGCCTACAAGAGTTGGGCACTGTACGACAAAGATGGCGGCGGTGAACTGCCTTATATTCTGGATATCCGCAATCCCAACTGGGGTGACAAAGCCTTTGAGGACTACAACCCGGATCTCAAGGACAACTACAACAAACAAGTCCGCGCCTGGGGGCTGGGCATGCAGTATGTGGGTTACCTGAGTGAAACCTTTACTGCCAGGGTGGGTGTAGCGTTCAATGAGATTGAGCAGAAGTACAGTCATCTGGGCACCCCTAAAAAAGATCCGACCCCGGAGCAAGACACCAAAGATCACGGCATTACCTACAACCTGGGGTTAACTTATATGCCGACGGATAATCTGTCCTTCTTCGTCAATCATGCCAAAGGACGCACGGCCTACAGCGTGCTCGGTGCCGTAACGGGTGCAGAGAGCGGCGGAGCGGCGGACAGGAAGGATTCTGAATCCCTGAGCTATGATCTCGGTATGCGCTTCAAGGGCTTTGACGATCAGCTGCTCGGCTCCTTGGTCCTGTTCCAGAGCGAGCGCACTAACCTGCGCTACGGTAACCCGGAATACAATGACAAAGAAGGTGCACCTGACTACAACATCTCAGTGCCCGAGTTTTTCTATGATGGCAAGGACAAGACCACAGGTGCCGAGCTGGATCTCAACGCCCACCTCAATGAAGAATGGTTGATAAACCTCAATGGTCTGTATCAGGATGCACGCAACAAGAATGACCCCAACTCCAGCAGCTACAACAGCCGCCAGAAAGGGGTTCCTCAGGTCAGTGCCAGTGCCTGGGTCACTTACAGCCATCAGTGGCAGGCGCTGCCGCAACCCTTGTCCGTCAGCCTTGGGGTTCGTTATGTCGACGAGCGCAGCACCAACTCGGATTCCTTCGGGATCCCTGATGGCAAAGTGCCCGCCTACACAGTTTGGGACTCGGCCATTGCCTACAAGGCCGATGACTGGAGTGTGCAGCTGAACCTCAATAACCTGTTCAACACCCGCTACTACGACAAGGCGATGTTCCTTGGCGGCATGCCCGGGGCCGAACGCAACGCCAAGTTGAGTGTCAGCTACCGCTTCTAAACCACAAAAGCGCGCCAATCGGCGCGCTTTTTGTCTCAGGGCAGACCCCTTACAGACCCTGGTCTTTATCCGCCCGCATCAAAGACTCCAGCTCCGCCCTGCCCTTGTTGGACAAACGAATAAGCGCCTTGAGATCGTCCTTATGTTTGGCCCCGGCCTCAACCTGCGCCTTGTCATGCTCGGCAAATATCTTCACTCGCTCATTGGCCTGTACCTGACTCAGACCCAGCGTATGCAACACACTCTCACTGGCACTGATCGCCGAGCCAAAGGTTTCCCGAAATACCGAAGTCACCCCCAGGCTCATCAAACGATAGGCATGGTTACGGTCACGAGCCCTGGCGACTACGGCCACATGGGGGAAGTGAGTCTTCACCTGAGTCACTATTTGCAGTGAGTCTTCCACATTATTAACCGCCACCAGGATCACCCGCGCCTTGGGCAAACCGGCCGAAAACAGCATATCGAGTCGCTTGGCATCACCAAAGTACACCTCACCACCAAACTGGCGCACCACATCCACGTGGCGGGCGTCTTTATCCAGCGCCACAAACGGGATCCCGGAGGATGCCAAAATACGGCCGGTTATCTGCCCCATGCGACCAAAACCGGCGATCACCACTTCACTGTCAGCCGCTTCTATCACATCCGGCAGACGGCTGGTTTCGGCCGGTTTACCGAGTTGCTTGAACAACTTAAGCAGATAAGGGGTTATCGCCATCGACAAACCTATAGCCAACACTAACATCTGGCTGATTTTTTCAGACAAGATCCCCGACAGCTGCGCCTGGGAAAGCAGGACAAAAGCAAATTCACCGCCTTCTGCCAGGATCAAACCCAGCACCATGGCACTGCGCCAGGTATGGTGCCTAAGCTTTCCAAGCAACATCAGCACCAAAGTCTTGACCGCCAACATGCCAAAGAGGATCCCCAGCAACGCCAAAGGCTCCTTCAGCAGCAATCCAAGATCCATGGTCATGCCCACGGCCATAAAGAACAGCCCCAGCAGCAAGCCCTTGAAGGGTTCTATATCGGTTTCAAGCTGATGACGGTACCCAGAGTTGGCCAACATGATACCGGCCAAAAATGCTCCCATACCGGCCGACAGCCCGAGCCAGGCCATCAGCGCCGCACTGCCCATCACGAGTAACAGCGAAAATGCCGTCAGCACTTCACGGACACCACTGGCCGCCACCAGCTGCAATACTTTGGGAAGCAGGTACTTACCTACCAGCAAAAAGCCCAAGAGAGCCACACAGGTCCAATACCAGGGCACGGCATGATGAGCCGGATCGGCGCCGCTCGGCGACAGGTAAGCAATCAGCAGCATCATGGGGATCACCGCCAGGTCCTGCATCAGCAATACCCCAAAGGCATCACGCCCCACTGGAGTGGTAAGCAGCCGTTGTTCATTCATCAACTGCACCGCAAATGCGGTAGAAGACAATGACAGCGCCGCGCCTATAATCACCGCCGCTTCGATGGAAAGTCCGACACCGAATGCCAAGGCGCTGACCGCTGCCCAGGACAGCAGCAACTGACCACTGCCGAGGCCAAATATGGCACTGCGAAGCTCCCAGAGTTTGCCCGGGGTTAACTCCAGCCCCATCACAAACAGCATGAGGATCACCCCAAGTTCGGCAAAATGAAGCACGGCGGCAGGCTCAGACACCACGGCAATACCACCCGGCCCAAGCAAGACGCCGGCGGCGAGGTAAGAAAGAATGGGGCCAATACCAAAGCGTTTGCCCAGTGGGACCAAAACCACGGCAGCGAGCAGAAACATGAGCACTGAGGTAAAGATGCCGGCCTGTTCCATCAAGACTCCTTAACAAATGGCGATAGAGGGCTGTTGTTTGTCACTCTTATATTCCGGGATGCACTTTGCCACTAAGACCAAGTTCAGCCCTAAAAATGCATGGATACTAGAAACGGCCCAAACTAGCTTTTGCTCAGGCCTATCACGGGAGTTTCAGTATAGCCAGCTTTATAGACCTTGATAACCGAAATTTTGCGCAAATATAAAAATAAGTCTTTTAAATACAAATAGTTTTCAATGCTGCAGCAGGCTTATTGCAAGCCGGTAAAGCGATTTCAAATTTCTTGTCAGTCTGTCAATGGTGCGCTTAGCTAAACCAGGAAGAATCAGCCGCCGCCCCCGTTAACTTATTCTATTTGCCAGGTGTTAATTTGAGCCAAGACAACAATTTGGCAACAGAGAGACGAACCAAGTCACTTTTATGTTGTCGAAGCCTCAAGCGCCGAGTCAATAGCCCTTGTCAGCACGGGCTGGGCTTGGGTATTATGGCCGACAGTTTTTCATGAAGTAGCACATTCAATGTCAATTAAAAAGCAAAGTCTTACCCTGCTGAGCGTCAGTGCGCTCACCCTCTCACTCAGTGCCTGCAGTGTCTTTGACTGGCTGGTGTACAAGCCTGATATTCCACAGGGCAACTATATGGAGCCTCAGCAGGTGGAAAAGCTGCGCATCGACATGACCAAGGAACAGGTGGAATTTGTGCTTGGGCGTCCTGTGCTGCGTGACAGCTTCAAGGATGATACCTGGTACTATGTTTACCATTACAAGAGTGGTCGTGATGCCAGTATTACCCATAAGGAACTGATCCTGCATTTTACCGGTGATCAATTGGCCAAAGTCACAGGGGATTATGAACTGAGTAATGAATTCAATACCCCACTGGAGCAAAGCAGCCTGCCAATGGCCAACAGCCCAGAGCTGACGCCGCAGATCCCGCAGCAACGCGGTGATGAAAAGCCTCTGGTTGAAGAGCAAGATCCCGCCAAAATGAATAAGCACCAGCAGGACGGTAAGTAATTCCGAATTCCAAGCTTGCACAGACAAAGATATTAAAAAAGCGCCAACAGGCGCTTTTTTAATATCTTGCTTTTACTCAAGTCACTCAGCTGATTTTGGCGCCGGTCACTTTATTGATCCGCCCTTCCTCGGCTGCTTTTTCGGCGCGCTTGCGGCGCACCTCTTTGGGGTCGGCAATCAAGGGGCGATAGATTTCGATTCTCTGCCCGGGCTCAACTTCTTCATCGTGTTTGACCTGACGGCTGAAGGTGCCGAGTTTCACCGTTTCCAAATCAATCTCTGGGAAAAAGGCCTGGATGTTACTCTGACGCACAGCCTCAATAAAACTGGTACCCGGCGTCACGGAAACACTGATCACCTTCTGTTGTGTCGGTAATGCATAAATGACATCGACACTGAATTTTTCCTGTTCACTTGCCACTGTATACTTCCTTCGCCCGTTGAGTAAAAGCCGTCACCATAGAGGTAACCAACTCTTTGAACACCTTGCCGAATGCCATACCAACCAAGGAGCTGGAGAACTCAAAATTCAACTCAAACTCCACCTTACAGGCATCCTCGGCCAATTCGGTAAAATACCAATGGCCGGTCAAATGCTTGAAAGGACCATTCTCCAGTTGCAGCTCGATACTCTTGCCTTCCACCACCTGATTACGGGTGGTAAAGGTTTTGCTGATCCCGGCCTTACTGATATCCACCGATGCCAGCATGGTTTTGCCATCAAACTCCAGCACCTTACCGCCAACGCAACCGGGAAGAAACTCTTTATAAGACTCGACATCATTGACTAGCTGGTACATCTGCATCGCACTGTAACGCACCAGAACACTGCGGGAAATCTGTGGCATCCGTTGGTTGATACTCTTGGCTGACTCAAAAACAGACCCGGATTTTAGCACGCCGGCCGAAAAACGCATCCTTTGTTCCATCGCAATGGGAGCGGCCACCATAAGCGCTCAAAAAGCCAGCAACAAAACCCTAAGCTACTGCCCACAACTCAAAATATTCTTCCAGGCCAATTCCAAATTGGTGGCTGCGGCGTATAATAGCCAGCCTATGGCTAAGAAGAATGCAAAAAAATCCGCAAACGCTCCGGCAACCATTGCCCGGAACAAGCGTGCGACCTTTGAATATCGCTTCGATGAAAAATTCGAGGCTGGTCTGTCCCTGATGGGATGGGAGGTCAAATCCATCCGCGCCGGCAAGGTGAATCTGTCGGAAAGCTTTGTCATGCTGAAAAATGGTGAAGCCTTCCTGCACAACTGTAATATCACCCCACTCAGCGCGGCATCGACTCATGTGGTCTGCGACCCGACCCGCATGCGTAAACTGCTGCTCAATCGCCGTGAGCTGGACCGTCTGGCCGGCCTGGTTGAAAGACAGGGTTACGCCATAGTGCCCATCTCCATGTACTGGCGCAAAGGTGCCTGGGTCAAGGTTGAGATAGGTTTGGGTAAAGGTAAGAAAGCCCACGATAAGCGCGACGATATTAAACAACGTGACTGGGCTATCGAGAAAGCCCGGGTCATGAAAAGCAAGTAACTGATATTTTGCCGTTATTTCGCACGCAAATTGTGCGGATAACCAGCAAGTGATTGTCCTTTGCCAATTAAAGCCTTGGTAAGTCGGCGGTAAAGGGGTTACAATCAAAACATCACGGGGGCGATTCTGGATTCGACGGGATTCGCGAAACTCCGGGAGCATGCCGAGGGGCGGTTGGCCTCGTAAAAAGCCGCACAGTTATAGTTGCAAACGACGATAACTACGCTCTAGCAGCCTAAGGCCGCTAGCCATCTACCACAGGTCTCGCACATGGGCAGTGGATTTGATGGTCACCTTACATAGTGCTAGCGAGGGAACCTTGTCTGGGGGTGAACCGCGAAACAGTACCAGGCTCACCGTTTGGAATCCTGTCTTTCGGAGTTCAACCGGTTAAACAAAAGAGAGACTAAGCATGTAGCGCCTTGAGCGTAGGTTTTTCGGACGCGGGTTCAAGTCCCGCCGCCTCCACCAAATAAAACAAAGGGTTAGCAGAAATGCTAACCCTTTTTCTTGTCACCCCAAAACCACCTCCTATGGAGGTGGTGATCGTCAAGTCGGGGCTCAGCCCGAAGAGTGCCCATGCTGCATATTGACTCGGTTTGTTACCAGCAAATCAAGGAGTAAGCAGTATGAGCCGATATGAAAGTGCATCGCACGTCTTCTATCGCTGTCAGTATCACATTGTATGGAAGCCAAAGTATAGACACAGGATCTTGAAGGGCCGAGTTGGGCAGGAGGTTTGTCGGAGTATTTATATCTATAGTGGCATGAAGAGGTGTCGGATAGTAGAGCTAAATGTCCAGATAGACCATGTTCACTTACTGGTGAGACTTCCGCCAAGCTTGAGTGTCTTCAGTGGGAGCAAACGAAGAGATCATTCGTCGATATGTAAGGTATCAACAGAAAGTAGAGGCAGAGGAATCAAACGGTCAGATCAAGCTTGGTTTGGATGGGTGATTCTTTTAGCCCCCTTCTAGGGGGCTGTTCAAAGCCACCTGCTATGCAGGTGGATTTTTTACTTGCCGATTTAGTAAAAATGGTAGCAAAGTGGCAGCAGAGAAATCACCATTGTCATTTTCCCAATCTTCTCTAATAAATTAATTCGGGGCATTAATATCGGCGGGATGACCATTCCTCTGCAGGTTAACTACTGCCCAGTTGAGAGCCTCACACCAACAAATGGCCCTAGTGGCAGGATAGATAATGGTGGGAATAAGTTACTCCTGTTCAAACCGGGGATAGGTTTAACTTACTGTCCGGAATTAGTTGACAGCTACAACCGCTTCCAGCTCACGGTTTGGCAGTACTCCCGAAGGTCTGTGACCTTGGCAGTTCAATTTCCAAGTAACAAAAAAGGGCCATCCTTACGGATAGCCCTCAGGGGTTAATTGGCAGATAAGCTTACTTATAAAAAGCTTCGACTGTGCCTTTGATGGTCACCAGCAGGGGCTGGCCGCGGCGGTCGAGCGCTTTGTGAGAGGCGACTTTAATCCAGCCTTCGCTGATGCAGTATTCTTCCACGTCATTGCGCTCTTTGCCATTGATGCGAATACCCACATCGAACTCAAACACTTCGGCCACATGGTGTGGGCTGCGTGGGTTGATAGAAAGGCGATCCGGCAGAGCGGGTGGTACTTTGGTATCGGTCATAATCTTCATCTTGGGTAAATAAAACTCGCGATATTGTAGGCAATCCCCCAATCTGGCTCAATAGCGGCGAATGGCTTTATCCACACGGTTTATGCCCTTTTTATAAATCCAATCAGCCAATTTGGTTGTTTGGCCATGGGCTAAACTTTATCTGACTCGATTGCACGCTAGTTGATATGTGAATCAATAGAGTCTCGTTCCAAACAATTAACGGCGTATGCGACGAGCCGGCAGCTGAAGTTGTTCTAATGGCCGAACAGCTCATCCCCAAATCCAATAGAAATAGTACTTGGGAAAGCCCCAAGAAAAATCGGCACAAAGCCAAAGCCTGCGCCAATTTCATGGGGTGGATTATCCCCTTATCTTACTTGTTTACATCAGCCGTCAACGATTACTGCAAATCGAACCTATCCAGCTCCATCACCTTGGTCCAGGCTCTGGCAAAGTCCTCAACAAAGCGGGTCTTGCCATCGTCTGCGGCATACACTTCAGCGACGGCTCTGAGTTCTGAATGGGAACCAAACACCAAGTCGACCGGCGTAGCCGTCCATTTGAGTTTGCCGGACTGACGATCAAGGCCCTGATAGAGACCTGGCTCCTTGCCCTTTTCCCAACGAGTGGACATATCCAGCAGGTTAACGAAGAAGTCGTTGCTGAGCTTGCCAGGGCTTTGGGTGAACACCCCATGCTTGCTGCCGCCGCTGTTGGCATTCAGCACTCTGAGACCGCCGACCAGTACTGTCATTTCAGGAACCGTCAGGTTAAGGAAGTTCGCCTTTTCAATCAGAGCTTCGGCCGGTGATGCAGGGCTTTGATCACTGAAATAGTTTCTGAAGCCATCGGCCTTGGGCTCAAGCACGGCAAAGGAGTTCACATCGGTTTGGGCCTGAGTCGCGTCCATCCGCCCGGGATGGAAGGCAACATTGACTTTAACCCCGGCATCGGCCGCGGCTTTTTCTATGGCTGCACTGCCGCCCAAGACAATGAGATCGGCCAGCGACACCTTTTTACCGCCCTCGGCTTTCTTGTTGAAATTATTTTGGATTTTCTCAAGTTTACCAATGACTTTCGCCAATGCCTTGGGATCATTTGCCGCCCAATCGCTCTGGGGCTTCAGAGCGATTCTGGCACCATTGGCACCGCCACGCATATCTGTGCCACGGAAAGATGACGCCGCGGCCCAGGCCGTTTTCACCAGCTCAGGCACGCTGAGGCCTGAATCCAAAATGGCCGCTTTCAGCTGTTTGGTATCGGCCGCGTCGATCAAAACATGATCGACGGCTGGGATAGGGTCTTGCCAGATCAGATCTTCAGAAGGCGCATCTTTGCCCAGGTAGCGGGTTTTCGGCCCCATATCTCTGTGGGTCAACTTGAACCAGGCCTTGGCGAAGGCCAGCTCAAACTCGGCCGGGTTGTTGAGGAAACGGGTCGTGATCTCGCGGTAAATCGGGTCTTCCTTCAGCGCGATATCACTGGTGAACATGATGGGAGCATGACGCTTGTCGGGGATATGGGCGTCAGGCACCAAATTGGCAGCCTTGCCATCGGCAGGGATCCACTGAATGTGGCCGGCCGGACTCTTGGTTTGTACCCAATCGAAGGTGTAGAGCCAGGTTAAGTATTCCATGGTCCACTTGGTGGGGTTGGAAGACCAGGCACCTTCAAGGCCGCTGGAAACCGTATCTTCCGAGTGACCTTTACCACAGCGGTTTTTCCAGCCAAGACCCTGCTGCTCTATTCCGGCGGCAGCGGGTTCTGCGCCGACACACTTGGCTGGATCATGGGCGCCGTGAGCCTTACCGAAGGTATGACCACCGGCGATCAGCGCCACGGTTTCTTCATCATTCATGGCCATACGGCCAAAGGTATCGCGGATCTCCTGGGCGGATGCCAAGGGATCGGGCACGCCGTTGGGCCCCTCAGGGTTCACATAGATGAGCCCCATCTGGGTGGCTCCCAAGGGTTTGGCCAACTCACCCTTTTCATTGCGGCGTTTATTGTCGAGCCACTGTTTTTCGGCGCCCCAGTTAACCTTTTCGGCTTCCCAGTCATCAGTGCGGCCACCGGCAAACCCGAAGGTTTTAAAACCCATGGACTCCAGGGATACGTTACCCGCCAGTACCATGAGATCGGCCCAGGAGATCTGGCTGCCATACTTTTGTTTAATTGGCCAAAGTAGGCGGCGAGCCTTGTCGAGACTGACGTTATCGGGCCAACTGTTGAGAGGTTCAAAACGTTGCTGGCCACCACTGGCACCACCGCGACCGTCAAAGATGCGATAAACACCGGCACTGTGCCAGGCCATACGGATAAAGAAAGGGCCATAGTGACCATAATCGGCGGGCCACCAATCCTGGGAAGTGGTCAACGTAGTTTTGATGTCGGCTTTGACGGCGTCCAAATCCAAAGAGGAAAAGGCCTTGGCATAATCATAATCGGCGCCGTAGGGATTGGATTCAGCGCCGTGCTGGCGCAGTGGCGATAGATCCAGTTGCTGCGGCCACCAGTAGGCGTTGGTTGTTGCGGCCTGAGGCTGAGCTGCAGCCGATTGCGACTGCGCCGCTTGGGTGGCGGCTGCGCCAAAAACCATGGCAACAGACAGCGCCACCGCGGTCAGAGATGGGATACTTGATTTCATGTTGGAAGTCCTCTTCCTTGGTGAAGGGCGTGGGATAAGCCACTTTCCCGATTCAAGTGCCGAGAATGCCGGCGCCTTTGGTTAGCGCGCCTTAACAAACGGGCACAGTTAAACAGCGGCGAATACGGCCTGCCGCTGTTCACTCCAAGGTAGTGAGGAAACTTATTCGCGACTAACGATTAAATCAGATTGTCGTAATCTAAAAAGAAGTATTAACTAATTTAGAGAATGGTATTCTGTAGTTACCCAACTATCTCCGGTACATTCCTAACCCGGTGAGATTGACGCCATTTCAGCCATCTCAAAAACACAAACCTGCTATTAAGCCATTCTGCTTAACCATTCTCTAAGCCAAAGATTGGAAGTCAGTAACTACTATCAAGTATTCGTGTTTAAACCCACTTTTGAGCGCAAAAGGGCTTAGCCTGTCTGTCTTTGGCAGAGAGTAATGGCTCACCCTGTGCGATATTCAGCGGCCAGTCTATCGCTAAGTCAGCATCGTTCCAGACAATGGCACCTTCATCGCCGGGCTGATAATAATCGCTGCACTTGTATATCACCTCGGCCGGGCCCTTGGTCACATAAAAACCATGGGCAAACCCTGGTGGGATCCACAGCTGACAGCGGTTCTGTGCCGATAAATACAAACCGTGCCACTTTCCAAAAGTGGGAGATTGGGGACGAATGTCGACGGCGACATCGTAGATCTCACCGCTGATAACCCGAATCAACTTACCCTGGGGATATTGGCGCTGAAAATGAAGCCCCCTAAGCACTCCCGCGCCAGAGCAACTGTGATTTTCCTGCACTAAAGTGACAGCAGCCTGACCGGAATCCATCAAGGCTTTTTCAAAACCGGAGGCTCGAAAGCACTCCATAAAATAACCCCGGGTATCGCTGAAGATCTCGGGCGTAAACAATATCAGGCCGGATAAAGGGAGAGATTGAGCTTTCATCAAGAGACACAAAAAACGGTAATTGGAGGGATTGTAGCAGGAGTCGCAGTCATAGGACGATAGCCTTTCCATTGCATTGCGTAAACAAGCCGGTTACGTGACTGAATATGCTCTGAACCGTAACCCAGATGGTGTGACAAAAGCCTTACTACCGCCAAAAAGGCTGTGCTAGCCTGAAGGCCAACTTAGGTAACTTAAGGGAATAAACCATGAACAAGTCCACTATTTTTGCGTTATTGATGACGAGTGGTATGGCGCTTGGCTTGGCGGCTTGCCAAGACCAGGAGACACAATCTCCGGCCACTAACGGCCAAACAGAAACGGCTACAGCCCCCGCTGAGCAAACAGCGCAAGTACCAATGGGTGATACCAGCCAAAATGCGCTGGATTGGGAAGGAAGTTATAAAGGGCTGCTGCCCTGTGCAGATTGCTCAGGAATAGAAACCACACTGACGCTCAAGGGAGACAACAGCTATCGCCTGCAGCAAGTGTATCAAGGTAAGGACGAAAGCATATTCAGCGAAAGCGGCAAGTTCACCTGGGATGCCAGCGGCGGCAAAATCACCCTGGAGGATGGCAGTAAATATCTGGTAGGGGAAAATCAGCTGTTTATGCTGGATAGAGAAGGCAACCGCATCACCGGCAGCCTGGCAGATAACTACAGGTTGAGTAAAGAGAACTAATCAGCCAAGCCGTTTTCTGGCACCGGAAATAAGAAGAGCGCCCACAAGGCGCTCTTCTTATTCTCAGTAAATCGGCTCACGGTTTGCTTTGAGTCAGTTTACAGGCTTTCCCGCATAATATCGCTAAGGCCAGCAGCAAACGCCTTTCCAAGCTTGGGATCACGTAGCCCATACTCAACAAAGGCTTTCATATAACCAAGTTTGTCACCACAATCGTGGGACTTACCACTCATATGGAAGGCTTCTACCTGCTCCTGGGCGAGCAACATATCAATGGCGTCGGTCAACTGAATTTCACCTCCGGCACCAGCGGGAGTCTTGGCCAGCAATGGCCAGATGTTTTTGGAGAGCACATAACGGCCTACCACAGCCAAATTGGAAGGGGCCTCATCAACAGCGGGCTTTTCGACCATCCGCAGAATGGCTTTGGAATCACCGGGAGATAACTCTGCACCATTACAATCTGCAATGCCGTACTTATCTACATCTTGAGCCGGCACAGGAGCTACCATTATTTGACTCGCTTGGTGCTGCTCAAAATGCGCTTTCATCGCCGCCAGGTTTTCTGTTGTTTGATCTGCCGTATATTCATCCAAAATCACATCTGGAAGCACCACTGCAAACGGATTATCCCCAATAACAGGCTTGGCACAAAGCACTGCATGACCAAGCCCTTTAGCCTCACCTTGGCGCACATGCATTATCGTGACTCCTTTGGGGCAAATGCTCTGAACCTCATCAAGCAGTTGGCGTTTTACCCTTTTCTCGAGTTGTGCTTCCAACTCGTAAGATGTGTCGAAGTGGTTTTCAATCGAATTCTTACTGGCGTGAGTCACCAAAACTATCTCTTTAAAGCCAGCCCTGGCACACTCGTTTACTATGTACTGTATTAGCGGTTTATCAACCAGAGGTAACATCTCTTTGGGAATCGCCTTGGTGGCGGGTAACATCCGGGTTCCCAATCCGGCAACAGGAATCACTGCTTTCATATTCTACTTTTTGTAATAACACTTGAACCAATCAGCAAAAGCCTTCACCCCTTCACTGATCCCAACTTGTGGTTTGTAAGCCACAGCTTTAAATAAATCTTCTGTATCTGCCCAAGTGGCCTGGACATCACCATCTTGCATAGGCAGCATAATTTTTTCAGCCTTTTGCCCGAGCGCTGCTTCAAGCTCGCTGATAAAGTCCAATAAACGAACCGGGCTGCCATTGCCTATGTTGTACACGCGATATGGAGCACTGCTTGTTGCCGGAGTGCCCTGCTCTACCGTCCAATCACTTTGTGCCTTTGGCACTTTATCGGCCACTCTGATAATGCCTTCGACAATATCATCAATAAAGGTGAAGTCACGGCTCATATCCCCCTGATTAAACACCTTGATTGGCCTGCCAGAGGTAATGGCATCGGCAAACAGCATAGGTGCCATATCCGGGCGCCCCCATGGGCCATAGACGGTGAAAAACCTCAGTCCCGTTGTTGGCAATCCATATAGGTGCGCATAGCTATGAGCCATCATCTCATTGGCTTTTTTGGTCGCCGCATAAAAAGAAACTGGATGATCAACCGAATCCGTTGTCGCAAACGGCATCTTCTTGTTGAGGCCATAAACAGAGCTGGAAGAGGCGTACACCAAATGCTCTATGCCATGATGACGACACCCTTCCAACACAGTAAGAGTGCCGGCAAGATTACTGTCTGCATAAGCATATGGATTTTCAATCGAATAACGGACGCCGGCTTGGGCACCCAAGTGGATAACCCGCTTGAAACCACCTTTGGCAAAGAGTTCAGCCATGGCTTCCCTGTCGGCAAGATCAAGCTTTTGGAATTGGAAATGGTTAAAGTCAACCAGCTTTTGCAATCTGGCCTGTTTTAAACTGACATCGTAGTAATCATTGAGATTGTCGATACCAACAACTTCGAACCCCGCTTCACACAAACGTTCGCAAACTCGGGCACCGATAAAACCAGCTGCGCCGGTCACCAGATATTTCATTTTGTTGGTCTCATTCAACTTGCAGCCCTTCTGCGGCGTATTCAATCATTGCCAAACAGGTCCCGGGTATAGACTTTATCGGCTACATCTTTTAGCTCATCGACCATGCGATTGGAAATAATCACATCAGAGATCTGTTTAAACTCAGTAAAGTCGCTTATCACCCGTGAGCGGAAAAACTCATTCTCCTCAAGTACCGGCTCGTAAACCACCACTTCTATCCCTTTGGCCTTGATCCGCTTCATCACGCCTTGCACTGCAGAAGCGCGGAAGTTATCTGAGCCTGACTTCATTATCAACCGATATACGCCAACCAATTTGGGCTTTCTGGCAATAATAGAGTCCGCAATAAAGTCCTTACGAGTTCTATTGGCATCCACTATGGCCGCAATCAGATTGTTGGGAACCTGGTTGTAATTGGCAAGCAGTTGCTTGGTATCTTTCGGTAAACAGTAGCCACCATAACCGAATGATGGGTTGTTATAGTGACTCCCAATCCTGGGGTCCAAACACACACCATCGATTATCTGGCGGGTATCCAGCCCATGGGTTTCAGCGTAAGTATCCAGCTCATTAAAATAAGCCACACGCATGGCCAAGTATGTGTTGGCAAAAAGCTTAATGGCTTCGGCTTCTGTGCTGCCGGTAAAAAGTACCGGGATATCAGGCTTTAGCGCGGCTTCCGCTAGCAGATGAGCAAAGCGCTCTGCCCGCTCAGAACGTTCGCCGACAATGATCCTCGAAGGATAGAGGTTATCGTATAAGGCTTTGCCTTCTCTCAAAAACTCAGGTGAGAATATGATATTGGTCGAGTTGTACTTCTCACGTAATGCTCTGGTGAAACCAACTGGCACAGTTGATTTAATTACAATGCAAGCATAGGGATTTACGGCGACAATGTCCCGCGTCACCTCATCGACGGTACTGGTATCAAAGTAGTTAGTCTTGGGGTCATAATCAGTCGGTGTTGCAATGATGACATAATCTGCACCGCGATAGACTTCTTTGTCCGTTGTGGCAGTTAACTGCAACTTATTGCTCACCAAGTGCTGTTCAATAAGCTCATCGGCGATGGGCGAGCGCCCGGCATTGACCATTGCCCCCCTCTCCGAGGAGACATCCAAAGCCCACACCTGGTTATGTTGTGCCAACAACACAGCATTTGACAAGCCCACATAACCCGTACCAACAACCACTATCTTCATTTTATTCCCCAATGGCTTATGCTGTACGCTAACTTAGCACAGGAGAAAAACTACCGATACAAGACAGAATTCATAAATCGAGTAAAGAGCAAAGATAGGCTGCATATTCATTGCTTCCCATAGATATCGCGTGTTGCCTGAGTTGTTCTTTGGATATCCAATGCTGTCGCAAGGCTATTTCCTCAACACAAGCAATCTTTACTTGCTGCAATGTTTGAATACTCTGAACAAAACATGCAGCCTGGTGGAGCGACTCTACGGTACCGGTATCAAGCCAAGCAAACCCTCGACCCAAGCACTCAACATCCAGGACGTTTTCCATCAAGTAATGATTGATAAGGTCTACTATTTCGAGCTCGCCTCGCGCAGAAGGTTGCAAGCTCTTGGCAATGTCTGATGCTCTTCCATCTAAAAAATACAAACCTGTCTGCGCCCAATTAGATTTAGGCTTCAAAGGTTTTTCTTCAATCGATAGAGGCTTTCCAGAATCATCAAATGTAATGACCCCAAAGCGCTGAGGATTTTTCACTTGGCAAGCAAAAACAGTTGCGCCTTTATCTCGGGCACGTTTAGTCATTACATTATTTAACTGACCGGTGAACCCTTGGCCGTAAAAGATATTGTCGCCAAGGATTAGGCAACAAGGTTGCTGCTTCAAAAAATCATCGGCCAAAATCAGCGCTTGAGCAATCCCTTGGGGCTCATGCTGAACCAAGTACTCAAGTCTAATCCCATAAGCACTGCCATCACCAAGTAAACGCTCAAATGCGGTCCGATCCTGAGGAGTGGTTATGATGAGAACTTCACGAATACCCGCCAACATAAGAACCGATAAAGGATAATAAATCATCGGCTTATCAAATACGGGCAGTAGCTGCTTGGATATCCCACGAGTAGTAGGAAACAAACGGCTACCTGTACCGCCAGCTAATACAATACCTTTCATGGCTACCTTTTATCTGCTGAAACCGTTCCAGCACACTCGTTACGGTCACAATATTACTGTCCACCACTTTTACGACGATTGATATACCAAGCAACTGTTTTACGTAGACCTGATTCAAAAGACTCATAAGGTTGCCAACCTAATTCAGTTTGAATCTTGTTGGCGTCTATAGCGTAGCGCATATCATGACCAGGCCTATCCGCAACATAACTAATCAACTGCTCATATTGTGTCAAACCTTTGGGCTTGTTAGGGGCAAACTCTTCCAAAAGAGTACAGATAGCCCTCACAACATCAATATTTCGCCTCTCACTCTGCCCCCCTATGTTATAGGTTTCACCTATACGCCCTTGAGTTAGAACGCTATACAATGCTCGTACATGATCTTCAACATAAAGCCAATCTCTTACTTGCTCCCCTCTTCCATATATTGGCAAAGGATTACCTTCCAGCGCACAGGATATCATCCGTGGAATTAACTTTTCTGAGTGTTGATAAGGGCCATAGTTATTTGAACAATTGCTGATAACTACAGGTAAGCCGTAGGTTTTATACCACGCACGCACCAAATGATCACTGGAAGCTTTGGATGCAGAATATGGGCTGCTGGGCGCATATCGATTGTTTTCAGTAAATGGTGAATCTAACAAATCTAGCTCACCATAAACTTCATCTGTGGAAACATGAAGAAAACGAAAGTTAGCCTTTTGAACACCACAAAGACCTTGCCAATAGCTACGAGCGGCTTCTAATAAAGTGTAAGTGCCCACTATATTGGTCTGAATGAAAGCAGCTGGGCCATCGATTGAACGGTCGACATGGCTTTCCGCAGCTAGATGGACTACAACATCCGGTTTATGCTCCTCAAACACTCTATCTAATTCCGCTCGGTCACAAACGTCAACTTGCTCAAAAGCGTATCTTTTATCTTTCTCTACACTAACAAGAGACTCTAGATTACCTGCATAAGTTAACTTGTCGACATTAATCACACTATCTTGAGTATTGTTGATAATATAACGAACAACCGTAGAGCCAATGAATCCTGCTCCACCTGTGACTAAAATCTTCATTTTTCACTACCAATATTGATGAATTTGGTCATGCTATATGACTATTTCTGAGTGGTATATTCTAAGAATATTTCATTACACTTCGCTGAATCTCACCTGCTGAAAACGAAAATGCCCACTGTAGAAACGAAAGTGGACATCTATTAGCAGTAAGGTAAAGACCAACAACAGCTTAGTTTGATGGTGCTTCATTAATGGTAGACTTAATAATTGATGATTCTCCAGGGGAGACATCTACTACACCACAATCGGTAATACCATACTTATTCACCTCATCTTTAGGCACTGGATCCACTATGATTTGGCTAGCTTGAGCCACTTTATAGTGTTTGATCATAGCCGCGAAGTTTTCGGAGCTTTGATCGGCGCTATACTCTTCCAAAATCACATCAGGTAACACAACTGCGAAAGGGCTGTTGCCTATGCAAGGTTTACACAAAGCACAGCATGACCAAGCCCCTTAGCCTCCCCTGACATACATGCATAATAGTAACGTCTTTAGGACAGATTGATTGAACTTCATCAAGCAACTGACGCTTTACACGCTTTTCAAGCGTCAACTCGAGCTCATATGAAGTATCAAAGTGGTTTTCGATAGCATTTTTTACTGGCATAAGTCACCAGCACAATCTCTTTAACATCTGCTCCGGCACCTTCATTCACTATTTATTGAATAAGCTATTTATCAACAAGCGGCAACATCTCTTTCGTGATTGCATTGGTAGCCGGAAGTATACGGGCATCTACTCCCGCTATGGGAATAACAGAGTTTTTAAAAATTTGCGCTAAATAAAAAACCTTTAGAAGGATCTACGAAATAGAGAGTAAGTTAAGCTTTTCGAAGCCAAGTCAGTATTTGCCAAACATGAGCCAAAGCCCAGTTATAAGTCGTAAAAATAGCTAAAAAAGCAACAAACATAATCCATTCCGGCACTTCTAACCATTCGCCAGCGATACCAATGGTGGCTAGGACTATAGACACTATGGTTATGCGAACCAAGGTTTGCTTACGACTATAGCCCGCTCTTTCAAATATATGGTGAAGATGATCACGGTCAGGCTTAAAAGGTGACATTCCTTTCTTTACTCGGCGGTACATGATAGCAGCCATGTCCATTAACGGAATACCAATCAAATACAACGCGGTAACAGGTGCAAATACTTGAACCTCTGCTTCAACACCCAACACTAGTAGCCATACTACAGTTAACCCGATAAGCATGCTCCCAGCATCGCCCATAAAGATTTTTTGGACTGTCTCAAAAGGCCATCTCAAATTGAATATCAAGTAGCCAATTATTGCTCCTATAAAAAGTAGAGGGAGAATAAACCAGTGATTACCAGATATGTAAAACAATAATGCTAGAGATGTAAAAGTAACAAGACTCAACATACCAGCTAAACCATCAATACCATCAACCATGTTAAAGGCATTAATAGCACCAATAACTGCCAGTATTGTAACAAGAACACCTAGATAACCTAGCTTAAGCTCAAAAAAGTATGTAATGTTACCTAAAGATTTAAGATAGAAGCCTGCACCAAATATAAGTATCGAAGCAGTGATCACTTGTGCCACAATCCTGACTCGGACAGACAAATCATATTTATCATCCAACACCCCCAAAAATAATATAAGTGCGGCAGAAATCAAATAAAGATTGAAAATCTGACTCTGTTCAAAAATAATACTGGAAACAAGAAAAACACTACAATATATGGATACACCACCGATTAGTGGTATTGCACCAACATGTGTTTTTCTTTCGTTAGGCAAATCTACTAGACCAATTTTGCGCGCAACTGGTTGAAACAACTTAATTACAATACACGTTAAGCAAAAAACCGTAACAAACGGTATAAAGTATTCCATAATACTCATTTCCTTAAGCTATATAGATGATAAGGAAACCATAAAGCTTCCTATCACACTATTACTTTACAATACAACCAAGTATAAAAAGTAATAAACTTCAAATATAAACTGAAATTGAAATCAGTTGTTCTCGATATGGTTTTGCAATCTTTAAAGCATCGATGTATGGAGGCAGAAATACGCAAAACATTGCACTTGGAAAAATAATACAAAGCAAAATGTGCCGAGCACCATCGACATAAATTAAAAAATAATATTAACGGAGTCATAATAGCCACCATCCTAAAATCAATAGCAATTATACTGTAGAAAACACCATTCCTTGGCAAATATGATGTAAATCTTTCCTGTATGAATCAGTCAAAAATAGCACAATCAAACATTACTTAACATAAGACCTACAATATTAAATAACGTGTATTCAGACTAAAAGTCGTAATAAAATCATTGAACATTCAGTTATCACATTTGGACATTCAAAATGAAAATATAAAAGAATGTGTTATTAACCCCTATAAAAAAATCACCTTTTTAACAGTCTCTTCGCAGTAATAAATAGACTTAACTATAAAGAGAGTCACTAGTCTGAGCCGAACAAATCCCGAGTATAGACTTTATCAACCACATCATTGAGCTCCTTAACCATACGATTAGCTACTATCACGTCGCAGCTATACTTAAACTCAGTTAAATTCTTTATCACCTTAGAATGAAAGAACTCTAATTCATCCAAAACAGGCTCATAAACAATCACTTCTACACCTTTAGCCTTCAAACGCTTCATAATCCCCTGAATACTTGATGCTCGAAAGTTATCAGAACCAGATTTCATAATTAATCGATAAATTCCAACGACCTTTGGATCCTTCTTTAAGATAGAATCTGCGATGAAATCCTTACGAGTACGATTTGCATCAACAATAGCTGCTATGATGTTATTGGGGACATTCTGATAATTAGCTAATAATTGCTTAGTATCTTTAGGTAAACAATAACCACCATAACCGAAAGATGGATTATTATAGTGAGCACCAATTCGAGGATCTAAACCAACTCCTTCAATGATTTGGCGAGAGTCTAATCCATGAGCCTCAGCGTATGAGTCTAACTCATTGAAATAGGCTACCCGCATAGCAAGATATGTATTAGAGAACAACTTCACTGCTTCAGCTTCGGTTGATCCCGTGAAAAGTACTGGAACATCTTGCTTTTCAGCTCCTTCGACCAACAAGTCAGCAAATATTTTAGCCCGTTCAGAGCATTCACCAACAATAATTCGTGATGGATTCAGGTTATCAAATAAGGCCTTGCCTTCGCGTAGAAACTCTGGCGAGAAAATAATATTATCACAATTTAAGTCCCGTCTGATACGCTCAGTATAGCCCACAGGCACAGTAGATTTAATCACCATCACCGCACTGGGATTAATAACCATTACATCTTTAATAACTGCCTCGACAGAGGAAGTGTTGAAATAATTGGATTGAACGTCATAATCCGTCGGCGTAGCAATCACTACATAATCAGCATTTTTATAAGCCTCTTGTTTATCCAAGGTCGCCGTGAAGTTAATTTCCTTGTTAGACAAAAAATATTCGATATCAGTATCTACTATTGGGCAACGTTTATTATTAAGCATCACAACCTTCTCAGGAATGATATCAATGGCAACAACCTGGTTATGCTGTGCTAACAACATGGCATTCGAGAGACCCACGTAACCCGTTCCCGCAATGGCTATCTTCATGTAAATATCCAGTTCAAACTATACGATTAAAAAAATAGAAACGTTTCAAAATTAAAACAAACAAGAAAGAAGTAAAGAAAACAAGAAGAGTTATCACGGGAATACCAACAATTCCGTACTCCCCGAAAACCCGACTAAGAATGTCATACTTTTTCAATAAATAAACAAAAAAACTTAAAAATATAGGGTGCACCAAGTAAATTCCAAACGTCGCATCAGATACCACACGATTATAGCCCCCAAATATAATTAAACTATACTTTTTAGCTAAAAGAAAAACAGCTAACGACATGGGAACAACAGTCAAACTCAATCCATTATAAAAATAAGAAAGATTTAAGAAATAGGCTCCAAGCATTGTAAAAAAGACAGAGGTAATATAAACAAGAAGCCACCACCTGACATTTACATCAAAATTGTATAATCGTAAAAAACCACCTAAAACAAAGAAAGGGATATAAATAAGGAACTTAACAAATATAGGTATCAAATCATCCCCACCCCTTACATGAATGAAAAGAGTGTAAAGAATGGATATAGAGAACATACCTAAAACCAATGAAGTAACACTTTGCTTGCTTGAGTATTTAAATATACGAGCTAAATGAGGTGCAAAAAAATACATAAAGAAAATAGCATACAAAAACCACATATGATAGTACGGAATACCAAATACTACACTTGAAAAAAGAGTTTGGTAATCTATTACTGCTACACCTTGAATAAAGCGCAAGTTACAAAATCTAAATAATAGATAAAAAAAACTCCAAAAGAGCAAAGGATAAAATACTCTAGTCAATCTTTTTTTATAAAATTTAAAATCACTGTCGTAATCCTTTGATAACAACAGATAACCACTCAACATAAAGAATACAGGCACCGCCCATCTCACTGATGAGTCGAAAAAATTTGCAAGCCACCAATACAATGAACCTGCAACATTTTCATCAATCGCAACGGCAGAAACATGTATGAGGATTACCGCAAAAATTGATAATATTCTCGAATTATTAATCCAAACCACAATTAGCCTCCGCGAGCATTATCATAATTGACTGATAAAATCGGATATCTCATCAAATTTAAAAAAATTTTCTTTGGCAAACTTATTAGGTTTAAATTCTTTCAAACAATTGTACAAATCGGATAAATCATCCAGACACCAACATACCAACGCATAATTATTACTTTCCATATAGCTAGATATATCAGATTGATGCTTATCTACACGCTCTAAGTTTGGAACTATAATAAACCTCTTTCCCAACTCCAATAACTTGAATATTGAACCTGCACCAGCATGAGTAATAACTAAATCCGATTTCAAATAAACATCATCTATTAAATTGGAATACTCAAAAAAAGTCCCTGATGATGGTTTAAAAATCCCGTTCGATATCTGAAAAGTAAAACAATCTTCTTCGTTTTTTTTTGCAATATCATTTGCAGTGATAATAAGACTATCAAAGCATGTAGTACCAACAGTGACAAGACAATTCATAAAACCCCCGAATAAACAGCGTTCGGATATAACGTTAATAATGATCGATGCTGCACATAGAACTTATCAGCAATAAAATACATCAACTTACCTGTAAATGATCTGGTGGTAAATCTAGACCAAGTTTCGACATGAATAATTTTCGCACCGAAAACCTTAAAAAAAAGAGCAGATATTAACGAAATACCTGGCCCTGTAGAAATGACAGCTACTACTTTATATGACTTTCTAATTTCCAATAGTGACTTTAGTATTTCAATGGGCCCTTTATTGAAAAGCCAGTCTGAGTGCCTACTCTTCGAACGAAATTCACCACTAACAAAGTGTTTAGACGACCAACTTGGGTGCAATTTTGAGTCAGACAAACTTAAGAATATTTTATCGCCTACTTTATCGAAAATAAATGGTGCCAATCTATTCATTTGAGCGGCATGACCACCTTCACCATATACGAATAAAATACAACTACCTTTCAAATACATCAATTAAGTCCCTATTTACTATTTCTGAAGAATACTTATCAATTACCTTTTTAGAGTTTAACATTCTCAAATCAGCTTTTACACCAGGACTCATCGAAAGAAGATATTGAATTTCATTTGCAATATGCCGTTCATCACACTTTTTAATATAACGTGTGTAAATATCAAAGTCTCTTAACTCCAAAAAAGTTGGAATAGAAGAAAGCACAGTAAGGGTTCCACAGCACATTGCTTCTAAAGGAACCAAACCTAAACTCTCAGAATCCGAAGGATAAACAAGAATATCTATAGAACTGTACCATTCAGCCAATTCAATATGATTCTTAAAAGGAAGAATGATTACTCTGTTTGAAAGCCCCAAACTATCAATGACACTAACTAAATTCGACTTCTCGCTTCCATCACCAACGATTTCAAGCTTTACACTTTCATCCAAATACAATAAAGAAGAAATTATTTTGTCAACATTCTTCATCCTCAATAATCTTCCAGCATAACCAATAATTTTTTCGCGATGAGTTATATCGTTTCTAATCCTAAAGTTTCTTTCATCAACACCACCAGAAGGATAAACGAGATAACAAGCATTATCTAAATTGAACCTGCTAACAACCTCTCTTGCAAAAGAATTAGATGGGAAAACTATTTCTTTTGACATATTCAAAACAGACTGAGCAATCAACGTTTTTAAGTAAAAAAATAACTTATTTCGCCCCTTATGATAAACTACATCACCTCCATGCACGTGGGATATAAGCGAAAACTTAAAACCAAATAATTTTAAAATTAAAAACGGTATACCGCAATGAGAAACATAATGAATATATATGTATTCATACTTAGTAAACATACATCTAATTATAATGGAGAAGTAAAAAGTAAGATATGATAGCAATTTTAAAACAACATTCCTCCTGAGTTTATCAATAACAATTTTATCTACACTAATTCCAGCAGATTCTAGTGATACGACTGCATTATAGACGAATATTCCATAATTAGGGTTAGATTGACTGGGATACATATTGCTTACAATTAATATTCTCTTCAACTTTCTTACTCCGGAGAAAACATAACACAGTTACCATCCAAAACCCTAAGTAGAATAGTGACTGAGAAAAACCATAATTAGTTACCATTAAAAAAATTAATAATATTATAAAAACTAATCTACTCGAGAATCCAGCCAGCAACTTTGAAATAGCATAAAAATACAGGATACAAAAAAAACCCTGCTCCACAACTAAATGAGACAATGCACTGTCACTATAATCTAAATATAAGTCAAAATTCTGTAATAATGGATTTATACGCGAAGAGAAATCCCCCCAAACTCCAAAACCATATCCCATTGGTGAGCTTATAAATAACTTTATCGCCAGATACCAGCCCCAGAGACGCCCTTCTATTAGAGATGGCTTTACTTGAGAGGAACTTGCTAGCAAATCAATAAAGTGTAAGTAACTTTGAAATTTATCTGTCACGCCATAAATATTAAAATTAAATAAAACAAAACTCATAAAAATACAAAACAAACCAACAGGAACTAATCTGCGAAAGTTAACTTTCCTTAAAAAGATAAACAAAAGCAAACAAAGCATGGCTGCTTTTGATGTGGATAAAATCACCACTAGGAATGATAAGTAGCAAAGCGATTTTACAATTTTAAACTGCTGATTTCTGATCAGCTCTAGATATGAAACGGAATAAACATAACAGAAAAAGCCAAAAACACCAATTATATTGGCATTTGCAGTCAAACCTGTAGGCCTATCTCTAGACACATAATGACTCAAGTCGTGAAAAACACCGAAATATTTGACAACCCCAACACCAAATATATGCTGCAAAATAAGTGCAACTGCATTCATTGATAAAAACAAAAAAAGCAACCTATTAATATACCTACCATTGTCGCGTTTAAATAACAATAACAAAGGCACAAAGTAAAAAGGTGTCATCAGCTTATAGAGCTCGTACATCACAGAAGGTATATAAATAATACTTTGATAGTTTACAATTGAATTAACTATTACTAGAAAAATCATTGCAAGTAGAATTAAAAAAATTTTTAAATAACAAAGTTTAACTCGGCAACTTCTAAACTGATTACTTGCTACATATATAAATGTATATAATGAGAAACATAGAATCAGTACATTCTCAATATACTGAAGAAAAGGAAAAACTCCTCTTATAATATAAGAAAAAAGAATAAGAAAGAGAAATAACTTTATTATAAGCATTCAATTTACTCGCAATATTTCTTTTTTAGAGGCATATAGCAGAACCAATATACCAGCAATAGAGAAGTTATATTAGAAATAATAACAACGTAAGGCACATATTGTATCCCGTAAGGAGCGATGATATATAATGCACATAAGTGAATAACACTAGCAACTACAGTACAAAATGCCAATGACTTTGTTTTTAAAAAATATAAAACCACTGTTGACAACAGCAAGTAAACTATCTGCAATGAATTGCCAAAAAACAATATTGGAAAAAAATAAGAAGTTTCTTTGAAATCATTTCCGAATAAAAAAACATATATGTCGCTAGGTATTTTAGTAGATATGAAGCTAACTAAAACGCAAGCAATGATAATATAAGGTAGTAAATTACCTATTTTAAAAAAAACAAATTTTGGTCTATTTTTCAAATTCGAATATATCACTGGATACAAAGCCATATTTATGGCTGTAAATACCACTGGCAATATACTTACTAACTGTGCAGATAGCGAATAAACACCAAGTTCTTCAACTGTAAAAAACTTATAAACCACCACTCTATCCAATTGATTTCTGATAAAAAAGCTCAACTTATGCAAAAGCATGGGTGAACCAATAATTAAGAACATGGATAAGTAAATATTAATCCGCTTATAAAAGGATCTTCCAGACCAAAGGCTATCAAACTCTTTCACTATAAAGTAAAGGACAATAATTACATAGGAAATAAAAACTGCTAAAGCCCTAGATTGATAATTTTGCAAGTAAATTTCAAATAACACCAATGTTAATATAGTCGATAATAGCGCATTTAATATCTGCGAGGTTAAATAGTCACTTGATTTAGTTAAACTCTGAAATCTAATCAAAAATATATTATTTATAACAAAAACTAATGCACATATGAAAGAAAATACAAAGAGTTCTCCTCCCCAGTAATATATGGGGGCTATCAGTAAAGTTGAAATTACAAAATATATAATAATTAAAAAAGCAGTAAACTCATTAAAAATAAACTTGCCATACCTAAAAACCACTCGCGTCAATAATGTATCACCACCGACAGTGATTAAAACGATAAAGAGGTTGAAGTATACTTGGAATAAACTAAGCTCTCCATAACCTGATGCCCCCAATTTAGATGTAAAATACGGAATTAATAAAAATGGTAAAGCTTTAGTTATTATCTCCGCCACCAAATACTTTATAGTATGTTCACGCATTTGCTAGACCAATTTTCTAGAAAAAGATACAACAAGGCAATAACTCCCACAAGTCCAATGAAGTATACTTATATTTAAATAGCAGCCTAATGGATTGATTCTTTTATTCTCTTTACAAGGGGATCAGATTCGAACTCATATGAGTTTAGAAGGCAAAATATATCACTCCAGAGTTTCTTCGCTCTAATATCGAAATCATCTACTGGTAATATATCTTCAAAAGGTACAGCACTTGAATAAATTCTAGATGCAATTTCCAAGTATAATAAACAACTTGCGCTTATCATTTTTTCAGAGTCGACACTCTCAATATTTTTCATGGTTGAGATATGATTTATATAATTCTCTTTATTAGTGAATTGCTTCGTGATGCCAAACCCTCCATAATAGCCGGAAGCACAAGTGTATGATGGAACGCCAAAGCTCACAGCCTCTAAGGCTATGGTACCTTGACATGTAATAACCAAATCAGCGACAAACGGCACACTATTGGTATTAAAATCATCAGGTACAATGTAAACATTTGTTATTTTATTTTTCTTTAGAATAGACTCTACAACGCCATCCTCTCCCCAACAATATGATGTTGGATGGGGTTTTATAAATATATTGAAGTTGTTGTTTCTAGAAATAGACTCTAAAGTAGCTACCAACCAATCATAGTAGTCAGAAAAAATCATCTCTGTACCTACATGCGGCGAATCACTAAACGCATGCGGCATAATGAAGCATAACTTCTTCTTATTATTGATACTAAAAAAATCGAGAAGCATCTCTTTTGTGTATGTTTTTTTACCAACAAATGCCGTGAGTACATCTATATCCATATCATTTGCAGCTCCGGAAAATCGATCATTAATATATTTACGAGACTCGGAAATATGTCTTTTATCTTTAATACAGGAACTAAAATCATCTACAGATGGTTTCATTATATGTTCCTCTATATCAATATCCTTCTTATAGTTTTTAAAAAGATTCATATCTTTTAAGATGACATCACATCCCTTAAACTTTGCAACCTTACACAAAATACCATACTGAACGTATGTTTTATGGCTAGTAATAAGATATCTATAATCGCCTAACGACAACACTCTGTCATAATAGAAGTAAAAGCAGAATGACTTAAATACTAGGAAAAAATCTCTAGTCACAGCTAATTTTTCAACGGTATAAACCTTTTCATTCTCCCTTATTATTGAGTCATAAATAAGATCCCCAATACATACACCTTTAACTTTGACATTTAGAATATCATCCTTATTTTTCACGCTTAAGAACAGGTTTATTGTTTTTGCCAATGACAAAAGTATTACAATTGGATTCAAGAATGCATTTTCTAAAGAGAAAAATCTTTTGGCACCTAGAGTACGATAAAAAAAATAATTTCGATCGCTAGGCAAAAAAGAATGTTTAAGAATCACATCAAATCCATCAAATCCATGTAACTTCAAAGCGGCAGCAATAATAATCTTTTCCACATTATTTTTTGGGGTCCGCAACATCCCTTCAATCAGGACTTTAGAGTGGCCATTTGCTTCAAGAGAGGCAAGTTTAGATTTCAACAAGGTAGTTGTAGCTCTCTCACTAGCCTCAGTAACTCGAGGTAGCACCCTCAGCTTTAACAACCCAATTAATCTATTAAAAATAAACATTCAATTAGCACCAATTTCTTTTACTACTTTAGCAGGATTACCAATGGCTACAGAAAAATCAGGAACCGACTTAGTAACAATACTTCCAGCTCCTATAACAGCATTTCGACCTATTGTTACCCCGGGTAAAACTATTGTATTTGCTCCAATCCAAGCTCCAGATCTTACAATTATATCTTCTGACGGATAATAACCTTGTTCAATAAGGGGAACATCGCGCCTTTCGAACTTATGATTATTAACATAAAAATGAACACCAGCTCCCATCATGACGTTATCTTCAAATACTATCGATGCATATTCGTCAGCAAAAATCATTGTAGAAGGTCGAATAATGACATTTCTTCCTATCGAAATATTTGAACAATGTATTGCATATGCTCCTGGCCTAAAATCAGCACCATCACCAAAATATTTGAATTTGCTTTTACACAATTTCAACATTGAAGATTTAAAATGGAGTCGCCAATGATTAAATGGCATATCAGGTCCAATGCGATCAGCACTTTTACCATATGATATCTTCTTGAAAATCTCTTTTAATAACATTACAACTACTTCCATCTGGCCAGGTTTTCACCACTATTTAACATATAGCTGCGTGCATTTGGTAACCCATTACCTATAAAGTTAAATAAGTTAGCAGTGGCTACACCAGACACTCCCTCAATAGATAAACCTGAACTTAAATGGGTTTCATTCCCCGCGCCACCCATTATAACAAAGGGCATATTTACCGACTTAGCATACTTTTCAATATTCTCAATATCATAGCCAAAACCAGTTCCATCTCTATCTATAGAATTAAAGATAACCTCACCAACGCCTAATTCTTCCAAATGTAGTAAGTAATCATCTATACTGGTAGAAATTGCAGTTGTACCATTATGAATATACACAACTACTTTACCATCTATTACCTTGTAATCTACTGACGCTACAAGGCTTTGAGAACCATACCTTTCAACTATTTCTTTCGCTAGAATAGGATCGCTAAAAAGAGGAGTATTTAGAATAACTTTATCTGCGCCACTCCCAAACAAAAGTTCAGCATCTTCTAACTTTCTAATGCCACCACCCGCTGCGACGGGTATAAATACATCTTCTACTAAACTACTAACTACTGCAGAAAACTTTTCTATGTTTCTGCATTCTCTGCTAGCATCAACTACAATCAACTCATCTAATGAGAATGAAATGTCCTGAAATCTATAATTCCTTTCTAGCCAATTGATATCACCAACACGCTGCAAACGAAAATTGCGACTTTGCATAAAGCCGCCACTGTTGTATATCAGTCCAAAAATGAGTCTTTTTCGTAACATTAAAATAGCTCTATATAGTTTCTTAATAACTTAAGACCATTTGTCTGGCTTAATTCGGGATGAAACTGAACTCCAGCAATATTGTCAATTTCAAAACTAGCAACAAATTTTTCTCCATATGTACAAGTAGTTTTACCTATATCTGCGTTTGAACGCATCCTGAAACTATGAGTAAAATAGTAATCTGGCTCAGGATGTATACCAGAATATAGACGACTACCTTCAAACGGATTCACTTGGTTATACCCAACATGGGGGATCTTTAACTTTGTTGAAGCAAATGCCTCAACTATTCCATCAACCAATCCTAACCCTGAATTAAATCCACTCTCTGTACTTGAATGTCCCATAAGTTGCATACCAAGACAAATACCTAGAATTGGCTTTCCTTCCTCTAATACAAGCCTTCTAAGACAAGACTTCAGATCGAGTTCGTTGATTTTATTCATTGCACTGGCGTAGTTTCCTACGCCAGGCAATATAAGTTTATCTGCACTTTTCAATACGGAGACTTCATTAGACAAACTAATATCATTGTAACCAAGATAACGAATAGCACTAGTTACCGACTTTAGATTCCCCATGCCGTAATTGACAATGACTAATTTCATATTTCGAATTCTTCACCTACTTTGAATCGAGGTTGCCAATAACCATCAATTTTTTCAAACAAATCTTTATTTGCATATTTATCTAGTACAGAATCAAACTCTTCTTTTGACATTCCGTAGTAATCTAAATACAAATCAATAAACTCATGAGGGTATTGGTTATCGTATGCCATTACTAAATTCAGAGCTTGATCACGGGTCATTGCTCCGCGTCTAATTTCAATACCTGCATCTTGTGTTGCACGACCAAAACCGAACTTTAAGTACATTAAGTAAGCATGAAGCGAATATAATGCTTGGTCATTTTGAGCAAAATTAGTAAATGTGCCCGCAGTCCCCTCTTCTTTTTCCTTTAAACCACAATATTCTTTAGCCACTACATAATTTCGGTATGAATCCCATGCTTCATAATAAGACCAATGAGTAAATGCAAGATCATGGCTTTTAACTTGTTCATCAGTCGGGAAACGCCAAAAAGCTAAATCACCTTCACTAACATCCCTATCATTAAGTATGATATCAAAAACCTTATCATATCCTCCCTCAAAATATACTCGTTTCATATATTCAATATTGTATAGTGGGTTATTCTTACTTTCTGTAGACCCACCATACTCAACCTCACCATCTTCACCGTAAAAAATTAAAGGTATATTAAAGTTCATCGCAGTCTGAATTACAGCTGTTTTTATAGCAATCAGCCATCCATAATAAGGAAAACCTTTTTCAATAAAACCTAGCTTATTCAACTTCTGCATGACTTTAGCGTTGGGTGAAATATGAATATGATTGAATCCGGAGTTAATAAAATTAGATAAGTTTTCATCACCTAATTCAAGACTCAGAGCTGGGCGAACAGTAATGGCCAATGGGTTCATACCATATTTATGTTTTAATGTATAAGCAACATAAGAACCATCTTTACCACCACTAACCGGAACAACACAGTCAAAACCTGTACCATTAGATGATCTATATTTGTCCAATAGCATTTTTAGTTCTTGTTGTCGCGGCGTCCAATCTATATTCTTTTTCTCTCCAGACCAAACACAAGCATTACAACGCCCTTCATCATTAAATTCAATTCTTGGACGTGTCGACATATTAAGGCAAGTTTTGCACCAAAAAATCTTCTTCATTATTTTAATCTCCAAAATATTTATAATACGAAACCGTCATCGACGATTATATTCTGTCCATTGACATAGCGAGCATAATCAGACAGCAAATAAATTATTGAACCAATTACATCGCTTACATCTAACATTCCTTTGCCTAAAGTTTGGCGTTTGTATGCCACTAAAAAATCATCAGGCTGATAATCAAAGATACCTCCAGGGCTCACACTATTTACCCTGAACCGACTATCCTCAACATAAGCTGTCACATATTTACATAGATGTAATAGTGCTGATTTGATTGCAGCATATTCAACAGGCATAGTCATTTCTGTATTCTCATACACTTCAAATTTTGGTGCTACAACTCCATAAACTGACGAAATATTAACTAAAGAAAAGTTCTTTTTCTCTCGCTTAAAATATGCGGCACATTGTTGCATAAATAAAAATGATGAACCGAGATGTAATGAAAGATTCTCATTAAAGCTATCAAGATTTACATCAAAAAAATGGGCGCCGTAATTCTTATTTCTAGGATAAGTACAATTTACCGCACCTGTAAGTTCAGTTAAATTTTCAAAAAAAGACTTCACAGCTACTTCGTCTGTCACATCAAGTGACTGAAAGCTTAATGAATTACTGTTTACATCAATATTCATCTCTGTCAAGCGGCTTTTTAGTTTTTTAACATCTAAATCAACTGCAAGAACTCTACTATTGTGATGTAACAAAGATTCTACAACTTTAGAACCGAGCAGACCGGATGCACCAACAACTAAGGTATACTTATTATTCAACATGTTTTTTATTTTCCATTAGTATTGCTTCAGCGAGCATGAAATCGTAAATATCATCAATATCCACGGCGCGCTCTTTCGGTACTTCAATACTGGTGACGTTACCAGAAAAAAGACCGTAATGGTTCAAGACAAACTCGGGCGTGGTGGCATAAACAACGGTGGTGATATCAAACACAGCTGGCGCATCTTGACGGCGAGCCACTTCTCCCTGCGGCTTGATGACCAACTCGACCATGCCTGAGTCGGTCTGCTTGACCATATTGAAAAAGGGGCTGCGGCTGGCTGGGGTAACTGAGATACAGATATCTGCGCCCACGGTCATTCGCTGCTGGATGGCATTTTCGATGTCACTGACAGCCCGCAGAGGCGCTGTTGCTGGCAAGCTAATAAAGCCGTCAAAGTCGTCATAGTTCGCACGTACCCATTCAATTGCATGCCGCCAAGAAAGCCACTCTGGACTGGTATCACTCGCCAGTTCAGCAGGACGGTCGATCACGATCGCCCCGCCATTCCTCGCTACTTGCGCAATTTCGGCATCATCGGTGGAGACAAATACCTGCTCAATCGACGGAGCGGCCAACGCACTGTCAATCGAATAGTGCAGTAAGGGTTTGCCAGCAAGTGGTTTAGTGTTTTTTCCTGGCAGCCCTTTTGAGCCGCCACGAGCAAAAATAAATGCATAGTTTTTCATTGGATATGGACCCTTTACGCCATCTAGCTCACTGTGATGGGATAGCGCGTTTTGATTTGTGCAATCAGCTCAAGGCTTTTGGCCGCCTCATCAAGCGACACACACTGACTTGATTGGCGATGGATATGAGCAACGAAATCCAGCACCATCGCCGTGTACATTTGGTTTTTATCCCAAGCGGGTTCGCTGTAGAGTACTTGTGTACCTTGCGCACAAACAAAGCGGATCTCATTGCTAATCAAATCCCACTCTAACGCGCCTTGGCTGCCGACAAAGCGGCATTGGCGATACGCTTTACGCTGCAAAAAATCGAGATGCAGGTGCACAACCGCGTTTTGCTCAGTACTAAGCAGCATATCGGCACTGTCTTCAACTTCCAGACCAAGCTCTTCGCTTTGGCGTAAAATAGCATGCTGCAAAGTCAGTTCGCCCAATAACCATTGGGTATAATCAAACTCATGACTAAGCTCTAAAAGGGCGCCGCCGCCTAACGCCGCTCTGGCTGAAACACTCTCACGGTAATCTTTGCTCGGGCGCCAATCAGGCAGATACTGGCCAATCTCGACATGAGCATGATAGACCTTCCCCAACATTGCAGATGAAAGGTATTTTTTCATCTCGATCGCAGAAGACAAGTAGCGTAAGCAGTATCCTACGGCCACAGGCGTTTGGGATTGCGCGGCCGCCTCTTGCAGCGCTTTTAATTCGTCGAGCGTAGCGGTGACTGGCTTCTCAATCAGTACGGCAATACCCGCTTCAATCAAGGGGATGGCATGCACCGCGTGAAAAGGGGCCGGAGACGCAACAATCACCAGTTGAACCTGTTGCGCGATCAGCGCATCAATCGACTCCACCAGATGATCGGCGTCACTGACTATCTCGTGCGGCATACGTCCACTAGCTGACATGGCATAGAGCTGAGCATGAGGGAAAAGCTGTTTAAGGTTACGACGATGGCGAGTGGCAATATTGCCCAGTCCAACAACGGCAACGCGTTCCATTAGTCCAGCCCCAAGGTATGAATGTCGGCCTGAGCGCGGTTGAAATCGTCCATTCGACCAATATCCAGCCAATATTCGTGGATCGGGAACATCAAAATCTTATCTCGCTCTTGCATATGCTGCTCAAGCAGTGTTGGCATATCAATGCGATAATTTTCTGGTACCGATTGAATCACCCGTGGCGAAACCACATAAATGCCCGCGTTGACAAAAAAGCGCTGAATGGGCTTTTCCACCATACTCGTGATTTTATTGCCTTCGCCATTAATCACCCCATAAGGGATCTGATAGTCGTACTCACGTACGCACATGGTGGCATCGGCGTCATGACTGACGTGAAAATCCAGCAAGCGCCGAAAATCCACTTTGGTCAGTACATCACCATTCATCATGATCAGCGGTAAGCCTTCGGGCAGATCTTTCGGCAATAGACCAAGCGCTCCACCTGTACCCAGCGGGGACTGCTCATGCACGTAAGTAATATTCACCCCAAGCTCAGAGCCATCACCAAAATGCGCTTGAATCAACTCGGGCATGTAATGAGTCGAGATATAGAAATTGACGAAGCCCGCTTTGATAAAACCACGGATCACAGTTTCAAGGATCGGCTTGCTGCCTATCTTTAGCATCGGCTTTGGGCAATTATCAGTTAAAGGTTTTAATCTTGTTCCAAAGCCACCAGCCATAATAAAAACTGGATTTTGATATTTTGGTTTATCAACTAAGGCATCATGAAGAGTTTCCAATCCAACAACGCGTCTATTATCAACAATTGGTACGAATAAGATATCCAAATCTTTCATTTTTTGTAGGACAACTTCTTTACTCGTATTGGAAGAAAGTATAAATGGTTTTCGGTTAATAATCGGTCCTACATTGTCAGTCAAGCCAACCCCATCTATCAAACCTCTTCTCACATCACCATCTGTAATCACACCTATCAAGCTTCTATCTTTATCGACAACGATAGCTACTCTTAACGCTTCTGAATTAATAATCTTGAGAGCATCCAACACTGTTGAATTACTATCTAATATGGTTTTCTCCCAATTATCTGTCATTGTTAATCCGTTTTCTTATTTGACATTTACTATCGATGACCAATTGGCTTTCAGTTATATCTTTAATAATTAAAGCCCCAGCACCTATAACAGAATTATGTTTTATTTTAACATTTGGAACAATATTAACACCACCTCCAATATAAACGTTATTACCGGTGGATACATGACCGCACAGCACTGCACCTGGTGCAACATGATTAAAATCACCAATTTCACAGTCATGCTCTACGATTGCACCGGTATTAATGATGGTGTGAGATCCGATTCTAGCACCAGCTTGAACTATTGCTCCAGTGAGTACTTGACCACCAGATTCGACTTGAGCAAAATCAGAAACGTGTGCAAACTGAGATATGACAGACTCAAACATAAAACCATGACGAGAGTAATACTGGCTCAATTTTTTTCTAAAATCAGATCTAGGTAACGCTCCGATACCATTAACTAAAAGAATTTCATCTCTGGAATAATTCAAAACGTCTTCGTCATTTCGGTAATGTCTCAAACCCTCAAAAGCGGATCTGTTACTTATATCGTCTGGTGAAACAACCCCAAGAATCTCTCTACCCTGAGAACGTAAAAGGTCTACCAACACGCTTGCGTGTCCGCCTCCACCAATAATAATTAGCGGTTTTAATCGCAAATTACTCAACTATTAAATCTCCAACTTGATAACTATTGGTTGCAGACTTGTTTAATAATTCCCAGTAATCATAGGGGGATTTACCTGAACCTGGTCGTTTAACTGTCAAATTATCTTCCGTAAATGCTTCTCCTACTCGAATAGCTTTTTTAGCAACCAAACTTTTTCGTGCTACAGCTTTGTTTCGAACTTCAGAGACAGTTGGGCTTTTTACCGCGGAACCCAGTGCCACTTCCACTTGACGAATCGCTTTCACCATTGCAGCAAGTTCATCGGGTTCAAGTGAGGCTTTGTGATCGGGGCCTTCCATACTTTTATCAAGGGTAAAGTGTTTTTCAATCAACACCGCGCCGCGCGCCACTGCAGCAATGGGGATAGCGATCCCTTCGCTGTGGTCAGAATAGCCCGCAGGCAAATCAAAGGCCTTGCCGAGCGTATCCATTGCTCTAAGGTTGATTTCTGCCATCGGCGCCGGGTATTCAGTGGTACAGTGCAGAATGGTCACTTTTTCTTTAAGGGCTTTTTGCCCCACCTCAGAGGCGTAAGCTTGCTGAAAAGCCAGTACCGAGGGCACTGCGTTGTCCGCCGCCGTGTAACCAAAGGCAATAACCCCGAGCGCCATTTCGATCTCGGCCAGTGTCGCCATCCCGGTGGAGACAATCAAATCACAGCCAGTGCGTGCATGCTCAAGCACCAAAGGCGCATTGGTGAGCTCGCCTGAGGGCAATTTGAGACGCTTTAATCCGAGATCGTTGACGAGGAAGTTGAGGCTTTCAGAGTCAAACGCCGTCGAGAGAAACTCAATGCCTAGCGACTGACAATGTTTGACTAACTGGTGATGAGCGGCATAGGACAGCTCAAGACGGCTGAGCATGGCTAGCTGCGACTCTTGTTTTTGCGTATTGGCCACTTGGTAATCAGCTTGCTTGGCTTGCTCAGTGACTAAGTTCTTCGCTTTAAAGGTTTGAAACTTAACGATGTCGGCGCCGGCTAGATGCGCAACATCAACAAGCTGAAATGCCAGTGCCTCGTCGCCATTATGGTTTACGCCCGCTTCTGCAATGATTAGAGTCATGCTGCCTCACTCAATCGGTTCAAATGGTAAGTCGTAAAATGATTTACAAGGTTCAAAATGAAGTGATTTGATCATCGCAATCACTTGTGCACTGCTGTCACCCTGACCATAAGGGTTGTCGATGATGTCGTCCTCTGCCTTATAGCGTCTTGAGACCGCAATTTCGATCATCTGTTCAATATCGGCTTGGCTCACCTTGCAATGCAACACGCTTTTCGCTGCTAAACGCCCTTGCTGACGTACGCCGATATTGACCGTCGGCACATCAAAAGCGGGCACCTCGATAATACCACTGGATGAGTTGCCAATCACAGCGCTAGCATGTTTCACGGCGCTGAGATAACGCACTTGCCCCAGAGAAGGGATAGCAAGCACACGTTGTGGGTTTGCAGCCGCGTACGCTTCGAGCATTGGAATGATGCGCCTGCCGCCATCATCGGCATTCGGATAAGTGAGGATCACTTGATGCTCAGGGTAGGTGTCGAGTGCATCGAGCAAAGCCTGAAAACTGGCTTCGGGCGCTTCCTCGCCTAAGGTAACGGGATGGTAGGTCACCAAGAAGTACGGCTGAGTCAGAGGGAAGTTGAGAGATTGAGCCAGAGCAGGCACATCCATAAACCGCGCACGCTTAAGGTGGTCAAGCCCGATTGCCCCAATATTTTTTACCCGCTCTGGCGCTTCACCCAGTTGGATGACACGCTGGCGATACGCTTCGGTCGAGGTGCCATGCAGATAACTCAGCTTGGTGATTGCATGACGAATAGCGTCGTCATACGCGCCTTCAGTGATCTCCCCACCATGTAAATGAATCACCGGAATACGCAGAATCATCGCCGTTTGCGCCGCAGCGAGTGCTTCAAAACGATCGCCAAGAATCACCAGAACGTCTGGGTTAAGCCGTGCCAACGCATCGGCAAATCCTAACACACCGAGCCCCATGCTTTTGGCGGTGCCTACTGCCGAATCCGATGAAAGTAAGATTTCGATTTTCTCGTCGATATGAAAGCCATCTCGCTCAATTTGCTGATAGGTTTCGCCAAACTCAGGCGATAGATGCATACCAGAAACCAGCAGTTGAAGCTTCAGCTCCGCATCGGCTTGAATATCCTTTAGAAGCCAAAAGAGCAGACCGTATTCTGCTCTTGTTCCGGTAAAGACGGCGACTTTTTTCTGATGTTCGCTCATGCTTGCTCCCTCACCTAAGCGCCAACGGGCGTACTCGGTAAGTTAATCAGGTGTGCTTCAATAAATTCTGAATGGGTCAAATCCCCGCGCAGGGCTTGTTCGAACATCGGCAAGCGATGCATAAGCTGCCAGATTGGACGAGTCATCACTCCTGCAGCATTGGTCTGCTCCAGCAGTTCATTACGCTGCTGTGCATCAGCGCAAATGATGGCATTGAGCCAGTAGTTGGATTGTGCGTATTCTGGCTCTACTACAAACGTAACATCGCTTCCAGCAAAAAACTCTTGATATTGATGCGCCAATTGGCGTTTTTGCGCTAGATAGCACTCCAGCACTTCCATCTGCGCGCAGCCCAGCGCCGCATTTAAGTTCGGCATACGGTAGTTGAACCCTGGCTCATCGTGGAAGAACTCATACGGGTGCGGCACTTTCGCCGTCGTAGTCACGTGCTTAGTGCGTCTACCCGAATCTTCCGTGCCACACAGCACCATACCGCCGCCACCCGTGGTAATGATTTTGTTGCCGTTGAAGCTCACAGCACCAAACTCACCAAGCGTTCCAGTGTGTTTACCCTTGTAAAACGAGCCTAGACTTTCTGCTGCGTCCTCGACTAACGTGATGTGCCACTTCAAACAAACGGCAATCAGTTCATCAAGTTCGACAGGATGACCGAAGGTGTGCATCGGCACCACCGCTTTGATTCTTCTGCCCGTTTGCTTATGGATGCAACCTGCCTCAGTGACTTGCGCATGCTCTTCCAAGAAAGCACTCACCGCTTTAGGACAAAGGCCCAGACTCACAGGCGACACGTCAACAAAAATCGGCTCGGCCCCCATATGATAAAGCGCATTGCAAGTTGCAACGAACGTAAGCGCTTGGGTGATCACCAAATCGCCCCGCTCAACGCCCGCCATGTACAACGCAGCATGCAGCGCTGCGGTGCCATTAACGGTGGCAACCGCGCGGGCACTGCCAGTAAAGGCTTCCATCTTGCGCTCAAACTCATCAACAAACTTACCGACGCTGGAGACAAACGTGCTTTCAATGGTTTCCATCACATACGCTTTCTCATTGCCCGCAAACGTCGGGGCATGCAATGGAATAAACTCTTGGGTTTGGTATTGGTCGCGAACAAACTCAACCAGCCGTGGTGCTTTCATGCTTCGCCCTTACATCTTGCTATCAAGGTATTTGCCCGTTTCTTTGTGACCGAAATCAGGGATCATGGTAAAGAATAAGTCAACAATTTGCTCTTTCGTCCATTCTCGCGCCGCCTTCATTTGGCCAATCTGCGTTTCAAACAGACTCAACAACTCTGGCTGATACAGAGGGTCGTTTTTGATGATGCCCAAGTTTTCAAAGCGTGCCATATCGAGCACTTCTTTGTCAGTGAAAAACTCTTCAAAGTCTTTCTCACCTGTCGTGTCACTTTCGGTAAAAAGACAAGGCCATTTTCCTTGCACGGGTAGTGTTTTGGCGAGCTCACGCGCTTCATCTTCATTGGCACACAAGTGAGGCTCGTAACCACGTTGCTTGAGGTACTTCACTGCAATATCGGCAAAGGTGATCAGATGCAGCGCTTCACTCAGTTTCGGGAAGAAAATATCGCGGTTTTCGCCAAAAATGCACGACATGAGGCACAGCTCGCCAGATTCTTGCGGCGTTACGAAATAACGCTTGATGTCGTTTGGTGCGACAATCGGCTGATTTTTTTGAATACGTTGGTTAAAGCCGTGCAACAGAGAACCATCAGAAAAGGCCACATTGGCAAAGCGGGCTGTCGAAATAGAAATCTGTTCACTTTTGCGCATCAAAAACATTTCCATAATGCGCTTCGACGCCCCCATCATATTGACTGGGTTGGCCGCTTTATCGGTCGAGACACAGAAGTACTTTTTAACGCCAGCATCAATCGACTGTTGAATCGTCTTGTCAGTGTTGAATACATTGACATCGATCATACGCATTAAGGTAAATGGGTCTTTCTCACTGCGAACATGCTTGAGGGCAGAGAGGTTTAAGACATAATCATACTGACCATCGGCTGTGATAAAGGCATCATACTCAATCGAACCGATGTCCAAAGCGAAGGTTTGGAAGTCTCCATCGATATAACCAAATGAACTGCGAATATCGCGTACCAACTCCACCATGTTGTTTTCACTGATATCGACAACATGCAGCTTTTTAGGATTACGTTTAAAAATCTCTTTTGTTACTGCTTGACCAATCGACCCTGCACCACCTAAAACGAGAAAGCTTGATTGCGAAACAATTCGTTTTAACTGTTCATTATGAGTCGTAATATCATTTAAAAACAACTCTCTTTCACGTCCAACTAAAGGTAATAAATCGATCATTCTCTATCAATTCCCAGTCACTTTCTTTGAATTTAATTACATCTACAACTCAAAAAAATCTAACACAAATAAGACTGTTTCATTCGTTACAAAGCAGTCGATTCTTAACTATCCAATGAAGACATTAAGTTTTCCATTTCCGAAAACGGTCCCAATGGGCTTTTAATATATTAACCTTAACTACCTTTTCTAAAAAAATATCTGACAAGAACAGTCATCATGGCTAATATACCACCTAACATGGTACCCAATACGCAAATCACAGCTCGCCTTGGCTCCGCCTTTTCTTCTGGAACAAAGGCTGGGTCGATTGTTTTAAATACATATTCATCACGTACTTCGGCAAACATTATCGTTTTAGCCTGTTCTTCTACCAACTTATACAAGATAGTACGAATATCGGCGACATTGGTGAGTTCGATCTGTTTATTTAAAAACTCGGTACTACGTGTAGCCTCTACTACATCTCTCTTTTTCATGGTGAGGTTAATATCAGCTATCAGCCAATCTATCCACTGTTTAGCAATGAATGGAGATTGATGTTCAATTGATATTTTCACCATTCCTGTTTCTTTGTCTTTGTTGACAGCAAGAATACTTGAAAATACTTTGTAGGCTTCTTGTTGCGAAGGTTGTGGTTGAAAAGGCAGGTTAATATTACGAACCCATGTCTTACTTTGTTCGTTATATATATTTGAGTCAAATGATAAGCTGTTGTCAGCCATATTCCACTTATCAACTGCCATTAGTTCAGGCAAAATTTGATGTTTTTCAATAAACTCACCGATAAATTGCCTTGACTTGAGTACTTCAATAGCCAATTGCGTCTTGTCTGTGCCACCGTTGCCACCTAAATTGATCCCAGCCATACTGGCAAGGCCACCAAATTGGGAAGCAAGCCCGGCTAGCCCTCCAGCCCCCTGCTCTTCAGATGCCGGAGCTAAAAGTGCTTCCGATTTATAGATATTCGGCAGCATAAGTGCGATAACCACAGAGGCAACGGCAAATACCAGAGTGACTCCGGCAATTAACCATTTCCCTTGCCAGATTACCGAAATGAGCTCACGGATATCTATTTCGTCATCTCTCATCGTGTTCACAGCGAACTGTGCATCTGGATGCTGTTGAGGAGTAATTTGTGAAGTCATATTTATGTCTATTTTTATACTGTATTAATTCTGTTCTAGAGCCTGAAATCACGGCTCTAGAACAAGTTTGTTATTAAGAATTACAACCCTGAAATTGTCGCTACTGCCACAGCCGTGTTGTAAATGATCTGTGTGACTTGACTCCAGAGCGTCAGGTTATCCTTATACTCTGTATCCAGGGGAACTATGATGGTATCTCCTGGTTGCAGATTATCTTCACTGCTAAACCACATGGAACGTTTGGGCATCATCACAGAACCATCTGCTTTAATCACATAAGTTCTATCTTCGTCGGCACGCTTACGGGCTCCACCGGACATATTCAGATACTGGTCTAACGTGAGACCTTCCTTATACCTGTGGGTCGATGCATGTTGAACTTCTCCCATAACAGCTATGGTCTGTTTGGTTGAAGGCACGTAGAGGATATCTTGATCTTCAAGCTGAAGGTCGGCTTGGGTAATGCCCACGGAGATAGCAGGTAAGTCAACAACCAGTCGGCCAACAGCTTTAATGCCTTCAAGATCTTTAAGCATCAACTGAGCATCTGCATAGTTGACCACATTGCCATCTTTGGAAACGCCTCGAGTGGCAATATCACGCCGAAGTTGATCGGCCAGTTTTTTAATTTCCATCTGCTCTTGTTTGCGAACAGACTCACGCACAAACACGGCTGATGGAAGATAAGCGTATTCAGTAAAGCCGCCAGCTCGTTGAATAACATCCTGTAGTGTTTCGCCGCGGCGGATGTTGTATACGCCAGGGAACTTCACTTCACCGCGTATTTCAACAGTTTGATGTTCCTGCCAATCAGGCGTAGTCATTACTGTCAAAATATCCCGCCCTTCGAGAGGCAAATCAGCTGCTTTGTTACCTTGTAGAGCCGTAGTCAAATCAACTGTCTTATGCACTATCGATGAGCCAGTAGCATCTGTAATGGTGCGGGTTAACTCAGCTCTGGCTGTGTAGGCACCTTCCTTTAGGCCGCCAGCGGCTTCAATCAAAGAACTGACTGAAGCATTGACACTTAAAGGATACATACCTTCGTGGCGCACTTGGCCACTGACAGCGACTATTTTAACGCTGCTGCCTGCGCGAGCCTGGGCGTTAAGTTTGCTGATAACCGGATACAAAAGCTCGCTGCGGTTCATCATATAGCTGTACTTAACCAGATCTCTATCATCGAAAAGATTGGTAAGCATCTTGCTAACTTCTGCTGTAACAGCTTCCTGTTCAGCCTTTTGTGCTTCTTCTAATTCTGTATCACCGGTCGCTCCATCATTAACTACGACGCCTGCAAGTTCAGTACGCTTGTTGAGGCGCTTGTTTTGCAGGTCGTTGAAACCCGCCTTGAACAGATCAGAACCCAGCAACGAATCGCCGGTAAGCGAAGTGACTTTAGCAACTCTTTCTTTAACCAGCTTGTTCAGCTCATATCTGTTGATGCTGTCATCGCTAAAGTTAAAGATGATCAACTTATCTCTTGGCTGTAGTGCCAGGTTCTCACCGGCGTCCTGGTGCACTATTGCTTTGCCAGGTGCGAATTGATAGACCTCGATATTGCCATAATCATCCACTTCGCGAAGCAGGATGGCGTAATCTAGATCTGCTGAAATTTGTAAATCGGACCAAATAGACTTGAGGATGTCATTGACTTTTAAGCCTTCATGCCATTGATATTTCCCTGGCCGAACCACAGCACCAACCAAGGTAATTGCATTATCATATTGGCCCGAGGTGCCTTTAACTCGAATAACATCACCGGCCTTGGCAAGCGTTTTTTGCCCTTTAGCAGACGTCAAATCAACCGTGAGCAGCGACTTAAGCCCTTGGTCATTGTAACGCTCAACCACACTGCCTTTAGGATAGGAACCCGGTTTAGCCCCGGCAGCCATATTAACGACATCGCCAAGGGTCTCTCCTCCTTTGAGCTCATAAATTGCCGGACGGCGAACTTCACCGGCCACGCTGACCAGGCCACCTACTGGAGGAATGAAAACCACATCACCAGATTGCAGACGCATATCGCCTGAGGCATCGCCGCGCATCAATAAATCATAAAGGTCAAGAGTACCAACCAGCTTACCACCACGCTTGAGTTGCACTTTACGTAATGAACCAATTTCGTTGACGCCGCCGGAGACAAACAGCGCCTGTGTCATGGTTGACAGGCTGGATACAGTATAAGAGCCTGGTTTATAGGCATCACCGGCCACAAAGATACGGATAGAACGCAACTCTCCCATGGTGATATTGGACTCAATGCCTATCATCTGATGCTTGATGCGCTTTTGCAGCGTGTCTTTGGTTTCCGCAAAGCTCAAACCCGCCACACTAATTGGGCCAAGCTCAGGGAATTGCACTGTACCGTCACGGTTGACAGTAAGAGTAAACTCCCGATTATCTTTACCGAAGAGTTGTACATTCAGAGTGTCTCCAGGCCCCATAAGGTATTCACTGGGAACAGGGACATCTGAAACTGGGGCAAAAGTGCTGGGTTCACCTTCAAACAGAGAATAGCCAAATCGTTCTAGCTCTGCCTTGTCTGCCGCAGCGGTAAAATCCAAGCTGTGCTTATCTTGACTGCGGCGATTATTCAGCTCTCGCCCTTGGCCATTTTGATATTGCCAATTTTCTTGATCATTACCTTGAAAATTCTGCTGTCCTCTGGGGTAAACCAACTGTGGGTTTTCCAGTTTCTGACTGCCGCTGTTACTGCTACCTCTAAGCATGGCGGGATCAATACCATACTGTTTGGCTAACCTTTCCTGCTCAGCACGAGGCAAATTTTTGAATTGTTCAATCATCTGAGGAGATGGCGTAATTGCCTGAGCTTGCGAGCCAAGCAAAGCCAGTGCTCCTATACTCGCTATGATGAGTTTTTTGGTTTTCTGTAACACCAGTTGTCTCCGTAATGGTGAGTAACACTAAAAATCAAATGAACCTTGCAACAACAATAAAAACCGGCTCGGGTGTAGTAGCTCTCCCAACCAGGCCTTCATCTCAGGTCAATGTTCCCCAAAAGTGGATTCTGTATATCAAGCATTGGTAATTAGATAGGACTTGTTGCCAGCTGGAAAGTATGGAAATTGTCCATACTGATAGCTTTCAGACACAACCGTTCCGCGTGGCGCCCAGACGGCTTCGGCGTTCACTAAGAATATGAAATTATTCATATTCTTGTCTTTCAGACACGCTACCGTTCCGCGTGGCGCCCAGAGGGCTTCGGCGTTCACTAAGAATATGAAATTGTTCATATTCTTGTCTTTCAGACACGCTACCGTTCCGCGTGGCGCCCAGAGGGCTTCGGCGTTCACTAAGAATATGAAATTGTTCATATTCTTGTCTTTCAGACACGCTACCGCCCATGGATTTCGGCCTCCAAACTGCCCTTTGCAATGCAAAAATTTATATTTTTTAGTAAGTTAGGAATGCCATTCAAATAAAATAACATTCCTACCCTGTACCGGCTCTTACTTTAACCGGGGATTATACCCCACACCAAGGTGTGACACAGATCGAAAAACGCTCAACTCTCAGAGCACTGAGTAATTATTCAATTTGTATTCTAAAATAGGGATGGCTTGCCCAACCAGAATCCATAACAAGTTGATTTCCATACAAAACGAAATACGGTTTCAAGATTAACAAACGTTGGATTTGTGTAACAATGGCAAATATCTCACATACCAGATGGCTGATTACGCACATACGGCTCTGATTGCACTTTGTTCAACTGTGATGCTCTTATGCTGGCCAAGGAAGGTGAACAATACCTTGCAGCGGGTATCACCACACTTCTCTGCGAAAATTCCATCAAAGTCTGCGAATGGCCCTTCGGTGAACTGTATTTTATCACCAGACTGCAGGGGCTTTTCTGTGATCAAAGGCGTAGCCAATTCACGTTGTTTGAGCTGAATGATCAGTTGTTCATCTATTGGCAGTAGTTTCTCGCGGCAGTTGACTAAATCAGCAACACCACGAGTAGATCTGAGCTGACGAACACTGGTCTGCTCAGGATCAAACTTGATGAATATATAGTTGGGGAACAGAGGTTGCTTACGAACGACAGTCTTGTTTTTCTCTTTTTTTTCGCTCCGCACCATCGGCAAATAAGTCTCCAGCTCTTGGAGCGTTAGATTCTGTTGTGCCCTCACTTCGCTGCGAGGTTTACAGTACAAAAGGTACCAGGCCTTCATGGTGTTCTCACTACTTGGTTTCTGTCGGGTGACGTCCTATCACAGCGGGCAATCATATCAGACATGACTTTGCGATTGAAAGCGAATTTCAGACCACGCCTTCACCCCACTTTAGTCTAATTGAAATTGCGAACTATTCCAGCACAGCTCCGACCACTACTAGCCTAACAATTGTTCACAAAGCAGCCGCCTCGGGGGGCTAAAATTGACTTTGTTGCTGAATCCAGAGTATATAGGGTGGGCTTTGTTGCTTTTGATGAACAAATTACAATACAGAAAACCAAAGCCTCAATCACAGCGCATTAAAAGATATGCCCATAACACTTTACAAAACAGTGTGATGTTAACGGCAATACAGCTGGGATAAAAACAATCGCTTTCTGTGTCGACTTTTGTCACACGGCCAATTAACAATTTAAGGTGGAAGACTTCATGAGCTTAGCAAAACCCAAGGGGACGATGCTCGGGCATCCCAAGGGATTGTTCCTGCTGTTTACAACAGAGCTTTGGGAACGATTCAGTTATTATGCGATGCGAGCCATTCTGGTTCTGTATCTGGTTGATCAGGCCAACTCTCAAGGCGGTGGACTGGGTTGGACTCAGGCCGATGCACTCTCACTCTATGGTACCTTTACCGCGTTGGTTTACCTTACGCCTCTCATCGGCGGCTGGCTCGCGGACAACTACCTCGGGCAACGTAAAGCGATTTATATTGGTGGTGCGCTGATGGCTATAGGTCAGTTTACCCTGGCAACGCCTCACAGCATGACTCCCGGCCTTGAAACCATGGTGTTTTACATAGGTCTTGGCACTCTCATCATAGGTAACGGTCTGTTTAAGCCTAACATTTCAACTATGGTAGGCGATCTGTATGAAGAAGGTGATCATCGTCGCGATGGCGCCTTTACTATCTTCTACATGGGTATCAACTTAGGTGCGGCGCTTTCTGGTTTTGTCGTTGCCTGGGCCTATACCAACTTTGGCCATAAAGAAGTCATCGATGGTGTTGAAACTACCATCAACAACTGGCAAGCAGGTTTCATGTGTGCCGGTATCGGTATGGTACTGTCGCTGATTATTCAATTCCTGTTTGCCCAAAAGTTATTGGGCGACATAGGTACAGTACCTTCTGCCAAGCTTGAACGTGAAAAAGACTTGGCCCGCGGCCAGGTACGTAAAGAACCACTGACCAAGGTAGAACGTGACCGCATTAAAGTGATCATGGTGATGGGTCTGTTTACCATCATCTTCTGGGCGGGTTTTGAACAGGCCGGTGGCTTGATGAACCTATTCACCAATGAGTTTACCGACCGCTTTATCGGTGCCTGGGAAGTGCCGACAACTTACTTCCAGTCGCTGAACGCCATTTTCATCGTGGTTTTTGCCCCGGTTGTTGCTTCTATCTGGATCCGCCTGGGTGATAAGGAACCTAACTCACCGGTGAAATTTGCCCTTGGTCTGGTTCTGTTGGCTATCGGCTTCCTGTTTATGATTGGTGCCGTGCTGGAAATGGGTGGTGACGCCTCAGCCAAGTCCAGCATGTGGTGGCTGGTTGGTGCCTACTTCTTCCACACCATGGGTGAGCTTTGCCTATCCCCTATAGGCCTGTCTATGGTAACCAAACTAGCTCCCTTGCGTATCGTATCTCTGATGATGGGAGCATGGTTCCTGTTTATCGCCATGGCCAATAAGATAGCCGGTGTAGTCGGTTCCTTTATCGGCCACGGCGGCGAGAAAGAAGAACAGCTGGCCAACGCCATGTCTATCTTCTCCGGCATTGCCATCACCGCAGCTATTTCCGGTGTGATCCTTTATTTCATGGCTGACAAGCTGGTTGACTGGATGCACGGCGCTGAAAGCAAAATCCATGATCATTCTGAAGAAGAAGCTCTGGAACAGGAAATGGCTGTAACCGGCGAGCACGAAGCCATTAAACGCTAATTCTGATATATACAAAGAAGGCTGCAAAATCTGCAGCCTTTTTTATTAGAATTTTTCACAGTTTTAAGTTCAAGCCAATTAGTCGGGATTAAGGCCATTAAAAGGCCAGTTGCAGGAATCCACCTTGAGGTATTTTAGGATTAAAAGTCAGCCCCAGGAATTTATCTTGCTGAAGCAGTTGTCTGTGCTCTGCCTCACTGGTAACAATGCAGAGCCTTTCACCTGGCATTAAACTCCGGAACTGAGTCGCCGGCTTGCCCCACTCCAATAACCCCAACTGCAGTGAATCTGCCAACGCCAGAGGTGTAAGACCATCCTGGTTACGAATGTAGCATCTCAGCCCCCTGCCCGCCTGGGCAATAGCCGCGCGATAACTATCAAGCTCAATCGCGATGTAAATCATGTCGCAATAGAGATCCAGCCCCGACTTGACCAAACGATCATTCAAATAGCTGAGCATATTGAAAGGTTCTATCACCACAGAACTGACACCGTTGCGATTCAGTTTCAGCTTTTGATTGACGAAACTACGCATCAACACGCTGGCAAAGGCGGCCCTGTTGTCTTCCGGGTGAAAGTGGGCCATGTACATGATGAGGTGGTTATTCCCAACCATAGCCGAGTCGATGAAGTAAGGGCTTACCTGCTCATGTTTGAACAAGCTATAGTCCAACCTGGCCTTGGGATATTCAATACGGCTTGCGGGGAATAGCTGTTGCTGCACACACCTGGCCGCTTCAGCGTTTTGCTCCAGCAGTGCCAGGTTTTCGTTCAACTCCATAAAGGAGAGCTCTTCCACATCTCGATTAAGAGTATTTTGTTCCTGCTCAGGAGCCGTAAGACACTGATTAATGGCGTGCTCTATGCTATAGAGATCCGATACGGGTTTAACCAGATAGTCACTGGCGCCAATTCGCAGCGCCTCGACAACATCGGCCATAACCTGGTTTCCGGAAATCACAATGGAAGGAATGGCAGGATTGATACGCGACATGGCTTTAAGCATTTCCAATCCCCCCATTCTGGGCATGGAGAGATCGGCTACAACCACATCATACTTTTGGCTTTTAAAGCTTTGCAGTCCTTGTTCACCATCCTCGGCTTCAACAACATTAGCGCCTCTCCCGGTAAGAAAGGCAGCAACGATATTGCGAAAGACGGGATCATCCTCAACCAGCAGTACATTGAGACTGTTCAGCGCCATGGTCAATTCCCCGCAGGTTTCAATCGCCGGTAACGAGTGACCGTATCAACCACCTGCGGGTAAGCAAACAGATGGTGGGTTACTCCAGTTCCTGCATATATTCATCAAGCAACTCGTCTTCGTCCTCATTCGAAGGCACATTGCCATCGTACACCTTATAGTCCATGTGCTGTATATAAGCGTCTTTAACAAAAGTGTATGGATCGAGCGCGTTGTCTACTAATCTTTCTTGATCTATGGCAACAGAACGGGCGTGGAGATTCTTCAGGCCCCACTTGATAACTGACTGCCACATTGTTAATTCTGACAATGGAAAGTATAGACCATCCACCCAATCTGAAGCGAGTTCACGGGTGACGTAGGGGCCGAAGAATGGCGCCATAAAGTAAGGACCATTGGGCACTCCGTAGTAACCGAGCACTTCGTTGAAGTCATCCTGTTTACGGGGCATCCCCATCATATCGGCGACGTCAATCAAACCAAGCAAACCCACGGTCGAGTTAACGGTAAAACGGCCACCGGCATTCAACGCCCAACCCCACTTGCCCTGCAATGTGTTGTTGACCAAGCTGTGGGGCTCTTCCAGGTTGAGAACAAAATTGTTGAGACCTGACTTGACCGGCATAGGCACATAGTCGTTGTAACCATGAGCAACCGGACGATAGAGAAATCTATCCAGATACAGATAGTTGAAGTCCCACATGACACGGTTGAACCCTTCTATCGGATCCCGCGGGTCGTTATAACTGATGCGCACATCCTGTGTATTGTTGCTTTCGCCACTCCCTGCAGCCACTGCCGAATGCGCACTCAGGGCAGCCACAACCATCAGAATCCATTTAAACTTCATATTGCTCTCTTTGTAAAAGTACCGCTGTAATCCAACCGAAAAACAGTTAAAGCTTTGATTACCATAGGCCGATAACCTGAGTATACCTATGGCGACAGTCAAATTTCTGTCTAATGTCGATTTGGACGGATAAGGATACTTCGCTGTGGAAATAGATCAAATTTAAATTTACGATTGCCTACAGATAAAGCAACTTGAGGAGTGGGGTTTGCAACAATGGATCCAGTGAATGGTACAATCCCCCCCTCAGGGTCAAGCCCAACTCCTCAAGCAAATGCATCCATCCCTCTGCTTCCGGTAACCACAGTCGATGTGGGTAGCGAGCTCAGACTACAACTGCAAAATGCACAGTATCAATTGCAGCTTGCCAATCAAGAGTCCAACGCTCAAGCCAAGGCCCTGTTGCATCAGGCCAATACTACACTGCTGGAGCTGACTCGCCCCTTACCGGAAATCGTTCAGGGCAAAACAGCCCAATTGCTGTTGCTGGCCGGTGAAGTCCAAATAAAACTGCCGGACGCTTTGATGCAGCTGGCAGCCAAAAATGGTATCAGTCAAACAGCACTGCAGCAGTTGGCAGCCAGGCCGCAAGGTTATCCCTTACCCATGTTGACTGTCTCCCAGGGTGAAATGCGTTTTGCCAATGGTACAAGCATAGCCTTCCCGCCGCAGTTACAACTACCTGCCGGAGAATACGTTGCCAAAGTTGTCAGCAACAGTCAGGGGCTACAGCTGCAATTAAGCCCCATCAATGCCAGATTGGAAGTAAAACTGACACCAATAGCAAATCTGCAACCCGCTGCCCCAACACAGGAAAGTGAGCAACTGATAACCAAGCCGGAAGTCGCCCAAACCTACGCCAGGTTGATAAAACTCCTTGAGCAGCAACCCCAATCCCAAGCGCAGCAAACCCAAAGTAAAGGGGAATCAGCACCATTGAGGGAAACGGCGGTTGATCTCAAAGCAGGCTTGTCTCAAACAGTTGCCAGCGGCAGTAAGTTGCCCGCTTCTGTCTTATCTCAGTCAACACAAACAGTTGATAATGCCCAGTTGCAGCAGCCGAAAAATGCCCCGCTGCCGGGGACAGAGAAATTCAGTAACCAAGTACTTCAGCAAGCGACTCAAGCCAATGCGGATAAGCCTGTTGGCACAAGTGCATCCAATAAAGTTGCCGGCGAAACAGCCAAAGCGCCCGAGCTGAACTTTCTCCAGCGCGCCTTCAATAAAGCCGGTGCCATGCCAAGGGCCGAGGCTATGACACTGGAGGTCAAACATAACCTGGCCGCTGAACTGCTCAAGCAATTACCGGCACTGTCGCCTGTGCCCCTGAGCGAGCTGGCAGAGCCGTCCCAACTTCGAAGTGAACTGCTTGGGCTCACAGGGTTGCAACTGACCAGTCAGCAAACGCAATCCCAGCCTTCAACTCAAGCCAGTGCCATTACCACCTTGTTTCAGCTGTTGCTTGGCGTTAGGGCCGGTAACCAAAACCTGAGTGTTCCGCAACGCCTGAAGCAATACCTGGAAGGACTTCAGAGCCGGTCCGGCCTGCAAACTCATCAGTTAGCTTCACTGGAGAAGAGCGGCACTCTGGACGCGCTGCAGCAGATGTCCCAGGCTGTCGCCCTATACCAGCAAGCCAATACAGACAATAGTGGTCAATGCTGGTATTTCATGCTGCCCTACTATCTCAACCAAAGAAACGAACAGTTGGAAGGCAAATTCGAACACAACAATCAGGATAAGGACGCAGACAAAGACAAGGCCTGGCAGTTGCAACTCAAGTTTAATCTGGGCATGGGCTCCTTGCTCGTCAAGGCGCAGGTGAAGGATTCCAAGGTCGACCTGCAGTTTATCGGCAGCACCCAGGCGCTGATCAGCAGGGTCAGCAACTTCCTGCCCCCCTTGTCGCAAAAGCTGGTTCAGTTAGGACTCACTCCCAATGAATTGAACGCCCACGTTGCCCCTGTGCCGGCCACACTGCTGCCCGGCGATCACTATCTGGTGCAACTGAAAGCCTGAGGAAAGACTATGTCTATGGATTCAAACGACAAGCAAGCCAAACCTCGTCAGGCAGTGGCCCTGAGTTATGATGGCAAAACTGCGCCCAAGATAACGGCCAAGGGCCAGGATCTGCTTGCGGAAGAGATCATTGCGTTAGCACAGGAGGCCGGGGTTCATATACATCAAGACCCTTACCTGAGTGACTTTCTGCAGATGTTGGAACTGGGGGAAGAGATCCCCAAGGAGCTCTATCAGCTAATCGCCGAACTGATAGCCTTTGTCTATATGTTGGACGGGAAATTTCCCGAGCAGTGGAATAACCTGCATCAGAGAATTGTCGACAAGGTTTAGGAAATCCGACTTCGACAGGCCCCGGCATACCTTCAGCCAGATGCCTTGAGCGCCAATTGTTGTGCAAGCAACTCTCTAAACAAGAGAACCCCACGAGGACTTATTTGCTTTGCACCTTCCTCAAGTAACGGATAACACTGACAAGCCGTTACCCTGAGAGCCAAAACGACTTGAGGTTTCTCGCATTCCTTTCAAATAGAAACAGAAAGAGCGCATCTCAATGCGCTCTTTCTTTACTCAGGCAAAATATCAAGCCCGGACCGTTTTACCGTGCAGACGGATCAAGAGTTCAGCTTCCGCCTTGGGCAACTCGCACTCGCGGATCAGTTCATCGACACCGGCTCCCAACTGCACCATCTTCATGGCCCTGCTGTAAAGCTTGGCCTGAGGGTCCTGCTGCATCGATTCATCGAGACGGGCATTTTGCTGCGCGAGGCGTTTCTCAAGCTCCAACACCCGCCGGCCAACGCCTATGGTGCCACTACGCAGTTCTTGCAACTCCCGCTTGAAGGCATCTCTTTGCCTGTCGCTTTCCTTGACCAGAACAGTTAACGCCTCAACCTTGCTTCTAAGCTTGTTGCTTTGTTTTTGCAGGTACAGCACCAGTCCGAGACAGGCAATGACATATACCAGCGCAGCGATAAAAAAAACATCGCCCATCATCGGTTAAAACTCCTTTTCCCGCAAAAGCCTATCAGATTTGCGCCAACTCGGCCCATTCATCATCTGACAGCAGCTTATCCAAGTCCACCAGGATCAGCAGTTCGTCGCCACGGTTGCTGACACCCTGAATAAACTTGGCACTCTCTTCGGTTCCCACATTCGGGGCGTTATCGATTTCAGAGCGGCGCAGATAAACCACTTCGGCCACACTGTCGACCAGAATACCTATCACCTGCTTTTCTGCTTCAATAATCACGATTCGGGTAGAATCGTCCACTTCAGAGGAGGGCAAACCAAAACGTGAGCGAGTATCAATAACGGTAACCACATTACCGCGCAGATTGATGATCCCCAACACATAATGAGGAGCTCCCGGAACCGGAGCTATTTCGGTATAACGTAATACTTCCTGAACCTGCATCACATTGATGCCATAGGTCTCGTTATCCAGCCTGAAGGTTACCCACTGGAGAACGGCATCGTCCTTGCCTCCGGATACCGCTGCTACATTTCTTGAATCAGTCATATTTACCTCAGTCTATCGGATCCTGACAACCTAACCCGGCATTGAGCATTTCAATCAATGCCTGCACGTGCAAAATGCCACACATTTGTTCTTTCACTACACCGGCCAACCAGGGGCGCTTACCTTCACTGCCACGCCAGTTGACCTGTGACTTGTCAATCTTGACCGCATTGACCAAAGATTCACAAGCCAAACCCCAATTACTGTTCTCTAATACTACAAGATATTGATAATTTACGGATTGCGCCAGTTTATCATCATATTTTTCCGGCATAACCCAAGCGCAGGTATCAACGATATTCAGCTGAGAGTCCCGATAACCCTGAACCCCCATAAACCATCCTGGCCGCCCAAAGATATGATTGATGCGCTCTATTCTGACTATGCCGCCCAGGCTTATCAGAGGCACGGCCAGCGTGAGTCCCGCCACCTTGAAGAACAATACTTGAAATTCATCTTCCAGTTGTTCCTTGAGCGGTTCTATAGGTGCCGCCGGCGCGCCGACTTGTGTCTCGAGCTGAACCTGTTCCAGAACCTCAGGCTCAGTCACCTCTTGGACTTGAATCTGCTCGTGAGCAGCATCGGTCTGAGTATCCAGCTGCCCGGTTATGGCCTCGCTTTGTAGCGAGGCAGCTGTGATGGTTTCCGACAGAGTTTCTGTCGGCACCTCTGTCTGCGTTACCTCGGCAACCTGCTCTTTAAACACCGGCGCCAGTAGCTGTTCCAGCGCATTACGGTCAAGTCTCGGCTTATCTGGCTCTGCCGGGTATTGCTTGGCAGTACCGTCCGCTCGAGAAAGCGGCGCTTTCTTGGGTGCCGTATCAACTGGCACAGCGATATCGTCCCGTAACCTAGACGTTGCCGGCGGAGTCTGCTCAGTTCTTGCCTCAACTACAGCTTGCGCTTTTTGTTCAGGCTTAATCGCAGATTGCGCCTCGGATTTAACCTCGGGTGCCGGCTCAGTCAGCAGAATGCTGAAATAATCAAAAACAGTTTCATCAACCGATTTTGACATGGTCAAACTCCCCCGCCAGCAGATAATCCAGCAAACGCTCGTAGGCCTTCACTCCGCGCGAGCTTGGGGCATAGTGGGACGCCGGCAGATGGGCCAAACTGGCGTCGCGAAACTTGGTATCCACAGGGATCACATCCGGCCAAAGCGTGTCGCCGTAAACCTCACCAAGATGTTGCAGCGCCGCAGGTGAAGCTTTGGTACGTCTGTCATACATGGTTGGCACTATGGAATAACTGTAGCGGGTCTTTTTCGAGCGCCCCATCAGTTCCATGGTTTTAATCATTCTATCCAGGCCTTTAATCGCCAAAAATTCGGTCTGAACCGGGATCACTATGTGTTGGCTGGCCGCCAGTGCATTGACCATCAATACACCCAGCACCGGGGGACAGTCGACCAAGGCAACATCGTAGTCATCCTCAACCGACTTGAGAATATTACGCAGCACCAGCCCCATCCCCTCTTGATGGCCAAGGGCTCGATCCAAAGTGGCCAATGCCATGGTTGCCGCCAAAAGATCGACTCCCTCAACAAATGTGGGAACCGCGTGTTGCTTTACCAAAGAGGTATCAAGATTCTTATGAGCCAGAAAGAGATCATACAATGAGCCGGGCACCTCTTCCGAATCTATGCCCAGGTAATAACCCAGCGAAGCATGGGGATCTGTGTCTATCATCAAAACCCGCTGACCACGCTTGGCCAGTGTGCCCGCCAAACTGGCAACTGTTGTGGTTTTGCCCACTCCGCCTTTTTGGTTTGCAATGGTCCAGACTTTCACTTTCCGCCCCTTATTCTCGCCTTATCGGCCAACTAGTGTAACGAGCCACTATTATTGTCGTTCTTGTCTTGTACGGCTACTCATTACCCTCTTCACGGGTAGTGACACGGATCCCACCGTGAGGTAAACGTATTACTTTTACGCCATTTTCCAGCTCTGTCACCCTGGCATCTTCAATCTGAGCAGGCAACGGCGCTGTGGCCCCAGCCTCGCCCGGGGTTCTTTCCGGTGAAATATCACCCAACGGAACTGACAAGTTGGTTGAAGCCGGAGCCTCTGGCTCCGTCCCGGATGTCACCTTAGGTCGAATCACATCCAATAAGGATGCGGTCTGTTGTGGGTGACGACTCATCCAATCGGCAATAATCGCGGCCTGTTCATCCGGCACCATCAACAGAACCTGGGACGATTCAAGCTGGGCGACTTTCTCACTCAGTTGCCGATTTTTTTGTCGCAAGTCCCAGTAAAGCGCCGCCACTACCACCAAGGCGACCAAAAACAAAAACAGCGCCAACCGGTATCCCAGCAGGCGCGTCTCTTTGTCAGCCACGAGCCGATTCTCTCAATATCGCCTCTGCCATATTATCCAGTGAAATGGACTGGCTGGAGATACCGGCCGCCGTCACTGCCTGTGGCATGCCATAAACAACGCAAGAGGCTTCATCCTGGGCCCAAATGGTGGCGCCAACACCTTTGAGCATGCGCGCGCCTTCTCGGCCATCGGCACCCATCCCCGTCAGAATGACCGCCAGTACATCTCCGCCAAAGGCCTTGGAGGCTGAAGCAAAAGTGATATCGACACAGGGCTTGTAGTTCATCTCTTCATTGCCGGCAAGAATTTTAATCCGGCCACCGGCGCCGGAGCGCTCGAGCATCATCTGCATGCCACCGGGCGCGAGATAGGCACAGCCTGGTCTGAGCATATCGCCATTGACCGCTTCTTTGACTTCTATCTTGCACAAGCCATTGAGCCTGCTGGCAAAGGCCGGAGTAAAGGCTGCAGGCATGTGCTGTACCAATAAGATAGGATGCGGATAATCCGCCGGAAACTGGGTCAAAATTCGCTGCAATGCCACAGGGCCGCCAGTGGAGGTGCCTATGGCCAACAGCTTGTATTGTTTACCACTGGCTCTGGCTGGGGCCGCTCCGCCGCTGCGCCTCACCGGCTGGCGACTGGCGGCAGCACTTTCAGCTGTGGCGGCTTGACGCTGCAGACTGCTTGGCGCCGTGGGTCGGCTTGGGGTGGTTGCCGGCGTAGGCGCCACACTCGGACGGACTATAGGGCGGAATATACGCCTGCGTCCCAACGCCTTGACTCTTTGCTGAAGCAGTCGAATCGCCTCGTCCTTGTTGGTAGCAATGTCCTCAAAGCGTTTGGGCAGAAAATCGAGAGCCCCGGCGTCCAGCGCATCCAAGGTCGCCTTGGCTCCATCATGGGTCAAGGAGGAAAACATCAGGATCGGTGTCGGATGAGAGGCCATTATCTGCCGCACGGCAGTAATCCCGTCCATGACAGGCATTTCAATATCCATGGTAATCACCTGAGGCTTGAGCTCGGCGGCCAGTTTAACGGCTTCGGCACCGTTATTGGCCATACCTATCACCTCAAGCTCAGGATCCTGATTGACTATCTCGCTGACACGTCGTCGAAAGAAGCTCGAATCATCGACAACCAAAACTTTAATGGTCATTTAAATCCTTATACGGCACTTCAACGCTTGGATTTGGCGTAGTGCTTCAATAATCCTGGTACATCGAGGATCAGCGCGATTCCGCCGTCCGACGTAATTGTGGCCCCGGCCATACCCGGGGTGCCATGCAACATGGAGCCCAGAGGTTTAATTACCACCTCTTCCTGACCTATCAGGGCATCTACCACAAAACCTATCTGCATGGTGCCAAGCTGAACTATGACCACATGGCCATGTTTCTTGTCACCATGCTGGAAACTCATCGGCTTACGGCTGAGCCAACGCTCGAGATAGAAGAGTGGCACCGCTTTGTCCCGAACGATCACTGTCAATTGCCCATCTACAATATTGGTCTTGGTCAGATCCAGATGGAAAATCTCATTCACGCTGGAAAGCGGCAAGGCAAACACCTGCTTGGCAACTTCCACCATCAGAGTGGGCATAATCGCCAAGGTCAAAGGTACCTTGATCTCCAGACGGGTGCCTTTACCCTTGACCGAATCGATATGCACAGAGCCGTTAAGTTGAGTAATACGGGTCTTGACTACATCCATCCCAACACCTCGGCCGGAGATATCGGAAATCTCCACCTTGGTTGAGAAGCCGGGAGCGAAGATCAGGTTATAGGCTTCCTGATCGGACATTCGGGCGGCGCTGTCTTCATCCAGCACACCACGACTTATGGCAATCTCTTTGAGTTTGGCAGCGTCCATACCAGCGCCGTCATCCTCAATTTTAAGCAGGATATGGTCACCTTCCTGACTGGCCGCCAAGGTAATAACCCCGGTTCTGGGCTTACCATTGGCCTCGCGCACATCAGGCATTTCAATACCGTGATCCACTGAGTTACGCACCAGGTGAACCAGGGGGTCGGCAAGGGCTTCGACCAGGTTCTTATCCAGATCCGTGTCTTCACCTATCATTCGCAGATCTATCTCTTTATTGAGACTGCGGGCCAAGTCGCGAACCACCCGAGGGAAACGACCGAATACTTTCTTAATCGGCTGCATCCGGGTCTTCATCACGGCACCCTGCAGATCAGAGGTCACCAGATCCAGGTTGGCCAGCGCCTTGGACATCTCTTCATCTTCGCGGGATATCCCGAGGCTGACCAAGCGGTTACGTACCAATACCAGCTCACCGACCATATTCATGATCTCATCCAGACGAGCCGTATCTACCCGAACAGTGGTTTCCCCCTGAGGCACACTGGTCGCAGCCTTGGCTGGAGCTGTGTCTTTGGCAACAGCAGGAGCCTTGGCCTGAGGTTTGGCGGCCGCTTTAGGTGCCTCGACTTTGGCAGCAGCTGGAGCCGCCTTCGGCGTAGCAGCGGCATTCGCTGCCGGTGCTTTGGGTGCGGCTACTTGGGATGCAGATGCTTGAGATGCAGCAGGCGCTTTGGCACTTGCATTACCCGCAGCATGCTCTGAACCACTGGTGTTAGCGCCAGGACCGGCGCCTTTGCCGTGCAACTCATCAAGCAGCTTTTCAAACTCATCATCGGAAATTTCATCGGCATCGACACTGGCAGCAGGCGCTTCCTCTACGGCACAGTTGGCAGCGGGTGCAGCAGCAAACTGGCCTTTGCCATGAAGCTCATCGAGCAGCTTTTCAAACTCATCGTCTGTGATGTCATCGGAAGAGGTGTTGGCAGGTGCGCTATCGCTGGGCTTGGGAGCATCACCACTCGGGGCCTGAGTACTGTTGGCAGAAGGCCCCTTGCCTGAACCATGCAGGGCATCCAGCAGGGCTTCAAACTCGGCTTCATCGATTTCATCTATGCTGCCTTCAGCCCCTTGGGCCGGGGCCTTGGGGGCTTCAGGAGTTGGCGCTGCCGGCTCATCAAACAGTTCCACCCCGGCGCTGTCGAGCATGCCGTCAAACAGCTCATCAACACTCTCATCGCTGGGTTCTACTGCAACAGGAGTTTCCTCCTGAGCCTGCTCGGAGGGCAAAGGCGCTCCTGAACTGAGCAACTTGAGTTTGTCCAGCAAGACTTCATCCGCGGGCTCTTGCTCCTGACCGGACTGAGTTTGACCGAACATGGTATTTATACTGTCGAGCGCCTGCAGAATGATGTCCATCAATTCAGAGCTGACGCTGCGCTTACCGGTACGCAACAAGTCGAAGGTGTTTTCTGCCTCGTGGCATACATCCACCATGGGGGCCAATCCCAGGAATCCGGCACCGCCTTTGACCGTGTGAAATCCCCTGAAGATGGCGTTGAGCAGATCCGTATCTTCCGGATTGTTTTCCAGAGACACCAACTGTTCCTGCAACAGCTCTAGGATCTCGCCTGCTTCAATTAAAAAATCCTGGAGTATCTCTTCATCAACATCAAAGGCCATTAAATTGACTCCTAATTAGAAACCCAGACTCGAAAGCAGATCATCTACTTCATCCTGACCGTTCACCACGTCTTCGCGTTGCTCTGCGTTCAGGATAGGCCCTTCTGCCTCTATGCTCTTCTCTTCCTTGCCGCGAATTTCATCCAGCGGCTGCTCACCGAATACTGTCAGCATAGAAACCAAGCTATTTTCGACTTCCCGAACCAGTTCTATGACCCGGCGAATCATCTGTCCGGTCAAGTCCTGAAAATCCTGGGCCATCAGAATCTGATTCAGCAATTCCCGCAGGCGACAGGCATCGGCTTCGCTCTGCTGCATAAAGTGCTGTACGTCATGACACAAGCTCTTGAATTCATGCAAGGCCAGATCGCGGCGCATCAACTTGTCCCAGGCGGGCTTAACATTTTGCAGGTTGGTACTCAGAGCATCCGACAGCGGCAGACATTCCTCAACCGCGTCCATGGTCTTGTTGGCGGCTTGCTCTGTCATATCTATGACATAAGTCAGTCGCTCTTTGGCATCGGGAATATCAGTATTGGCAAGCTCAATAAGCCGGCTATCCACTTGAAAATCCACCAAGGCGCTATGCAACTGGCGGGTCAACTTGCCAACTTCATCAAACAGCTCCCGTTGCAGGGGAGTCGCCAGTTCCCGAAGTAATTCATCGGCCTTTTCCTGCTCGCCCTGACTGAGCAAGGCCACTAATTCCTGCGCCTGCTCCAGTGTCACCAGCCCGGATGTCTCTGCTTTCATCGCATCACCCCACTCAACCGAGCCGTTCGAAGATCTTATCCAACTTCTCTTTCAGCGTAGCGGCAGTAAAAGGTTTAACGACATAACCATTCACACCGGCCTGAGCAGCCGCGATGATCTGTTCGCGTTTTGCTTCGGCTGTCACCATCAATACAGGGATATGCTTGAGGTGCTCATCGGCGCGAATCGCCTTGAGCAGGTCAATCCCCTGCATACCTGGCATGTTCCAGTCGGTTACGACGAAATCAAAATCGCCCTTTTGCAGCATAGGCAGGGCTGTTGAACCGTCGTCTGCTTCCTGGGTGTTGTTGAACCCCAGGTCTCGCAACAAGTTCTTAATGATCCGTCTCATCGTTGAAAAGTCATCAACGATAAGAATCTTCATATTCTTGTCCAAGGTTTCCTCCGGTGAGCTGACATACTTAAAAGTTGCTCAATCATTAATTACGCTTGTGTCCAGTGCTTGAGTTTGGCTTTCAGCCTCAGCATGGCCTGACTATGGATCTGGCTCACCCGGGACTCACTTACCTCAAGAATGGCACCAATCTCTTTTAAATTCAGTGCTTCATCATAATATAGCGACAAAACCAAGGCATCGCGCTCTGGCAAGCGCTTAATTGCATCGGTCAAGGCTGATTGGAATTGGCTTTGGGCCAGATCCTCAAAAGTGTCGTCGGCCGGCATATCTTCCGACACCAGTACATCGGGCGCTACCCCCAGGTCTTCTATCCCTATGATTTTTCCGGTAGAAACATCATTGAGAATATGATGGTATTCATCCAGCGACATATCCAGTCGCTCGGCAATTTCACTATCACGGGCATCCCGGCCCAGCTCTTGTTCGAGCTCATCCATTACCTGAGCTACACGCCGGTTGTTGCGATGAACCGAGCGTGGCACCCAGTCGCCACGGCGTATTTCATCTATCATGGCGCCACGTATGCGGATCCCGGCAAAGGTTTCAAACTTTGCACCTTTGCTGCCATCAAATTTGGATGAAGCTTCCAGCAGTCCCATCATGCCGGCCTGCAGCAGGTCATCGAGCTGAACCGATGCAGGCAGACGCGCGAGCAGGTGATGGGCTATTCGTTTTACCAACGGTGCATATTGCTCAACGATCTGTGTCTTATCGTTTAAACCTGAGTATGCAGCCGCTTTATTCACTCGCACCTTCCTCCTGGTATTCAGTTCTTTGTACCAAACGTTCGACAAAGAACTCGAGGTGGCCTCCCGGTTGCTGAGGTATAGGCCAGCTCATAATCTTGTTGGCCAGCCCATGGTAGGCGATGCTGGCCGGAGATTTGGGATAAGCTTCCACTATCAGTTTCTGCTTTCGCACCGACTTGCGCAGGTTCTCATCGAACGGAATAGTTGCTACAAGTTCCAGTGCCACATCCAAAAATCTGTCGGTTACTTTACTGAGCTTAGCAAATAACTCCATACCTTCCCGCAAACTACGTACCATATTTGCGACAATTTTGAAGCGGAACACACCATGCTCACGACTGAGTATCTTAATCAGTGCATAAGCATCGGTAATTGAGGTGGGTTCATCACAGACAACCACGAGTACATCCTGTGATGCACGAGAGAAGCTGAGTACCATATCTGAGATCCCGGCGGCCGTATCGACTACCAAGATATCAAACTGGGTTTTCATTTCGCTGAAGGCGCGGATAAGACCGGCGTGTTGGGCCGCAGTCAACTCGACCATGGCCTGGGTGCCCGAGGTGGCGGGAATAATGCCAATTCCTTTTGGGCCACGAACAATAATATCATCGAGTTCAGACTCACCCGAGAGCACATGGGATAAGTTACGTTCGGCGCGCAGCCCGAGCATCACATCCACGTTGGCCAACCCAAGGTCAGCATCCAATACCAGGACGCGTTTGCCTTTCTCCGCCAGAGCAACCGCAGTATTGATGGAGACGCTGGTTTTACCCACCCCACCCTTGCCTCCGGTCACGGCAATCACTTTTACTCTTTCGTTATTTGGTTGATTCATCATTCGTAAACCGCTCGCTTGGTCCCGGGTCATAGCTTTACTCAAATGCATAGGTCATCTCTTCTGACCTGGCTTTATTATTAAAATGGCTTGCTTCTGTCTTGTTCAATACGGCCAATGCCTGCTTGGCCAAGGTCAGGGTATCGGCTACCTGCATATCCTCAGGAACCCTTTGACCGTCAGTAATATAACTTAATGATAACCCACTTTGGATCAACACGCTCAGCGCGGCGCCCAAAGAGACGGACTCATCAAGTTTAGTTAAAACCGCCCCTGCGAGATCAATTCGCTGGAAATGACTTACCGCCTCTTCAAGCACACGGCGTTGACCGGTTGCCGAGAGCACCAGATAGCTACGAATAGGCAAACGGTTATTGGCGGCAAGGTTATCCAGTTGTTGGTACAGGCGCATATCCCTTTGTCCCATACCTGCGGTATCTATCAAAACCAGTTTCCGGCTGCGGAACTGATACAGTATCTGCTCCAACTCATTGAGATCATGAGCTTGCTTCACCGGACATCCCATTATTTTGCCATAAGTTGCCAATTGCTCAAAGGCTCCGATGCGATAATGGTCCATGGTGACCAACAATACAGAATCCGGGCCATGATGGGCAATGAAACGGGCCGCAAGTTTGGCCAATGTTGTGGTTTTACCAACACCGGTAGGACCGACCAACGCGACAATGCCGCCCTGGCGCATTAAATCATCACCTTGATTATCAAGCAGGTTTGCCAGACTTTGCGGCAAGGCACGGCCAAGTTCAGCGCTTTGATAGTGCTGGCTTAAAGATGCCAGGCGCTCGGCAACATCAGGGGAAAACTCGGCTTCCAGTAATTTACGCTTCAACATGGCGCCGACAGGATCTGTACGGCTGCGCTGATCCGACATCAAACTGGAAAGCTGATGGGTCAACAAACCACGCAGGGAAGCCAGCTCTTCACGCATGGCTTCCATCTCTTGCTGTTGCTTGGCGCTGTTGCCCTTGCTTGCCCGCTCAGGCGTTTTTTCACGCAGCTGTGGCGCTGGCTTGTGCTCTTCGCCAAGCCCTTTGGCCCAGGCAGGCATATCTAAATCTTTGGCGCTGTTTTGCTGCCCCAGCTGTTCATTCAAACGGCTCTGTTGCCGCTCAAGCAAAGCTTGCAGAGAATCGGCAACAGGCTCCGGGTTGGTCTTACTATTGCTGCGCACATGACCACTGCCGAGGGAGACTTTGTCCTCACCCAACTCCATAAAAGGCGATGCGGTTGGCGCCGCAGCAGGCTTGGGAGAGTCGTAATCAACCGCCGCCACTATCTCTATGCCGCCGGTAACCTTCTTGTTGGACATGATTACGGCATCTGCCCCCAGAGTCTCTTTCACCTGAGCCAGCGCAGCACGCATATCTTTGGCAAAAAAACGTTTAATCTTCACTTTCGGTTACCCCTGTTGGCCAACGGCTGACACTATGCGTATCTGTTTCTCATCGGGAACCTCCTGATAGGAGATCACCCGCAGATTGGGAATAGTGTGCTTAACAAAACGTGACAGAGTAGAACGCAGCATGCCGGATGTCAGCAATATGGCGGGCTGACCGACCATTTCCTGCTTCTGGGCCGCTCCGGCCAGTGACTGCTGCATACGCTCTGCCAGTCCCGGCTCGATATTCGGACCTTCGCCCCCTGTCGCCTGCATTGACTGATGCAACATCTGTTCCAACTCTGGCGCCAAAGTTATGACGGGGATTTCAGGCTCAGGACCGGCTATCTCCTGCACTATCATGCGTTTAAGGGCAATACGTACCGCGGCGGTCAACACCTCGGTATCATTGCTCTTGGGACCGTACTCCAGCAGGGTTTGGACTATGGTGCGCAGATCCCGAATCGATACCCCCTCGTTAAGCAGGTTCTGCATCACCTTAACTACATTACCCAGGGTCATCACATCGGGAATAAAGCCATCGACCAACTTGGGCGAATGCTTGGCCAGCATATCCAGCAACTGTTGCACTTCTTCGTAGCCCAGCAGTTTGGAGGCGTTGTTGGTCAGAAGTTGACTGAGATGAGTGGCCACCACTGTGGCGGCATCCACAACCGTGTAGCCCAGAGTCTGGGCGTGCTCTCTGAGCTCGGGGGCAATCCATACCGCATCCAGACCAAAGGCGGGATCCTTGGTTTCTATGCCATCCAGCTTACCGAATACCTGTCCCGGGTTAATCGCCAGTTCGCAATCGTGACGTACTTCGGCTTCACCACTTGCCACCCCCATCAAAGAGATGCGATAGGCATTGGGAGAAAGGTCCAGGTTGTCGCGGATATGTACCGCCGGCACCAGGAAACCCAGTTCCTGAGACAGCTTCTTGCGTACCCCTTTGATACGGCCGAGAAGCTCGCCGCCCTGACCTTTATCCACCAAAGGAATAAGGCGATAACCCACCTCCAAGCCAATGGTGTCCACATGACGTACATCGTCCCAACTGAGTTCTTTGGGTTCGTTGAGGCTCTTCTCGGTGGGCCCTTTCTTGGCGAGCTCCAGCGCTTGCTGTTTGTTCTTTTCATTACGTTTGTAGATAAAGAAGGCGCCCACTGAGGCCAGCAAGGCAAAGGTTAAAAACGCCAGATGAGGCATGCCGGGCACTATCCCCATCACAAAGAGTACCGCAGAAGCGATGAGCAATGATTTGGGGTTGTCGAACATCTGCTGCACGACCTGCTGTCCCATATCGCCGGACTCATTCTGACGGGTCACCATCAGCGCGGCAGCGATGGACAACAACAGCCCGGGTATCTGCGCTACCAGGCCGTCACCTATGGTCAGCAGGGTGTAAATCTCTACCGCTTGGGAAAAGCTCAGTCCGTGCTGAACTATCCCTATGATGAAACCACCCAAGATGTTGATCACCAAGATCAAAATACCGGCAATCGCATCCCCTTTCACAAACTTGGAGGCACCGTCCATAGAACCGTAGAAGTCGGCCTCACGGGTGACTTCTTCCCGGCGTACCCTGGCCTGCTCCTGATTGAGGATCCCGGCATTGAGGTCGGCATCAATCGCCATCTGTTTACCCGGCATGGCGTCCAAGGTAAAGCGGGCACTCACTTCCGAAATACGCCCGGCACCTTTGGTTACCACGGCAAAGTTGATGATAATCAGAATGAGGAACACCACCAGACCTACGGCATAGTTACCGCCGATCACCACAGAGCCGAAGGCCTCAATCACTTTACCGGCAGCATCACCGCCGTTATGACCTTCGAGCAACACCACCCGGGTAGAAGCAACGTTAAGTGCCAGTCTGAGCAGAGTGGCTACCAGCAAAACGGTCGGGAAAGCAGCAAAATCCAGTGGCCTTTGAGTGTAAACAGCCACCAGCAGCACCACCAGCGCCAAGGCGATATTGAAGGAAAACAGGATATCCAGCAGAAAGGCCGGCATAGGCAAAACTATCATGGCCAGCGTCGCCAGGACCAGAAGCGGCGTGCCTACGCCCTTGAAGTTTGCCGGTTTTACTTGCCTCAGTTGCCCGAGCGTCGCTTTAACATCCATTCACTATCAGCCTGAAGTTTGACACTTAGACCAAGTTCAGCAAGTTTCGCGCCAAGTTAACTTCAATACTGCTTGTATTCATCCGGGATGGGTTGATTGAGGGGGATAGGTTTGGGCCGAGTGCCCTTGCCTTTTTGGTATTGCCTGAGCTGGAACACATAGGCGAGCACTTGGGCTACAGCGGTGAACAGGCCTTCGGGGATCTGCTGATTGAGCTTGGTAGTATGGTAAATCGCCCGCGCCAGAGGCGGCGCCGACACTATGGCAACCTGGTGCTCTCTGGCAACTTCACGAATTTTAAAGGCCACATCGTCGACGCCCTTGGCAAGCACAAAGGGCGCAGGTGACTTGTCTACATCGTACTTTATCGCTACCGCGAAGTGCTCGGGGTTAACCACTATCACATCGGCCTTGGGCACTTCACTCATCATCCGCCGCTGGGCCATCTCCCTTTGCAACTGGCGAATACGGCCTTTGACCTCGGGCTTTCCTTCGGTGTCCTTGTACTCGTCTTTGACTTCCTGCTTGGTCATCCGCAATTGCTTGGCGTGGTTCCAAATTTGAAACGGCACGTCAATGACCACTATCACCAGGGTGGACGCACTCAGTAGAATAAACATCCATACCAAGAGATCCAATGCATGGCGTATGTTGCCCGGCAGGTGATCCTGCGACAACCTGAGAATATCTTCAAAGTAGAAGCTCAGCAGCAGATAGGCTGACAGTGCCACCACGGAAAACTTGGCGATCCCCTTGGCCAGCTCCACCAGCGCCTGTACCCCGAACATCCTTTTAAAGCCGGTCATAGGGTTCATCTTACTGCCCTTGGGCATAAATGCCTGGGTCGAAAAACTGATACCGCCAAGAACAATATTACCGACAAAGGCCACGAAACCGAGAAACAGAATAAAACCGGCCATGGGCCAACCCAGCTCGGCGGCAACTATACCCCAGACATTGAACATGCTGTTGGTATCGAATATCTGATCCCGTTCCATGGAGAAGATACGGCTCATGACAGAGGCCAGACTGGCGGCCAGACTTGGCCCCAGCATGGCAAAGCCCACGGCTGCGGCCAACAATACCGCCGAGGTCCCCAACTCTTTTGACCTTGCAACCTGCCCCTTCTCTCTGGCCTGTTGCAAGCGCCTGGAGGTTGCCTCCTCGCTTTTTTCCTGCCCGTCTTCGTTCTCTGCCATCAGGGGACTCCATCCAGATTACAGGTCAGCTCCAGCATGTCACACAGCAACAGCTGCGCCGCATGCCAAACCTCATCGAAGTGAGCCATCACAGGCCCCAGTGTCAGCCAAAGAATAATCAGGCCACCTATCATGGTAACGGGAAAACCTATGGCAAAAATGTTCAGCTGGGGCGCCGCCCGGGTCATCACCCCGAAAGAGAGGTTAACGGTAAGCAGTGCGATAATGGCCGAGATAGACATGGTCAACGCGGCGCCGAACATATAACTGCCCCACTCAGCCAGGGTGCGATAGTTGGCAATTTTGATCCCTTCGCTGGATACCGGCAAGGTTTCAAAGCTTGCCACCAGCATACGTATCATTACCAGGTGGCCATCGACCGCCAGGAAGATCATGGTGGTCAGCAGCAAAAAGAAGTTACCTATCACAGGCGTTTGCTGCCCTGAGCTGGGATCCACCATGGAAGCAAAGCCCAAACTGGTTTGCATGCCGATTATCTGCCCGGTCAGCACAAAGGTTTGCATAATGAGCAAGGTAACAAACCCCATGGCGGTACCGATAAGAATCTGTTGAGTAGTAATAAATACTGCTGCGAGAGAGAAAAGATCCACTCCGGGCATGGGCGGCAAGACAGGCGCTATTGCCACAGTCAGGGCCAGCGCCAGCAACAAACGGACTCTGGCAGGTGTGGTATTGGCGCCAAAAACCGCCATCACCATCAACATGCTGGCCACCCGAAACAATGGCCAGAGGTAGGCGGCCAGAGTTTGTTGGATGCTGTCGAACAGTATCTCCATGGCTCAGCCCACCACTTGCGGGATCCTGTGAACCATCTCGATAAAGAAATCCATCATGGTGCGCACCAGCCAGTGACCGATAAACATCAGTGCAAACAGGGTCATCAAGAGCCTGGGCAGAAAACTCAGAGTCTGTTCGTTAATGGAGGTAGCCGCCTGAAACACTGCCACAATCAAGCCTATAATCAACCCGGGCACCACTATGGCCGAAACCATCATCACGATCACCGCCAGGGCTTCGCGGAAAATGTCGATCAGTGACTCGGGAGTCATCTGCGCCTCCTATAAACCGAAGCTGCCGGCGAGAGTGCCCATCACCAGGGTCCAGCCATCAACCAGTACAAACAGCATGATCTTGAACGGCAAGGAAACAATCATGGGGGATAACATCATCATACCCATGGCCATCAGAATACTGGCCACCACCAAATCCAGCACCAGAAAAGGCACAAACAGCATAAAACCTATCTGGAATGCGGTCTTGAGCTCACTGGTGATAAAGGCCGGGATCACCACTGTCATAGGAGCATCTTCAGGGTTGTTGATGTTCTGGTAGCCGGAGATCTCAATAAAGGAGTTGAGATCCGTGGTGCGGGTTTGTGACAACATAAACTTTTTCAGCGGCGATTGTCCGGCATCGAATGCTTGCTGCAAGGTCATGCTGTCATTCATGTACGGCTGCACCGCGTCATCATAGATATGGTCAAACACAGGCGCCATGATAAAGAAGGTCATAAACAGGCTCATACCGATAAGAACCTGATTGGAAGGGGTTTGTTGCAGGCCTATAGCCTGCCGCAGGATAGACAAGACCACTATGATACGGGTGAAAGAGGTCAGCATGATCACCATGGCCGGCAGGAAACTCATGGCAGTCATCAGCAGCAGGATCTGCATGGTCACCGAATACTGAGTCGAGCCATCCGGCCCGGTAGTCACGGTTACCGCCGGAAACAATGCATCCTGAGCCTGGGCAAAGCCCGGCAGCAGCATCAGAGGTAATAGCAGCAGTGGCCAATATTTCATGATGGTTTCACCCTGGCCTGCCTGAGCTTGGCGGCGAAGCTCTCATTGTCTATGGTCACCGGCCGCTCCAGCTTATCTACCAAAGAGACTTGCGCCGCGGTGACTCCCAGCAGGTATTGCTGCCCATCCAGTTCCACCAATACCAGCTTCTCTTTCTGCCCGAGCGGGGTAACTGCCAGCGTCTTGATAGCCGATTGGCTGCCCGGCACCAGATTGAGGCGTTTCACCAGGTAGGCCAGCACAAAAATCAACGCCAGCACCAGAATAAGCCCGCCCATCATGCTGGCCATGGTCGCCAGGCTGCTGCCACCGTCGTGAGTCAAGGCGGTAGCCGCCTGGGTCGTCGTTTGAGTCATGGCCACCGGCTTATTTGAGTTTCTTGATACGTTCGGTCTGGCTTATCACATCAGTCAGACGAATACCGAACTTGTCGTTGACCACTACCACTTCGCCGTGGGCAATCAAGGTGCCATTGACCATCACATCCAGAGGTTCACCGGCGACTCTATCCAGCTCCACTACCGAGCCCTGATTGAGCTGCAACAGATTGCGGATACTGATAAAACTGCGCCCCACCTCCATGGAGATAGTCACGGGGATATCCAAAATGGTATCCAGTTTGGCGGCTTCCTCTTCAGACAAGGGTTTGGCATCGCTCTTGAGCTCATCCAAATCAACCGCCTTGGCCTCCTCTTCAGCCTGCTCGGCCATGGCGGCAGCCCAATCGTCCATCTCTTCAGTACTCATTCTCTATCACCTTATATATCCGAGATATCCTTGGATTTACCCTTGCGGGTTACCAGCTGCAGTTCGGTCTTGACCGTTTCCGGACGCGGGATCTTGTCGCAGATCTTCAGCGCCAGGTTTTCCCTTACCCGCCCCAGCTTACATCTGTAGGTAGGCAAGTCCTCAATCTTCATCACTATATGCTCAGGCAACTCAACCGGGATCACATCACCGGCCTTGAACTCCATTACTTCCCTGAGAGTCATCTCTTTTTCAAGCAGACGTGCATCCAGCCCCACTTCGACATCCATGATCTCGTCTTTCAGCGCCTGAGACCAGCGCATATCGGTATCTTGCTTATCGCTTTGAACCCCGGCGTCCAGCAGTTCCCTGATGGGTTCAATCATAGAATAGGGCATGGTAATGTGAAAATCGCCACCGCCGCCGTCCACTTCAATATGGAAAGAGTTGACCACTACCACTTCGGTCGGGCTGACAATGTTGGCCATCGCCGGGTTAACTTCTGAATCCAGATAATCGAATTCGACATCCATCACAGGCGCCCAGGCATCTTTGTAATCTTCAAAGATAATCTTCAGCAACAGCTGTACTATGCGCCGCTCTGTCGGGGTAAATTCCCGCCCTTCGATCTTGGCATGAAAGCGGCCATCGCCACCAAAGAAGTTATCCACCAGAATAAACACCAATCTGGCTTCCATGGTAATCAGCGCCGTCCCCTTGAGTGGACTGAAGCGCACCATATTCAAACTGGTGGGCACAAACAGAGTGTGCACATACTCACCAAACTTGAGCATTTGCACGCCGTTAATGGAGACTTCGGCTGCCCGGCGCATCATGTTGAACATGCTGATCCGCAGGTGACGGGCAAAGCGCTCGTTGACAATTTCCAGGGTCGGCATCCGGCCACGGACGATACGATCCTGGGAAGAAAAGTCATAGGATTGGGCGTCGTGTCCCGACTCCTGGGCATCCTCTTCTTCGACGTCGTCCACGCCATGAAGCAGCGCATCAATTTCGTCTTGGCTTAATAAATCACTCACGATATTGCCTTCGCCTCTTGTCCCTGTTACTGCATCACAAAGCCGGTGAACAGCACTTTCTCAACGACTTTACGGCCGGTAACCGGTTGCAGTGTGTTTTGTACATTGAGCAGCGCCAACTGTCTGAGCTCATCCTTGCCTGCCTGGCTGCTGAGCTTTTCAACATCGGCACCGCTGAAAGTGGTCAGCAGTGCATCTTCAATCAAGGGAATATGCTTCTTGAGAGTGACATCGTCATCGCTGCCACGCACCATGAGCTGTACCTTTATCTCCACCAACCTGGAACGGTTGGCCCCCGGCAGGTTGAACAGAAATGGTCTGGGCATGGCCACATAGAAGGCTTCCCTGCTGTTATTGGCCTGAGCTTCTTCGGTTACCTGCTCACCTTCGGCCGCATCGACCGCAGTGTCATCTGAACCGCCCAGGAAAAACCACAAGCCAGCACCGACCAGCAGCAACACCACCAAACCAATGCCGCCGAAGATAAAGAGTTTCTTTTTGCTTTTGGGCGCCGGCGCCTCTTGCAGCTCAAGCTCTTCTTGCTCTGCCATTCTCTACCCTTTCCCTTAATCAACCGCAATGCCCGCGGAAAAATACCATCCCTATAGGTTACCTGCTCAGGCGTAATAATCTATACCCGAGCCATAACTTGTTGTGTGATTTGTGCTTTGTGCCGTTTCTTCGGCGGAAATTTCACCATTGGCACCCTCTTGGGCAAAACCACCTCCATTGCCACCTTGCTGCTCGCCTTGCTCCCGACCACCTTGAGAGATGTGGCTATCGGCCAGGTTCATTCCCTGCTCCTGCAGCATTTCTCTCAATCTGGGCATGGCCTGTTCCAGCATATCCCGGGTTTGTGGTTGGGTGACATGGAACTGCACCTGAGTCTGATCACCATGCACCTGAACTCTGACCATCATGGCTCCAAGCTCTGGTGGGTCGAGACGAATCTCAGCCTGCTGCACACCATTACTGACCATGGTAATCAACTGCTGCCGCATCACGGGGGCAAAACGCTGCACCATATCGGCGGTTTGCAGTGATTGCTCCATCCCCTGCCTCAAGGACAGTTGATATTGGGCCATCTCTCCCCTCTGGGGATGCTGTAATCCCTGTTGATGCAGCTGTTGCTGGAATGGGCTGATATCTGTCTGGGTTGATGCAGCATCGCCCTTGAGCGCCTGATGTATGGCGTCACTCACGGGGCTTCGTACCTCGGCAACAGTCTGAGCACCTTTCACCTCAGCCTTGAGTAAGCTGGCGAGAACATCCTTGGCTGCAGCTTTGTCACTCTTGCCGTCAGCGCCGACAGACGTTGCCGCCGCGGCCACCGCAGCACCCAACTTGCCGGCAGTATCTGCCTTGGCCTTATCGGCAATTGCGCTTTGCGCCAAGATCTTGTCACTCTTTTCCTCAGCGGCATTGAGCACAGCTTCACGAACCACTGCAGCCATACCATCCTGAGTCGCCGCCTTACGCGTTGCCTTATCAGCATCCGGCCAACCCATTTGTTGCTCGCCTTCCTGAGACTTGGCCTTTTCCGCTGTTGCAGCCGCCTTGTCGAGAGCCAGCAAAGGAGCATCGATAGTTTCATCCTCTGCTTTGCTATCGCCTTTGCTTGCCGCTTTCTCATCTGTATCGTCCAGTTTGGCACTGTCTTGTTCACTCTCGTCGCCTTCGTCAGCGGCAATCATCTCTGCGCCGTCCAGACTATCTGTCACTACCATGCCAAGCTCGGCACTCCCCTGCTTGAGGTTTTCCAAGAGCTTCATCTGCTCTTCGGGAGACATGGCCTTGATCTCATCTTCTTTGAGCCCGGTGAGAGCGGCAATCTGTTTCAGCAGGCTCACCTCATCCACTTCGGTGACTATGGTTCCGTCTTCAGACGGCAATTTCTTGCCCATGGCTATCTGCCCCAGAATAAGCGAGACATCGACGGCCTGCTCAGCTTGGGCACCTTCTCTGTTAAGACTGCCAGCGCTAAATCCCGGCTTGGCGCCTTGCGAGTCGAACGAAAACTTAGCCTGCGCCTGTTGATAAGCGGCGAAAAAAGCTTCGTTATCAGTAGATTGTAGTGCATCTGTGGCGGCGACTCCCTTGCCGCCCGCATTGCCGATCAGGATATTGGATAACTGCTGCATGCCTTCCTCCAGCACCTAGGCCCTCAATAGATAAAGATAGGCCGAGTCAGAATTAATGTCTCTGTCTCAAACAAAGCAAAATTCACGCCAACAAAAAATATAGAATGAATATTAAGGAATTGTCCGGGAATGGATGTCGGAATGGGCTCAATGGTTGAGCTTGCGACGGAAAAACTGCTGGGAAGCAAACTCATCGATGAGTTTCTGCTCTTGTTTGGCGGCTTTGGCTTCGGCCTGCAGGGCTTTTTTCTCCAACAACATCTCCACCGCCTTACGCTTTTGCTGCTTCTCCAGCCAATATTGCTGTCTATAGCCCCGCTGCTTATCGGCCTCGGCGACCACGGCAAGTTGTTGCCCTATGGCATCATCTACCTGACGCACAAATCGATGAAACTGCTGGTAATAGGAGGCGCCAATGCTCTGCCCCTGCTGGGCATCGAGTTGCTTCATATAGTCGAGACGGTATTCCTGCAGCGCCTGCAGCTGAGATTTACGCCTCTGGCATTCCATTTGCGCGGCTTTAAGCTGCAGCGCCGCCTGCTCTTCGGCTTCGACCGCCAGTTTCAACACTGTGTGCAAAGGATCGGATTTAGCCATCTGTAGTATTATTCCTTAAAATTGCCTGCCTTACGGGCCTTAACCCGGCTCTCTATTGAGATCAGGCTCCCCTATTGTCACTGCATTTTTGTCGAGCACGCAAACTCCCGCACTGAATGGCATTACACCTTACATTGGGCAGCAAGCTGCCCCAACATTTGCTGGCAATCGCTGAAACTAATGGCATCGCGCATCCCCTGCCGCAAAAAGGCGTTCATGGCGGGTTGCAGGCGTATGGCGTTGTCGATACGCGGATCCGAGCCTTGGGAATAGGCACCAATGGAGATCAGATCCCGGTTTTGTTGATAGAGCGAATAAACCTGCTTGACGCGCCGCATCGCTTCCAGGTGCGCCTCGCTGATCACCATAGGTGCCACCCGACTGATGGAAGCTTCAATGTCTATCGCCGGATAATGCCCTGAGTCGGCCAAGGCCCGTGACAACACTATGTGACCGTCCAAAATGGCCCGCGAGGCATCGGCAATGGGATCTTGCTGATCGTCCCCTTCGGTAAGCACAGTATAGAAGGCAGTGATCGAGCCCTGCCCTTCACCGCCATTACCGGCGCGCTCCACCAAACGGGGCAACTTGGCAAATACTGAAGGCGGATACCCTTTGGTTGCCGGCGGCTCACCGACCGCCAGGGCGATTTCCCGCTGCGCCTGGGCGTAACGGGTCAGGCTATCCATCAACAGCAGGACGTCATAGCCGAGATCGCGAAAATACTCGGCTATCCGAGTCGAGGTTTCGCAGGCACGAAGGCGCATCAAAGGGGAGGTATCGGCCGGGGCGGCTATGACCACAGAGCGGGCCCGCCCCTCTGCGCCCAGGATCTCTTCGATAAACTCTTTCACCTCCCTGCCACGCTCCCCCACCAGGCCAACCACAATAATGTCGGCCGTGGTGCCGCGGGTCATCATGCCAAGGAGCACACTCTTACCCACGCCGGAGCCGGCAAAGAGCCCCATACGTTGGCCCTTGCCCACGGTAAGCATGGCGTTGATGGCTCTGACGCCTACATCGAGCGGTTCGGTAATCGCCCGTCTGGCCAAGGGATTGATTGCCGGGCTATGGCGCGAGGCTTGTTCGTCTGTGTGCAGGGCGCCCATACCATCGAGTGGCTGGCCATTACCGTCCAGCACCCGACCAAGAAGACTCAAACCGACGCTGAGCCCGGTTTGTTCACCGAGCGGCATCACTTTGGCTCCGGGCAGCACGCCCCTGAGTTCTTCCACCGGCATCAGATACAATAGCTCATCGTCAAAACCTATCACCTCGGCAATAAGCTTACCCGCCATGGTATCTATGGCACAGAGACTGCCGACCGGCGCCCGGCAACCACTGGCTTCCAGCGTCAGGCCAACTACCCGCACCAACTGGCCGCTGGCAACAGCTTGAAACGGCGCCTGCTTTTCTGCCAAGTGTTTGAGTTCACTCAGCAGTTGGCTTCGGCGCTGCTGCATCATGAGTGTCTCCTTCGCTGGGCTGTTCGCCCTCTTGGCTTGCGTTCTCGGCCTTGTCGCTCACTGCGGCTTCATCTGCAAGCGTTTGCTCCTGCTCGCTGTCCTGTGGCGGCGGGCTTGGCCTATCGTCTATTGCGGCCTGCTGCTGGGCGGCCTTTTTCGCCAACATGGATTGTTCGGCTTCAAGATTGGCAAACACCCCTTCCAAACGGGTTTCCAGGCGCATATCCACTTGCGAGCGTTGGCTGTCCACCACACAATCGCCACGATTGAGGCCGGGATCGGCTTCCAGTGTCCAGCGGTTACGTGTCAGTTGCTCTTCACCGTAGAGCTCGCTGACCAAAGCCATATCTTCAGGGTGCAAACGCAGATTCACTTTCTGCTCTTTGAGTGGCAGGGCATCTATCCCTTGCCTGAGCGCCGCCAGTATATGTTCCGGGTGGGTCTTCAGCTCATGGGCTATGAGGTTGCGCGCCAAAGTGCCGACCAAGGTCAGTAACGATTCTTCTATCTGGGTATCCAGCAGCGCCAGCGGCGCCTCGAACTGAGCTAGCAAGGCATCGAAACGCTCTATCATGGCGGCGGCCTGTTGCAAGCCTTCTTCCCGGCCTTGCTCAAGCCCCTGGGCAAAACCTTCACTGTGGCCCTGCTCCAAGCCCTGAAGACGGCCTTCCTCCAGGCCTTTGGCCAGCCCTTGTTCCTTGCCTTCGGCAAAACCTTCCTGCTCGGCTTGCTCGCGGATAGATTCGATTTCAGCCAAAGTCGGTGGTGATACAGCCTCTTCGGCGGTCTTGGGCTCTATACGTCCAGGCTTATAGCCAAACAGATTACTCGGCTTAAGCGGCATGGCGTCACCCACATCGGGCAACTGCCAATTAACAAACTCGTCCGCTTCATCCGGCGGCAAAATGTTGTGGGACACCTTTTTGTCTGTCATTCAAACTCGCCTGTCAGAGGAATTCTTCACTGCCGCCGCCACCGAGCATAATCTCTCCGGCATCGGACAAGCGACGGGCGATGGACAATATCTCTTTCTGGGCCACTTCCACTTCGCTGATACGAATTGGCCCCATGGCCTCGAGATCGTCACGCAGCAATTCGGCGGCACGTTTGGACATATTGCCGAGGATCTTTTCCTTCAATGGCTCGTCGGCGCCCTTGAGCGCCTTCATCAGTACATCCTGCTGCACTTCCCGCAGCAGCGTCTGAATGCCACGGTCGTCGACATCTATAAGGTTTTCGAACACGAACATCAAGTCCTGGATCTGCTGCGCCATCTCTTCGTCGGACTCGCGCAGGGTTTCCATCAGTTGGCTCTCCACCCCGGTATCCAGGTAGTTCATAATGTTGGCAGCAGCCTTCAAGCCACCCATCTTGGCGGCCTGGGCGCCACCCTGACCGGCAAACTGTTTCTCCATGATGTCGTTAAGCTCCTGCAGTGCTGCAGGTTGCACCTCTTCGAGGTTGGCGATACGCATCATCAAATCGAGACGGGTGTTTTCAGGGAACTGGGCAAAGATTTCCGCCGCCTGATCCGGTTCAAGATAGGACAAAACAATGGTTTGGATCTGCGGGTGTTCGTTTTGGATAATAGTCGCCACCTGTCTGGCGTCCATCCACTTGAGCGAGTCGAGGCCTTTGGCGCCACTGCCCATGACAATCTGCTCGATAAGGTTACCGGCCTTGTCTTCACCCAACGCGGTAGTCAGTGCCTTACGCACAAACTCTTCGCTGTTAAAGCCTATGGAGGAGTATTTCTGGATATCATCCAGAAACAGCTTGTGAACCGCAACCACCTTCTCCTGGCCGAACTCCTGCATGGCCGCCATGGCCATACCCACCTTTTGAACCTGTTTGGGTTCCAAGTGTTTGAGAATAGAGGCCGCATCGGCTTCACTGAGACTCAGCAACAAAATGGCGGTCTTCTCAATCCCGTTGAGATTCTTGACGTCGAAGCCGCTCTCGGCTGGTTTATCCGCTTTTTTTTCAGGCATCTTCTTGCAACCAGTTCTTCACCACTTGGGTGGACAGTTCAGGTTCATTGGCCACCAGAGCACGTATGGCCTTAATCATATCATCATCTTTGTGCAGATCCGGTATCAGAATCGAACCGTCATCGGCATAGCTGTATTCACTTTCAGGGCGGTTGAGCATGCCCAGGGTGTCGGCAGCGTACTGATCTTCAATATCTGCCAGCTCGTGCCCCAGCGCAGGTTCATCCGGCATATTCTGGCCATCGGGGTAGATGAGGCGCTTGAGCATGGGACGCACCACGAACAGGATAAGCACCAAAATCACCAAGGCACCTATGCCGAGTTTCATCGCCCGCCAGAACCAGGGCTGCTCCCACAGAGGTGGCTCAGGCAGGTCTTCAACCAGCTGATCCATAAAGGGCACAGTCACCACTTCTATCATGTCGCCCCTTTGGCTGTTGAAGCCAACGGCGCCTTCCAGCAAGCGACGGATATTGGCCATCTCTTCACCTGTGCGAGGCACTCTGGCAACCTGCCCATTTTCACCGGCAGCACCTGCCTTGTAGTCGACCGCCACAGAGACACTGACCCGGCGTACCACACCTATCTGCTGACGGGTATGGCTGATGGTGGTATCCAGCTCAAAGTTACGGGTCGCTTCCCTATGGCTGTTGCCTGAAGTAACACTGCTGTTTTCTGCGGCATCGGCAGCGTTTTCAGGAATATTGGACTCCATCGGCGGCTGATTGGAAAGGGCTCCGGGGATACCGCCACTGCTGCCACCAACGCTGTTGTTTTCCACTGTCATTTCACTGCGAAGTGATGGCAGATCCGGGTTGAAACGTTTGGCAGTTTGCTCGACTGCGGTGAAGTCCATGCTGACATCCACCTGGGATGTGAAGTTTTCCGGACCGAGGATCGGCATTAGAATCGAGTCAATCTTGGTGCGGTATTCGTTTTCTTTTTGCTGCACCAGCTCAAGCTCGCGTCTGGCGCGGGCAGAGACCCCATCCTGACTGCCTGAGTTCAGCAAGCGGCCGTTGGAGTCTGTCACTGTAACCCGGCTGGGTTCCATGCCATGAACCGCAGAGGCAACGATATCGACTATCGCATCAACCTCTTCCTGCCCCAAACCGCCCCTACGGGTATTGACCACCACAGTGGCACTGGGTTTGGCGCGATTGCGGGCGAACACATTTTCCTTCGGCAGCGCCAGGATCACCTTGGCACGGCTGACACTATTGAGCTCTTCAATCGCCCGCGCCAAGTTCATCTCCTGACTCTGTTTCAGCCTGGCCTGTTCCATCCGCTGACTGACACCAAAGCCGGAATCCTGGCTCAGATAATCCTTGGCCTCGGCGCTGGAATCTATGCCGGCGCGGCTCAGCATCATCTTCACGTCCTGATACTTGTCTTCAGGCACAGTGATCACATCGACTTCAATCTTGTACGGTACCCGGTTCTTATCCAGCACATCGAGTACCTGCACCATCTCCTGGGTATCCATCTTGCCCAGTGGCCGATATTCTGGCTCCTGGGCCCAGATCATCACAAATACCGCCAGAGCCAGACAGATAGCCAATGCCAGGATCATGGTGATCTGCCGCAGCATATCCACTCCCCCGAGGGAGCCCAATACACCCGACTTGTTTTCCTGTTGGACCCCTTCCAGCGTTGTTCCACCGGCGGAAACATTGGATCCTGCTACTAATTCTGTGCTCACGGTGCGTTCCTGTTATCCGGGATCTGTGATGCAAGCAAGCCTTAAACAGGCATGCTCATAATCTCTTTGTAGGCTTCGACCAGCTTGTTGCGCACCTGCACTGTGGCCTCGAATGCGACGCTGGCTTTCTCGCGGGCAATGACAGTGTCAGACAGAGACACTGTGGTATCGCCCATCTCCAGCCGGGTGGCCAGATTGGATGATGTGCTTTGCAACTCACTGACATTGCCTACGGCCTGGGCCAGTAATTGGCCGAAGTCAGTTCCTGTGGTATTGCCCACCTGGCGTACAGGCGAAGACTGAAATCCCGTTGGGGCAATTTCACCTTTAAGTGATTGCATTTCTTGCAATAAAGAATTGGCACCTATTTGCATCTTCTCACTCCTGTCGTCAGCGAATTGACGAAAAATCTGGGTTACCAGACTCTATGCAATTAGTTTGCCAAAAATGGAATAGTCAAAGTTAAGCTAGGTAAACGCCCTGAATTCCCCCAGGGCCTGAGGAAAAACAATGGAATTGGAAAGCGGCCGTCAGGCCGCTTTGGAGATGACTCAGGCGGGCACCTCTATGCCCATCTCGCGCATGCGCGCCATCTTGTATCTGAGAGTGCGGGCACTGATCCCCAATTTCTCGGCCACCAGTTTGCGACTGCCCTGACACTGGGCCAGAGTCTCGAGAATAATCACATGCTCCTGAGCCTTGAGCTCATCACCGAGCGCCTCCGGTGTTTCCGGGGCCGTGGTCTCTCCCAAAGCAACATCCTGCAAATCGATAATAATATCGCCCGCTTCTATCTGCCCTTGACTCAAGATCAACGCCCGCTGGATCACGTTATCCAGCTCACGGACATTCCCCGGCCAGCGGTAGGCCAACAAACGCCGCACTGCAGCATCACTGAGCGCTGGAACCGGGTTAATCGCCGCATTTTCAGCGTGACGCGCCAACAGATGTTTGGCCAACGGGATGATATCCGCCGGTCTTTGGTTCAGTGCCGGCCAGGCAAGCGGAAACACATTGATCCTGTAATAAAGGTCTTCGCGAAACTCGCCCTTGGCCACCATCTCTTTCAGATCCCGGTTGGAGGTTGCCAGCACCCGGACATCGAGCTTGATGGTCTTGCGCCCCCCCAAACGTTCAACCTCGCGCTCCTGCAGCACCCGCAGCAGCTTGGCCTGCAATGCCAGCTCCATCTCGGAAATTTCATCGAGCAACAGAGTGCCGCCATGAGCCTGTTCAAACTTACCGGGGCAAGCCTGATAAGCCCCGGTAAAGGCGCCTTTCTCGTAGCCAAACAAGGTGGCTTCCAGCATATTTTCCGGGATGGCGGCGCAATTAATCGCCACAAAAGGCCCGTCAGGCCTTTGGCTGTGCTGATGAATGTAGCGAGCCAGCACTTCTTTACCCGAACCGCTGGGGCCACTTATCATCACAGAGGCTTCTGAGGCGGCCACCCGTTGCGCCAGTGCCAGCAAGGCCAGGCTCTTTTCATCGGCCACCACTGGGCCGCCGCTAACCACCTTGGGGCGTAAATAGCGACTCACCTGATTGAGCAATACCTGAGGGGCAAACGGCTTGGCGAGATAATCCACGGCCCCCAGCTTGATTGCGCTGACGGCATTGTCGATGGTGGCATAGGCTGTCATCAACAGGATCGGCAGCTGCGGATGTTGCTGACGCAGATAATCCAGCAGCCCCATACCGCCGATACCTTCCATCTGCACATCGCTTATCACCATATCAAAACGATTACCTTTCAAAGCGGTTATCGCTTCTTCGGCGCTGGCGACATCGACGCACTCATAACTGGCGAGCAGCAAGGTATCGAGCAGTGCTTCCCGAAGCGCGGCATCGTCTTCCACCAACAGAATTTTTGCTTCGCTCATGCCGTGCCTCCTTGAGAGTCTGTCGTTAACGGGAATGTCAGCGTGACGGTGCAACCTGCACCCAGCTTACAGCTGAGGTCCAATTTGCCGCCGTGGCTGCGCACCACTGACTGCACCACCGCCAGCCCAAGTCCTGTGCCCTGACGCTTGGTGGTAAAGAAAGGCTCCAGCACCTGCTTTTGCATCTTGCTGTCCAGGCCCTTGCCGTTATCTATCACATCAAGGCGCAGTGTCTGATCGCAGCTCAGGCGCAAGATGACTCTTGTGGCACCGGCTTCCAGGCTATTGATCACCAGATTATTGATGGCAGAACTCAAGCCATGAAGATTGACCTGCATCTCGCTATCACCTTCAATTTGCAGGCTCAATTCAACGTTTTGCCTGGCAGCGATGGGCTCACAGTTGGCCATGACTTTTTCCAGCACCGTCGAGAACGGCACTCTGTCGCAGGCTTCCTCTTGCTTACCTTTGGCAATCAACAACATATCATTGACCTGCTGCTCCAGCTCGGAAAGCCTTTCGAGCAATTTGCCCTGAAAACGCTCTCTGGAGCCGGCATCCAGCCTTGGACTGCCCAAGTTGGCGGCATAGAGTAAAGCGGCAGACAGAGGGGTGCGTATTTGATGCGCCAGAGTGGCGACCATTTTCCCGAGCGCAGACAAGCGTTCAAGGTGGGAAAGGTTTTGCTGCAACAGTCGGGTTTCGGTGAGATCGGTCAGCATAATCAGCTGCCCCTGCTCCGGGGTCAGAGGCGTAATCGCCAGCTTCACCCGACGGCCATTACGCAGGGAGACTTCATGACCATCGTCTTTTTGCGGCGCAAAGGCGCGATTGATGATAGTCAGCCAGCGCTGACCAACCAGAGGAACACCCAACAAAGATTCGGCAACCGGGTTGGCTTCACTGACCAAGCCGTCACCGTTTAGGATAACGACGCCCGAAGGCATGGCCTGCAGAATATGCTCCATACGATTGGACATATTGGCGGCTTCCCTTACCGGGATCCATTCGCGGCCATGATGAGAGATGGTTTCGAGCTGAGCCAGTGGGCTTGCAGACATATTAACCCCGTCAAAAATAAGATGCTGACAGGGTTAATGCAGAGTTTATGCCAATTTAAAAATCTAAATTATCAGTAGCTTAGTCTTTACTCATGCCGTATTTGCGCATTTTCTCCACCAAGGTGGTGCGGCGAATACCCAGCATTTCAGCGGCGCGGGCAACGACGTTGTCCTGCTGATCCAGCGCCTGACGTATCATGTCGATTTCCAATTCGGCCAAGAGATCCTTGAGATTGACCCCTTCCGGAGGCAGCTCACTGGGAAAACGGGTCTCTGGCAAATCGACCGGCTCTTCGTCATTGAAGATGGATGCCAAGGCATCACGCTCCAGTTGCTCTTCACTGACCTCGACCGAATACTCGGGCACATCGATATGGCGATACTTGACCGGCAGGTCGTTAACATCGACCAGGCCGCCCGGATAGAGGATTGTCAACCTTTCTACCAGATTGGACAGCTCGCGGACATTGCCCGACCAGGCGTGTTCCTTGAGAGAGTCGATGGCGCGTTGGGTAAAGCGCACCCGTCCCTTGCCTTCGTTGAATACCCGACTGACCAACTCCTGCAGCAGCAACGGAATATCATCCCGACGCTCACACAGAGGTGGCATTTCGATGGGGAACACATTGAGGCGATAGAAGAGATCTTCGCGGAATTCACCACCTTCAATCATGGTTTCCAGATCTCTGTGGGTCGCAGCTACCACTCGCACATCGGCGGTAATCGCCTTATTGCCACCCACACGTTCAAATACTCTTTCCTGCAGCACCCGCAGCAGCTTGACCTGCATCTGCAGCGGCATATCACCTATCTCATCGAGGAACAGGGTGCCGCCTTCGGCCAGCTCAAAACGTCCCTTACGGGCACTGATAGCACCGGTAAAGGAGCCTTTCTCATGGCCAAACAGTTCACTTTCCAACAGCTCAGGTGGAATGGCACCGCAGTTGACCGGAATAAAAGGGCCATCGCGACGCTCTGAAAGATAATGAATATTACGGGCGACCACTTCCTTGCCGGTACCAGAGGGCCCGAGCACCAGCACAGTGGCATCAGATCCCGAAACCTGGTTAATCAGATGGCGCACATTGGCAATGCCGTCGCTGCGCCCTACCAGGCTGCGGAACAGCTTGGTCTGGTTGGCACTGGTTGGTACCTGTGGCCGCTTGACCTGACCAAAGACCTGGCAAAAATGCAACAGTTCGGTCAGTTGGGAATAGCTGAGGGGTTCTTCAATCTTGCCGAGTAGATTGGAAGGATTGGCATTGCTGTGCCCCAACAGCAACATAGGCTGCCATGGCAGTTTAAGCATCAGCGACTGCAGCGCCTCGTCCTCTATGCCGTCACTGACCAATATCATGGCCCGACATCGAGTTTCCGGAGATTGCGCGTCGATAGCCTCGGGAGCCACAACTTCCACTTGCTCACCAATAAACTCTAAAACACAAGATAAGCGACTGGTGCGCTCAGAGGGGTTTCCGACAAGTAAAATTCGTTGATCTGTATGCATCATTCAGTGGGCCGCTAAGCTTTGGCAATTATGGATTCGCATTAATTATTAGTGTTAGTTGCTCTGGAAAGTCTGGCAATGCTTTCTTCACATACTCAGCTAAATTTGTAGCAATGCTGAATATTGTATTATCGGCACGATATAAGCAAGCCTAGGATGGCTTTTCTGCCTAACCCTTCCTGATTTTAGTCCAAATTCAGCACTTAAGAGCCAATATCGTCAATTAAATGGCGCAAGTCAAAAAGGCGCCAAAGGCGCCTTTATCTCGAATGGTTAATAACTCAACGGTTTTCTTCGTGAGCCGTAAGGTGATGTTTATCAGCGGGAATGGCATCCCAGGCTTCTTTGATGTCCCGCAGCACGGCCGCAACATCATCCAGCGCCTGAACATCATTATTCAGATTGGCCTCAGAGATACGCCGCAGCATAAAGTCGTAAAGGTTGCTGAGATTCTTGGCTATCTCACCACCGGCTTCCATATTCAGGCTGTTGCTGAGACCTGTGATAATACCAATCGCCTTGTTGATGAAAATTCCCTTGGACGACTGGTCGCCTTGCTCTATGGCGTAACGACTCTGGGCAATACGCTCCAATGCGCCGTTGAACATCAACTGAATGATCCTGTGCGGTGATGCAACTGAGATTTCACTCTCCAATGACACCTTACGATAAGACTGTAGCGACCCTCTCATAAATACCTACCTATTTGCATCTATAGACTTGTAAACATTGACCTGACGTTTGTTCTGACTCCTGAGCGCCAATAGCTCCTGCCTTTGTTGGCGTATCGCTTTGGCATGCTGCTCAAAAGTGGCAGTCAGCTCCAATTGCTCCTCTAGCAACTCAGGACTCTGCACTTCCTCTATCAGGGTCTGGAGCAAAGTTTGACGCCTGCTTACCAGCTCTTGCAAATTAGAGACCAACTCGTCAGTTTTTTCATCCTCGGCGGGAATTGTCAGTAAACAATCCAGAGCCCGGCGCAACAATTCGTTGATCTGATTCAGTTCTTCAGTTACCTGCATCTTTTATCCCAATCAGCTACTCTTCTTGACGACACCCGGCAAGGAGTTCAGGGCACCGATAACGTTCTGTCCCTGTGCTGACAACTGGCCAACCACCAGATCCATGGCGTTGAACTGCTTGGTCAATCTGGCTTCCAGCAACTCCATTTTAAGGGCAAAGGCCTCACGCTGATCCGCAAGACGTTGCTTATCGCCGGTATAGGCCTGATTGCGGGTGTCTATTACACCGCCGGCCTTGACGTAGGTCGTGGCCAATTCATCCATGGCGTTGGCTAGGCCGGTATCCTTGGTGGAAAACAGCGCTTCGACCCCGTCCATATTGGTCTTGATGGCCTCATCAAGCTTGGCATCATCAATCGAGAGTTTGCCATATCTGTCGGTTTTAATGCCAATATCATAGAGTGCAATAGTACCGTCGGCCGTCGCCACCCTGTCACTGATCCCGGAGCGTAACTGAGATTCCAGTGAGCGGATCATGGAGTCCCCCTGCAGCGCTGCAGCCTCTTTTTTGTCTACATCATAGGCCGAGAGCTTTTCTATCGAGGTGATCAGGCTGTTGTAGGCATCAACAAAACCTTTGACGTTTTCTTTAACCGCATCGGTATCCTGAGCTATGGTCAGCTTGGTGGTCTTGTTGACATCAGCATCAGTGAGGTTGAGCGTCACGCCGGGGATGGCGTCTTTCACTTCATTGGATTGGGAAGTCAGCTTCTGGCCGTCAATATAGAGTACGGCGTTGCTGGCAGCCTGGATCTCTTCAAGATTACCGGCACCAAACATATCTGAAAGCCCAGTGCCTGAAGTATCAGTTGCGGTTACGCTTATCTGGTTATCCGTGCCTTCTTTGTCGGAGCTGAATACCAAACGGCTGCCGGCATCACTGGTGATGACAGTGGCGGTAACACCCGAATTATCGGCATTGGCATTCACTTTTTTGGCAATATCTTCAAGAGAATCTGTGGCTTCCACATCGATGCTGAAATTCTCGCCATTGACCGCAAATTGTAGGCTTCCTTCACCGACCGCGGCACTGGCATCGGCGGTGGCAGCACCGGCAACCTTGTGTTGCTGTGCCAAGGCCTCAATCTTGATGTTGTAGGAGCCGGGCAAAGAGTTTTTACCTGCAGTGGCAGTAAAGAAGTCTTCGTTGCCCAAGGTGACAGTACGTTGATTCAAGGCGCCGCCATCCTGGAGCTTTTTCAGCGCATCCTGGAACTTGGACAGCTGGCTCTTGAGGGTTCCTATGGCAGAAACCTTGGCATCTATCGTATCTTCGGTCTTATTGAAAATCGCCTCTTTAGGCACTTTCTCGGCGTCAACCAAGACCTTGACTATCTCGGTAATATTGAGCCCCGACCCCAAACCTGTTGCTGTTAATGCCATATCAACCTCTATCTCACGTTAAGCCTTTTAGGCTTCCGTCTTCATCAGCAGTCCTGCTACTTCTGAAAGTTTAGCAGCCAGCTCCAAAGCTTCCTCGCTGGGGATCTGTCTTATCACATCCCCTGAGTCTACATCCATCACGCTGACAACGTGAGTACCGGATGTTTCGTCCACTTTGAATGCCAGTCCCTTGCGCATCATAGACATGGTATTGGAGAGTTCTTCCGCCACCTGCTGCAGCTGCTCGGGATCTTGCTGCGCCTCCTTGTTCTGCTCCGCCTCATCGACCGGCTTGAGCAAGGCTGTCGCCTCGGTTTCCGCGTTCTTGGGGGCAGCTTCTTTCAACTGTCCCGGCTTCACTTCTGTCCTCACTGGGACAGCATTGGATAAGGTAGTAACTTCCATCGCCTATTCTCCACTCAGTTGACCTAACTGCCTTCAATATCTTCCTTCCATGAATGCAGCAAAGGGAGATCCGTTGCCGAACCTCCCTTTTACTGACGCGATAGCTAACCTGAAAGATTACAGCAGTGACAGTGCAATCTGTGGCAACTGGTTAGCTTGGGCCAGCATGGCCGAACCTGTCTGTTGCAGCACCTGGCTCTTGGTCATGGCAGAGGTTTCTTTGGCGAAATCCACGTCCACGATACGGCTCTTGGCGTCGGCAACGTTGGCCTGAGTGTTGGCGCTGTTGCTGATGTTGTGTGCCAGACGGTTCTGGATGGCACCCAACTCGGCGCGTTGTGAGTCGATGTTCTTGATAGCGGCATCGATCTTACCGATAGCTGAGTCACGACCAGCAGAAGTCAGTACAGTCAGAGAGTTAACAGAGAGAGTACCAGCGTTGGTGGTCTTCACTTTAACTGTTACATCTTCGCCATCCTGGTGACCTACCTGGAACTTTTTACCGGCAGAGAAGCTACCTGTCATCAGCTTGGTGTTACCAAAGGCGGTAGTGTTACCGATAGCTGTGATTTCAGTTGCCAGCGCATCCATTTCGTCTTTCAGCGCCTGCAAGTCAGCAGTACTGTTGGCACCGTTTTCAGACTGGATGGCCAGGTCACGCATACGTTGCAGCATGTTGGTCTGCTCCTGCATCGCACCTTCAGAGATCTGGGCGATGGAGATAGCGTCGTTGGCGTTACGCATGCCGACTTCAAGACCTTGCACCTGGCTATTCAGGCGGTTAGAAATCGCCAGACCTGCAGCATCATCTTTAGCACTGTTGATACGCAGACCACTTGACAGACGCTCCATTGAAGTAGCCAGGCTACCGTTGGAGATGTTCAGGTTTTTCTGAGCTTTCAGTGATGTTACGTTGGTGTTTACTGTAATAGCCATAATGATTTCCTCTTTACCTGGCTTGGAAAACTAGCCTGTCTTCGTTTGAGCCAGGCGGGTCTTACTGGTTACAGTATCTTTAACGGCACCCCTGTTTTGATCTTTAGTCATTTTTTTCAAAAAATCATCAATTCTTCTTAACTCAATGATTGTTTGAGAAAAATAATATCGCCAGTGGTGATGAAACCACTGACGATATTGCCATTTCCACTCGATTAGCCAAGCAGAGAAAGCGCGACCTGTGGCAATTGGTTGGCCTGTGCCAGCATGGCGGAACCCGTCTGCTGCAGTACCTGGTTCTTGGTCATGGCCGAAGTTTCCTTGGCAAAGTCCACATCCACGATACGGCTCTTGGCATCGGCAACGTTAGCCTGAGTGTTGGCACTGTTGCTGATATTGTGGGCCAGACGGTTTTGCACCGCACCCAATTCAGCGCGCTGGGTATCTATGTTCTTGATGGCGGCGTCAATCTTGCCAATGGCAGAGTCACGACCGGCAGAAGTCAGTACCGTCAGCGCATTTACCGACATTGATGCGGCATTATTGGTTTTGACCGTCACTGTCACGTCTTCACCGTCTTGGTGACCGACCTGGAACAGCTTGCCACCGGAGAACTCACCAGTCATCAGCTTGGTGTTACCAAAGGCTGTGCTGTTACCGATAGCGGTGATCTCATCACGCAGCTGATCCATTTCATCTTTCAGCGCCTGCAGATCGGCGGTGCTGTTGGCACCGTTTTCAGACTGGATGGCCAGGTCACGCATACGTTGCAGCATATTGGTCTGTTCTTGCATCGCGCCTTCGGCAATCTGGGCGATGGAAATCGCGTCGTTGGCGTTACGCATGCCCACTTCCAAGCCGCGAACCTGAGAGTTCAACCGGTTGGAGATAGCCAGACCCGCGGCATCATCCTTGGCGCTGTTGATCCTAAGACCACTGGACAGGCGTTCCATAGAGGTCGCCAGGTTACCACTGGATATGTTCAGGTTCTTCTGTGCCTTCATCGAGGTCACGTTAGTATTAACGGTAATAGCCATGTTGAGTTCCTCTTCCTAGTTTTAGCGCCAAGACTCGGAGCTTGGCTAAATTTGTTAACAATTTATCTGACAGACGGGTAGGTCTTTGCTTTCTGTTAAATAAAGTCAAACAGGGAAACAGAACCCACTCTGCTGAACACATTTGAAACGGCGTTCAACGCCAGCTGCTGTTTTTGAAACTCGGTTATCGCCGAGGCGTAATCGAGATCTTCCAGCAGTGACAATGCCGACTTATTCACCAGCTCTTCCTCTGTATGATTGGAGCTGTAGCTTTCGAGGCTTTTGAGATTATTCCCGGCCACCCCTCTGGCCACACTGAGCTGATTCAAGCCGCTATCAACGTTATTCAATAACTGTGCCAACTCAGCTTTTCCTTCCGGGGTATTGACCCGGTTGGGATCCTCCAGCAGATCGATTGCCTGCTGAATGGTATCGAAAATAGGTACCTCGGCATCGGGCTCCATGGTGAAGTAATCCCCGCCAGCCGGCGTGCCGTCCAGCTTCACCTCAATGCCATTGAAACTCACGGGATTACTGGCATCGAAGTTGGCCACATTAGCCACCGCAGTGCCACCCGAGTCCAACACTTCCAAATCAACCCCACCGGCACCATTGTCGGTAAAGTTAAAGGTGTAGGTATCGGCCACATGAGCCGCGGGGTTATCTATCTTGGCGCTGAGTACCCTGAAGTCCCCGGTTTGAGAGGCCAAATAATTGACGCCATAGTCACCCAAACCATTGGGCACCTTCATAAAGGCCGAGTCCCCTGGGATGTTGGTGCCCATGGCAACCCCTTGAGCCACCAAGGCGTCACGAACGCCGCTGTCACCGCTGTAAACCATGTTGCCGCTGGCATCAAAGGCAAACGGCTGAGTGTCTGTGCTGTACCCGGAGAACAGATAGTTGCCTGACTCATCCTGGGTATTGGCAATACTCATGAGTTCATCCAGACTGCCGCGCAGCTCATCGGCAATCATTTGCCGCTCTGACGGTGCCAGGGTGCCATTTACTGCACGCAACATTTGCTCTCGAATGCTGGTAACCAGAGTTTCGGCACTGCCGAGCTTGCTTTCCGCCATCGACAAATGATTCTTGCTGTAGTCCACATTCTTGAGATACTGCTGCACCAGCGCGTTTTGCTGATAGAGATTGTCTATGCCAATAGCCGCAACCGGATCGTCACCGGCAGTGTTGACCTTTTTACCGCTGGAGAGCTGCTCGAGGATCCTGTTGGTATCCGTTTGCTTCTGCAGAATGCTGTTTAAGTTCTGCTGGTACATCTGTGAAGTTGAAATACGCATCTCTCAAGCTCCTATCGAACCGAACTGAACAAAGTGTCGAACAGGGTATTGGCTGTGGTCATGATCCGTGCCGATGCCTGGTAGGCCTGCTGGAACTGCATCAAGTTGGCCGCCTCTTCGTCCAGGTTAACCCCGGATTCCGACTGCACCCTGGCATAGGCCTGGTTGTAAATGGCCTCCGCCGAACCGGCCCTGACCTGGGCGGATTTGGTTTGACTGCCAATATCCAGCTTGGTCTTTTCAAACACATCTCCCAGGGTCGACTTACCATTGTTCATTATCTTGCTGTCACTGAGCTTGGCCATGGCCACGGCATTGGTGTTGTCACCCGGCGCAAAGCTGAGATCAAAAGTGAAACTCTCACTGCCGCCACTGCTGCCATCGACTTCGAAGGTAAAGCCAAAGGCGCTGATCTGCGGCGGAGTGCCCGCAGCCGTCCCGGTTGCCAAAGAAGCGCCGTTGACATCAAAGACTTCATAGGTAGGCGGATTGACACTGGTATCCAGGGTGAAGGTCAGCTCACTGTCAGTCACGGGGAAGTTAGCCGCGCTTCTGTCATCTATGCTGACCAACTTCACTGAAGTGCTGCCTGAATTACCTGTCCCGGCGGTGATTTTCGGCGCCGCAGCGGCAATGCCCTTGGGATCGGACATCACTACACCTATGTTGGCTGCCGCATTGGCCGTTGGCCGTATTTCAAACCTGTCACCGGCGGCCATGGCACCGGCGTCGATATTGATACTGAAACCGTTGGCGCCTTCTAAAGTGTTGCCATTGAGCGTCAAGTTGGTCACGGCTCCCGTCTTCATATCCTTGAGTTCATAAGTACCGGCGCTGGTATAGTTCAGCTCATAACTGCTGCCGGACAGGGCGCCGACATCATCGATATTAACGCTCAAAGAAGCTGTGCCCGGATTACCCGAATAGGCGCCGACACGGCCGGCGGCAATCACAGGGTCATTGATATCGGTAAAAATAGCTTGTCCCAGCTCGCCATTGAGATCGAAACCCTGGGACTGCATCTCGTTAAAGGCATCGGCAATCCCCAGCGCCAACTGCCCCAGCTCATGGCTGGCGGGCATCAGGGTGTTGTCACGAAAATCAAATAAGGCGCCCAGTTGACCACCAAGCTTGGCGGGGTCTGCCTTCAATTCACTGCCACCAAGGCTATAGGTCAGCTCAGGCTCATTAGGGAAGGGGTCACCTGTGGTCACGCCCATGGTCATGGCCACTTCACCGGACACCAGCATAAAGGAGCTGCCCAGCATGATGGAGCGGGCACCGTTTTCCAGCGGGATCACATTGACTTCGGCATATTGGCTCAATTCCTGGATCAGGGCATCTTGCTTATCCAGCAGCTGCGCATCGTTACCCGGCGTCTTCATCAGTTCAAGATTGATCTGCGCCATCTCTTTACTGATCTCATTGATCCTGGTGGTAATGCTTTCAATCTGATCATTGGTTTGCTGCACCTGACCACTCAGATGGCTCTGCATCTGATTGAGATTCTGCGCCAGTTGCGAGGCCGAGTTGAGCACAGAGCCGCGGATCCCCAGATCAGAGGGCAGGTCAGCCAAGCTGTTGAGGCCGGAGAAAAAGTCGTTCAATGAGGCTGGCACCGCCTTGCCTATTTGGGAGAACAGCTGATCCAGCTCGCTGAGCTTGGTGTAGCTGGCCTCGGCGGCACTGAGCCCTGTTTGGCCGATACGCAGCTCTCTGGCGGCATAATCGTTGTAAATACGCTTAACTTCCTGCACATAGGTACCTGTGCCATAGAAGTTATTGCCAAGACGCATTGAGGTGGAGGTGCCCTGAATTGCCACCTGACGGTGATAGCCTTCGGTATTGACGTTGGCAATATTGTTACTGGTCACCCCCAATTGTGATTGGGCGGCCAGGATCCCGCTGCGGGCTATACTGAACAGATCCATAGACATGGGTTATCGCTCCTGCACCTTTACTGGCCCGGCTTTGAGCCGAACTCCTGCAACAATTGGCCAAAATCGGCCTTGATGGTATCCAGCACTTTCATCACCTTGTTGGCATATTGAGGATCCGTGGCGTATCCCGCCTCGGCCAGTGCCTTGATAAATTCGCCGGGATTGGCGGCCATCTTGCGCGCCTGGCTATAACGATCGTTGTCGGAAATAAAGCTGACAAAGTCGTTAAAGCTCTGCTCAAAACTGTCATATACCCGGAAGTCCGCCTTTTGCCGCACAGCAGTGCCCTGCTCATATTCCAGGGTAGACACTGCCGCTTTCTCGCCCTGCCAACGCCTGTCGGCCTTGATGTTGAACAGGTTGTTGCTGGACTCGCCTTTATGGCCACGGACCATTTTCTGGCCCCAGCCGGTTTCCAGAGCCGATTGCGCCAGCAGCACTTCGGGTTGAGTCCCCAAAGCATCGGCAGCGGCCTTGGCATGAGGATAGAGTTGTTTGACGAATTCTTCCTGGCTGCCGATGGCCGGCCGCGCCTGCCGCCATGACGGCAATACTTTGCCGCTCAATACCTGCTGCAGGCTGTCATTGCTTGGCAGCGCGGAGGCTTTGGCCGTTTCAGCTTCAACACCGGATATCTTCTCCGTCTGGCCGCCGTTTAAGGCCGCGACACTGCGGTTATCGACATCACCGCGGAGCACTGAGGCCGGGGTAATGTCGGAGTTTTCAGGTGACAACTGCTGCACCATGAGATCCGCCAGCCCCAACATACCTTTGGACGACAGCTCCACCGACATCTGCTGATCGTGCATCTGCTCGTAGAACTTGGTGTACTGGCTGTTCATCGGGCTGTCGGATTCAAATATCGCATTGGCATCACGCATGCTTTTCATCAACATCTGCACAAAGATGCCTTCAAACTGCTGCGCGACTTCCTTGAGCGCCGCCTTTTGATCCTGCTGCGCCTGGGCTCTGAGCTTGTCCAGCCCTCCGAGATCCAGAAATTGCGAAGCATCAGCCATTTTGTTCATAGTCGATAAACCAATGTGCCATTAATCAGATGATGATGAGTTCACCATGCAAAGCCCCTGCCATCTTTAAGGCTTCGAGGATGGCCAACACATCCGATGGCGCCGCGCCGACCATATTCACCGCCCGCACCAACTCATCGAGGGAAGTGCCCGGGTTGAACATAAACATACGTCTATTGTCCTGAGCCACATCTATGGTGCTGTTGCTGGTCACCGCAGTCTGGCCACCGGCCAGGGCGTTGGGCTGAGAAACCTGAGTCGCTTCGGCAATGGTGACGGTAAGGCCGCCATGGGTCACAGCCGCCGGCAGGAGTTTTACGTCCTTGCCGACCACTATGGTGCCGGTGCGGGAGTTGACTATCACCTTGGCCGATTCATCGGCAGGCTCAACCTGAATATTTTCCAGGGTGGCCAGGAAAGATACCCGCTGCGACACATCTCTGGGGGCACTGACCTGAATGGAAGAAGCATCGAGCGCCCGTGCCATACCCGGGCCGAGTAAGCCATTAATGGCATCGGCGGTGCGCTTGGCGGTGGAGAAATCGGCTCTGTGCAGGTTAAAAGTCAGGTGATCGCCATTACCGAAGGGGCTGGCCACTTCACGCTCGACTATGCCGCCGTTGGGAATGCGGCCCACGGTTGGCGTGTTCTGGATAACCTTGGAGCCATCCAGGCCCTCGGCACTGAAACCGCTAACCACCAGACTGCCCTGGGCGATGGCGTAAACATTGCCGTCCACTCCTTTGAGGAAAGTCTGCAGCAGAGTGCCGCCGCGCAGGCTCTTGGCTTCACCCAGGCTCGATACCGTCACATCCAGGGTTTGTCCTGGCTTGATAAAGGGTGGCATATCGGCATGCACTGCCACCACGGCAATATTCTTGATCTTGGGCCTGAAGTTATCCGGCAAATTGATGCCGAAATTCTTCAGCATGGTCTTGAAGGTCTGCTCCGTGTAACGGGTCTTCTCCCCGGTGCCCGGCAAACCGACCACCAGACCGTAGCCTATCAACTGGTTATCCCTGACCCCTTGGATATCGGCGATATCCTTGATGCGCTCGGCCTGTCCCGGCAGGGAAACCAGCAAACAGGCAAGTGCCATGATTAATTTGATTTTCATGAGCTTATCCTCAGAAAGGCCACCAGTCAGAGAGGAAGAACTGGCTCAGCCAGCCCACCTTTTGCGAATCGGCAAAGGTGCCGGTACCGCTGTATTGAATACGGGCATTGGCGACTTTGGGCGAATCTATGGTGTTCTCGGGAGTAATATCCTGCGGCCGAATAATGCCGGTTACCCGGATAAACTCGTCGCCATTGTTGATGGTGATCCACTTTTCACCGCGAATAACCAGGTTGCCATTGCCCAGCACCTGCATCACGTTGGCCGAGATCTGTCCGGAGAGGCTGTTGCTCTGATCGGCATCGGCCTCACGATTGGTATCCATGCTGTCGCCGTAACGGAAATCCAGCGGATTGCCCTTGATGGTGACATTGCTGCCGCCCATATAGAGCGGGTTCACCGACATGTCCGAGCCTTTCTTGATCTTGTTGCCGACGCTTTTCTTCGCCTGGGTTGACTCCACCAGCACCACAGTGATGATGTCCCCTACCCTGTGCGCCCGCAGATCCGAGTAGAGCGAAGACGCCTGGCTATCCTGATAAATAGAGCCGGTCGGGGCTATCCGGGTTGGCGGTGCTTCGGGATACACAGGCGCATAATAGGGATCATCGGCTATGGGTTTATTCTGGGTAGCAGTGCAAGCCCCCAGAAACAAAGCCGGAATGATAAGGAACAAGGGTTTCATCACATCACCTCATCACAGATTCTGGTTCACGTAGGCCAGCATCTGGTCTACGGCCGAAATGACTTTGGAGTTCATTTCGTAAATCCGCTGACTCTCAATCAGGTTAACCAGCTCTTCGGTCACGTTCACGTTGGAGGTTTCCAGCGAGCCCTGACGAATGGAGCCCAAACCGTCGAGCGAAGCCGTGCCCTGAATTGGGGTACCGCTGGCGCCCGTCTCCAGATAGAGGTTTTGCCCTATGGGATCCAGGCCGGACGGATTGATGAAATCAGAGATGGTCAGCTGGCCCACCACCTGGTTTTCGGCGGCGCCCGGGGTTTTAACCGACACTTCACCTTCGGCGGAAACGGTGATACTGGTGGCATCGTCCGGAATGGTAATGGCGGGCTGCAACACATAGCCGGCGCCGGAAGTCACTATCTGGCCGGTATCATCCCGAGTAAACTGGCCGTTACGAGTGTAAGCCGTGGTGCCATCAGGCAGCTGGATTTCAAAGAATCCCGGGCCTTCAATCATCATGTCCAGCGCGTTATCTGTGGTTTGCAGATTACCCTGGGAGAAAATCTTCTGGGTGGCCACCACCTTGGTACCTGCGCCCAGGTTAAGGCCATTGGGCAGCTTGGTGTTGGAAGCACTGATACCACCGGCCTGATTGACCGTCTGGTACAGTAAGTCTTCAAATATCGCCCGGCCCTTTTTGTAGCCTATGGTGCTGGCATTAGCGACGTTATTTGAAATCACCGAGATGTCTGTTTGCTGGGCATCTAGCCCAGTCTTACTTATCCATAACGCGGGATGCATATCAATTACTCCTAGCTAATGCGCATCAATGAAGCGGACGACTTGTCGTTCTCTTCTGCGGTTTTCATCATTTTTACCTGCAGCTCAAACTGACGTTGCAGCTCAATCAGGTTGACCATTTCATCCACGGCATTGACATTGCTGCCTTCCACAGCGCCGCTTTCCACATTCACAAAGGGATCGGCGGCGGCCGGATTGCCGTCCAGAGTGCGGAACAAACCATCTTCACCGCGCATCAGGTTCTGATTGCCCGGGTTGACCAGTTTGATGCGGCCCACCTCTTCAATCACCTCGGCGGTTGCGCCCTGAGGACGAATGGAGATGGTGCCGTCGGTGGCAATCTGGATTTTGTCTATCGGCAACGGCAGCACTATCGGGCCGTTATCGCCCATTACCGGGTTGCCCCTGTCGTTACGCAGTAAACCTGTGGTGTCAAAACTCAGACTGCCGGAGCGGGTATAGGCCTCGCTGCCATCGGCTGCCTGCACCGCAATCCAGCCCTGATCTTTGATGGCTATGTCCAGATCCCGCCCGGTCGATTTGATAGGGCCGGACTGAAAGTTGGCCGAGGGCGACTCTGTCATGGCAAACACCCGGGTAGGCAATCCTTCACCGAAGGCTTGCATCGCACGGGCCTGAGCCATGTCTGACTTGAAACCATCTGTGTTGGCATTGGCCAGGTTGTTACCCCGAACCGCCAGCGCATTCATGTTTTGTTTGGCGCCAGTCATGGCGACATAGAGAAGTTTGTCCACCTGCTGCTCCGTCAATCTTTTTACCTATTCAGGTAAAAGCAAACATCGTGCCAATAAAATGAGCAATCGAGCGCAGTGACAACAGAAGAACTTCAGTAACTTGGGAGTATGTACGGGGAGAAGCGGCAAGACATTGCCGTAGCGGCAATGTCTTGCGCAGGAGGAATTAGCGGATCTGCAGTACTGTCTGCTGCAGTGTATTGTTCACTTCCAGAGTACGGGAGTTGGCCTGGAAGTTACGCTGAGCCGAAATCAGGTCCACCAGCTCAGTGGTCAGGTCGACGTTGGCCTGCTCCAGCGTTGAGGAACGGATACTGCCGAACACGCCACTATTGGCCTCACCGGCCAGCGCTGCACCTGAGTCCAGGCTCGCTTTCCAGGAGGTGTTACCTACCTGGCTCAGACCCTGTTCATTGGAGAAACGCGCCAGAGCCACCCGCGCCAAAGGCACGGTGGAGCCATTACTGTACTTGGCTGAGATCAAACCGTCTGTACCCACTTCCACATTGGTCAGACGACCCACAGTCACCCCATCCTGCGTCAATTCAGTGGCGTTGAACTTTTCCGAGAACTGGGTCGGGTTGTTGAAGTCTATGGTTATCGTCTGGGTTCCGTCCGCCGCAGGGCCGAGAACATTGGCACCGCCAACACCCAACTGCTCTGTGGTGATCACCGCCGGATCTGAACCTATATAACCGCCGACATCGTTGAACTTGAGCACGGCGCCAGTCCAGCCGCCTGCAGTTTGCGCTGTGCCTGTACCATCCGGGTTACCGTCACCATCAGTATCTGTCTGGTAGCTGCCAGCGGCGCCGCCCAGATTGACCGGCTTGTCGTCGATAGCATAATAAGCCACCCAGTTACTCTCGCCCGTGTAGGCGCCATTGTCCGGACGCACAAAATAGGTGGTCAAGGTGTGGGAGTTACCCAGGGAGTCATAAATGGTCACTGCGGTTGAGTTGTTGAAAGTGTCTGACTTGGATGGGTCAAACAGCGCCGGATCTTTGGTGGCCTGGGTGGAGTCCAGGTTCATGCTGATGCCAACATTATTGGTCTTCTGCGGGCTACCGGCAGTATCCGGGATCTGCACCGGCTTGGTAGTGGTCAAACTCACAGAGGTGGAGTTGCCGTCTTTATCGACGGGGAAGCTCTGCAGGAAGTTACCTGCGGCATCGACCAGGAAACCGTTTTCATCACGCTTGAATGCACCGGCGCGGGTGAAAGAGTAATCCTGACTGCCAACATTGGGAGACGTCACGAAGAAACCGCCACCATTGATCGCCAAATCCAACGCATTGTTGGTGGAGTTCAGATTACCCTGGTGGAACTGCTGCGCCACCTGAGTGGTGGTCACACCGCCGCCCACAGTGGTTCTGCCGTTGGAGAAAATCGAGCTGGCGTAAACATCGGCAAACTCGGCCCGGGATTCTTTAAAGCCGACAGTATTGACGTTGGCAATATTGTTGGCTGTGGTATTGAGATCTTTCTGCGCCGCAGCAATCCCACTCAGAGCAATGTTAAAAGACATAATTCACCTCATGATTTTCAGATACTGTCCGGCGCAGCCGGGGCAGAAACAGAATTAAACTTCGGAAACGGCCAGCACGTCGGCCAGTCTGATCCCGCCAATACCTCTTAAGTTCAACACGGCGCCACTGGCCGAGTTGAGCGATACACTGGTCACGTGGGCATAGGCACTGACAATAAGATCCTGGGACTTGCCATCGACAACCCCACTGGCCTTCATGGTGTAGATACCGGCCTCAACGGGTTTACCGTCCTTATCCAGGCCGTCCCATTCCACGTCTATGTTGCCGCCGGCACTGCCATCCACATCAAAGGTCTTGATTACCTGGCCGGCTTCATCCTCAACTGTCACCTTGATGGAAGGCATTTTCTCTGGCGACGTGATCACCCCTTTGAGGGTCGGGTCTTCCTCGGAAACATAGCCGGTGCCCGCCGGGATCAACACTTTCTGCCCCACCAAGCCAGATGCCTGCAATGCCTGACTCGAGGTCATTACCGTGTTGAGGTTCACTATCTCCTCGTTGAGCTTGGAGATACCATCCACGGTAGAAAACGACGCCATCTGGGCAATCATCTGGTCGTTGTCCACAGGCTTGAAAGGATCCTGCATCGACAACTGCCTACTCAGCAGCGAGAAGAAATCTTCCTGGGTCAGCTGTTGATTGTTGCTCTTCTTGGTCTCCGAATCCCCTTTGACACTTATGCTGTCGAGGAAGGGGTTAACTGAACTTACACTCATGGGCTATGTCTCCCTTTATTTGCCCATTCTCAGGGTCTGCTGCAGCATGGACTTGGCTGCATCGGCCACCTGGACGTTCATCTGATAGGAGCGGGAGGCGGAAATCATATCGGCCATCTCTTCCACTACATTGACATTGGGTTTGTAGATAAAACCATCGGCATCGGCCATGGGATGATCCGGCGAATACTCTTTCAACAAGGGTTTATCGCTTTCCACTATGCCCTTAACCTTTACCGCAGCGCCTTGTTGCTGTTGACCATTGGCCTTGGCCAGCTCGGCCTCAAAAATGGGATGCCGCGCCTTGTAGGTCTTATCGATACTGGAAGAGACGGAATCTGCGTTGGCTATGTTACTGGCGGTAGTATTCAAGCGCACAGACTGCGCCGACATTCCCGACCCCGCAACATTGAAGATATTGTACAAGCTCATGATTAATCTCCTTTCAATGCCTTTTTCATCCCGGCGAACTTACCGTCGAGGAACCCAAGCGACATCTGATATTCAAGCGCATTTTGCATAAAGGCCTGCTGCTCTTTTTGCATATCGACAGTATTGCCGTCACCCGTGTCCGGCTGATCCGGTACCCGATACTGCACATGCTGGGCTGTCAGCGCCTTGAGGTCGAAATGCTTTTCAGAAGTTGCCGCCATGCTCATCCCCTGTTGCCGCCCTTTTGCCGCCTGCAACGCCGAGGAAAAATCAACATCCCGAGCCTTATAATGTGGGGTATCGGCATTGGCTATATTGCTGGCAAGCACTTCGGCACGCTGGGCGCGAATGCCCAGAGTGTATTGATGTATGCCAAGGGCCTTATCGAAACTGATCGCCATAAAACCGCCTCCTCCAATGACTCGACAAAAACAAAGCAAGCTTTGTGCCAGATGTAGAGTGGAGGATAACAGATAAGGCAATGATGGCCGTTAGGGTGAAAGGTAAAACAGAAAAGGCCCGTCCAAGTTGACGAGCCTTTCAAACTATTTAATTAAAAATCAAATAATTAGGTGGTTAATTTTTCTTTTGATAATAGATGCCTGGGTTACAGCGCACCATGTCAAATTCATCGGTCAACCCGGCAATCGATTCACTGGCGCCCAAAAACAGTATCCCCTTGGGATTAAGGGCGGCAGCAAATTGCCGCAGTATTTTTGCCTTTGCCTCCGGCGCAAAATAGATAAGCACGTTGCGGCAAAAGATAATGTCAAACTTGCCGAGTAAGGTGTAGCTTTCAAGCAGGTTGTGGGCCCGAAAACTCACCAAACGGCGCACATTCTCTTTAACCCGCATATTGCCGTTGGGCAGGGCTTCAAAAAACTGACGCTTGCGCTCTTCAGACAGGCCGCGGGCCAACGCCAGCTTATCGTATTCGGCGTTTTTACAACGCTCCAGCATGGACGGCGACAAATCTGTGGCCTGAATCATGGCGCCGCCCGGCAAAGCACCCGGCTTACGCTGCTGATATTCAAGCACTGTCATCGCCAGTGAATAGGGTTCCTGGCCGGATGAACAGGCTGCCGACCAAATCTTCAACGGTCGCCCCAGCTTGGCATAACCGGGCAACAATGTATTGCCGAGCAGGTCAAAAGGATACTTGTCCCGAAACCAGAGGGTTTCGTTGGTGGTCATGGCATCGACGACTTCAGCGCGTAACTGACGCTCGGTGGGCCGCATCGACTGCTTAACTACGTCCGACAGGGATGGCAAGCCATATTTCCCCATCAAAGGCGCCAAACGGCTGCGAACCAAATACTGTTTGTTCTCACCCAATACAATGCCACTGTGCTGTTCAAGAAACAGCCTGAATTGATTGTACTCAGTTTCTGCGAGAGATTTATCTGGCACCTTAGTGTCCTAACTATCCGTGAAAACGTCGCTGCAACTCAATGCAGCGCCATTTAAAAACTGGGTCAGCGTTATACCCCAGCCCCATTTGCAACACAAGACATCAAACTCACTATAGTCATAAAAATCCACAGCAGACAGCGACTATAAACTCAGATGCTTGTTAACTGCCGATGCCAATTCATCGGGGTTGAACTTGGCAATAAAATCGTTGGCGCCCACTTTTTGCACCATGGCCTGGTTGAACACCCCACTCAACGAGGTATGCAACACCACCTTGATATGTTTCAGCTTGGGATCATCACGGATCTCGGCGGTCAGGGTATAGCCATCCATTTCCGGCATCTCAATATCTGAAATAATCAGCGGGATCTCATCGGCGACATTGTCCATCTCCGACGCGATGCTTTTCAACTTATCCAGCGCTTCCCGGCCATCTTTGGCGGTATCTATCTGCAGGTTCAACGAAGACAGCGCCCGAATGATCTGCTTACGGGCCACCGAAGAGTCGTCAATCACCATAATATGATAGTGCTGCTCTCTGTCGATTGTGAGAGATTCATCGATTTCTTGACTGATGTCTGTCTTAACCGGCGAAATTTCATCGAGAATTTTCTCAACATCGAGAATTTCAACCAACTCACCTTCGATTTCGGTCACCGCGGTCAGGTAGGAGTATCGCCCTGCCCCTTCCGGAGGCGGCATGATGGACTCCCAGTTCATATTGATGATCCGCTCGACAGACTTCACCAGGAAGCCCTGCACGCTGCGGTTGTACTCGGAAATAATGATGAAGCAATCCTTGACATCATCTATGGGTTTGCCGCCGGTCGCCGCACTGAGGTCGATAACCGACACTGTGGTGCCGCGAATATGGGCCACGCCCTTAACGAAGGAGTTCAACTTGGGCAGTGCCGTCAGCGGTGGGCACTGCAGAACCTCTTTAACCTTGAACACGTTGATCCCGAACCTTTGCCTGCCGTTGAGTTTGAACAACAGAAGTTCGAGACGGTTTTGTCCGACCAGTTGAGTGCGCTTGTTGACTGATTCAAGAATGCTCGACATAAGGCTGCCTTGTTGTCTTTGTATTGATAAATACCTGCTGTCACGCAGACAGGCATACTATTTGCTTTGTCCAAGACACTGGGTCTCAGTCAAATTTCTGACTAAACCTGTGGTGAAGCCAGCACTGGGATCCGCGAATCATTGAAAGTATAGGTGTAATCTGGCGAGACAAGCTAGCCCGTTCATTATGAAAGTAAATTTTGCGTACATTTTGGCTACAATTTTAATGCCCATCCCAGCGGTGGCGGCAGAGAATAGCTTTGTTCCCAGTATATCGGCCGTAGAAAGCCTGGCTAAAGAGGCAGTTGCCAAAAAAGTGCTGGCGGCCGAGAATGCTCAAATTACCATCACCCCGCAGCGACTGGATTCCAGGCTCAAGCCCCCCAGATGCAATTCGCCTTTGACGGCCGAACTTGCCAGCGACAGAGAGATAAGCCGCAACAATACGGTACGCATAGGTTGTAACAGTCCGGAACTCAGCTACCCGTGGCAAATCTATGTCTCGGTGCGGGTGGATATCAGTTACCCTGTGGTAGTGGCTACCCAGACACTGGCCCCGGGCACTGTGCTTGGGCCGGAAAATCTGGCGCTGCGTTACATAGATGAAACCAGTTTGCGCGGCGCGCAATTTGACGATATAGCCACAGTCACAGGTACCCGCCTCAAGCGGCGCATAGCCAAAGACTATCCGGTATTTGCCGCCAATCTCTGCTTTGTCTGCAAAGGTGACAGAGTCTCCATCTATGCCCGTAACGAGAAGTTTCAAATAAAAACTGTTGGTGAAGCCCTGCATGATGGTAACCTTGGGGAACAGATTCGGGTAAAAAACACTCGCTCAGACAAAGTGTTGGAGGCTACTGTCACCAATGTGGGCGAAGTGGAAGTTCGAATGTAAAAAATGCTAAAGTTCCACTTGGCGGTGCCGATAAGACAGCAAGGTAATCAGAGAAAAGGCTGGAGCCGAGATGGCTATGGATATTAAACAACTGCAAAATCAACCCAGGGTGAACACAGGTTCAGTCCCCAAGAACACAGCTCAGAGCAGCCAAACAGCTCAGCAAGGTGCTGCTCCGCAGAAAGCTGACTCTGTTGTGGTGTCACAACAGGCGCAGCAACTGCAAGGAGTACAGAGTAAAATGGCCTCCCTGCCGGAAATAGATCAAAAGAAGATCACCGAAATTAAATTGGCGATCGCCGAAGGCAGATATAAGGTTGACCCGGAAAAACTGGCAGCCAACATATCTCAATTCGAATCAGAACTGAACGAACTCAATAAAGGGTCCTGATGCCTGATACCCCGGATATCACCAGCCTGATAGCACAGCAGACGACTCAACTCGAGCGTCTGCTGAACTTGATTGAGCAGGAAAAAAACGCCCTGCTGGATCGCAATGCCGATAATCTGCTGCAACTGGCCAAAGACAAGGGCGACCTGCTCAATGAGGTCAAGGCGGTAGATGAGGCGCTCTCCTCTCATCCTGAACAAGCCAAACTCAGTCAGCCACCATTGGCCGAACAGGTCAGTGAAGCTCGCGAACTATTGGCCGCTTGCCAACTGCGCAATCAGGAAAATGCCGGCCTGATAGAGCTGAGCATGGCCAGTATCAATCGCCTGGCGCAAGCGCTGCAGGTCAGCCGTAACGCCTCCAGCCTGACCTATGACGGCAAGGGTAAAACCTCAACCATCGCCACCCTGGGCAACGATCTCAAGGCTTGATTAAGACCCGGCTGCTGTTGCTTATAGCTTATTGCGTAAGCTCAACTCTTTAGCGAGAATCATTGCCTGTGGTCCCTGCCCTAGGCTGAAATCAAGATGGTAACCAGGGCACTCAACCCAGAACGCAAAGCTCAGCCCTCAATTCAGCAACACATCTTAAGCCATAAAAGGCCACAAAAAAGCAGCCAAACAAGGCTGCTTTTTGCTTATGCCAATTGAAGGTGCGAGCCACTCTCTACAAAATTTACAAAAGTGAACGCCGCGAGGACTTATTCGCTACCGGCCTAAAAATAAGTGATCTCTTTGACTCGCTGGGGGCGATTTTGCTGCTGATACAGATCCCACACCCGGGCGAAATCCAGCTCCAGTTCGGTCACATAATGATCTCCGGCCGGATAACTGCGCACCACCTTAGCGCCGCGGATCACCCCGGAAACCGAGGCCTGGATATTATCGCCTTTCAGCATCCAGTCACTGACTTTGCTGTCGGCCGACAATCGCTGACCATAGACTTGTTCGGCCAATTCACGATAAGCAGCAATCTTGGATGCCTGCATCGCCATCAGCACCTTTTGCGACTGTTCCTTGGCCGGTTGGCTGGCCAGCGGGGCATAGCCTATTGCCGTCAGCTTGGGAAAACTGCTCGGCGCCTCAGTCTCCCACTGCACATATCTGTCCTTATCGGCGCAGCCCCCGAGAATTAACGCCAGCGCCAGCGTGGCCAATGACAGTGTTTTGTTCCAATGCTTCATTACTTGTCTCCCACTATCCGGCCCTTATCCTCACCACGGCTTTCGTAGCGATAAAGCAGCCCTTCTTTTGACACCACCTTATTGGAAGGCGCCAGGTAGCCGGGCAGCTCTTGCTCCTGTACCCGCACACCGGCTGCCGAAAGCACCCGGTTGTTGTTGACGTTGACAATTCGGCTGTTGAACAGCATTTCACCTTTGGCCTGACTCATGCTGGTGACCAGTACATGCTCCACCGCTATATCGGTCGGCAGTTGCTGCCAATCACGGGTAAGGATGAAATCCCCCTGGGACGTTACCCGCACCGCATCGGCCAGGTTCAAATCCACCAGGTTGAAACCGCGCTGATGAAAGGCCGTCATCAGCCCCTGCTGCAGTTGTGAAGCGAGCGCATTGCTGCTCTGCATGTCTTCCACCATCACAGGTGTCATCACCAATAGCGGCTGGGTCGGCTTGAGAGCGTCATTATGAGTTACCAACTCATCAACCAATTGCTGCGCCAATAGATTGACTGGCGCCGCTTGCGACTTGACCTCGGCCTGCTGTTGCGGCGAAGTCATGCTGCAAGCAGGCAGCAAGAGTAAAGGCAATATACACAGGGCTTTATACATAATATCCATCCCACTGGTACCCTGGCGGGCACTTGCTTTATTGAGGAACCTGGCGACTCTTGGACCTGGCATGAACCTTGGCCTACCTGACTTATGCCGCGCTTTCTCCGAGGTTGTCATTAAGCACTACTGCTAACTCGATTAGCGCCAAGTTCCTTTCACTGGGTAAAGCTATGCAAATAAAATACCAACCTAAGTTAGGGAAGGTGCGAGCAAGTCCCATGTGTGCTCTGCGTCGGCTTACGGGCTTGGATGCAAGGCGTGGTTCGCAGCAAATGGCCTTAGTCCTTTGCAAGAAGCACAACACAACAGACAGGCCTGTAAACCACGCCCTTCGGGGCTTTCACAGCAACCGGCTCTCTGCGTTATCCGACTTCGACAGGCCCCGGCATGCCTTCAGTCAGATGCCTTGAACGCCAATTGCTGTGCAAGCCACTCTCTACAAAAGAGAAGGCCACGAGGACTTATTCGCACCTTCCCTAGGCCTGCAGACCAAGTACAAACAGATGACACCGGCGAACAAACCCAGTTGCCTGGCAGCTTATTACAGGCTTTTACGAAGATGTTTAAAGGGCTTATCTACGCCTTTTCATTACCCACACCTTCATCTGCCCCTTCAATTTACCCACTGGCAGGCAATGGGAACTTATATTCTCTGTTCCCTTATCGGCAAACTCTTGCCGCGCTTTAGTTATGGTCGCAAACTGCGCTGCATCAGCTGTGATTGGATGGCGCTGGCATAAAATTTGAATAGCAAGCGATACCAGTTTAAGTGGCGGCAAAATTCCGTCACCCTGACTCCTATTTTGAGGAACCGTCTTATGAGATTGCGCCCCTTGCTCTTGCTGCCGCTGCTGGGCATCAGCCTGAACGCCATGGCAGAGTGGACCGAGGCCCGAGGTGAAGCCAAAATAATCAATGGCAATTTGACCCAGGCACGGGAAGCGGCAATGGACAACGCCATCAACATGGCCTTGCTCTCCCGTGGTGGCAGTTTTCAATCGACCCAGAGTGTCAGCCAGGGGCGCTTGACCCAAAACGATTTCAGCCTTTCCAGTCAGGCGCAGATAAGCAGTGTCGAACTGGTCAGCGAAATGCGCCAGGGAGACAAGCTCAAGGTGGTTATGCGGCTCGATATTCTCGATGGCCCGGATAACAAGTGCCAAAGCTCAGCCATCAAGGCCGCTATCCTGGTGCCACAGGCCAGCATTAAGGACAGAAGCCAACTGCGTTATGGTCAGTTGGAAAATTTCCAGCGAAGCCTGTCCGAACGGATAGCGGCAACGCTGGATAAACAATCCTCCACCAGTTTTGCCCACCTGCACGCCAAAGAGCGGCTGGATATCAAAGAAGAGCTTATCAATATCCGGGGTTACCGTTTGCCGACCTGGATAAGTGAAATTACCGACAGCCAGTATCTGTTGCTGCCGCAAATCATAGATATCTCCACCGAACCGGCCGAGTCCGGCTTTATGGGCCTGTGGGACAGCGAGCCTCAGCGACTGTTTCAGTTGCAGCTCAGCCTCTATCATGGGATCAGCGGCGAGCAGATCTGGTATCAGAACTACAGCATTTCCGCGCCCTGGGAGTTTGCCAAAAATGAATCCGTCGCCCCCAACAGCGACAGATTCTGGCGTGCCAGTTACGGGCAGGCCATAGATAAGGTGCTGGCCAATGCCAGTAAAGATATCGATATGGCACTGGCCTGCAGACCGCTGCTGGCACAGATAGTCGTGCGTCAACAAGATAGAGTGATACTCAACCTGGGACGACGCAACGGCATCCGCGTTGGCGATCAGTTCCAAATCGTGCTGCAACAAAACCTGCCCGACCGCATGAACCAGATGCGCGCCGTGGCCGGAGAAACCCGGGCGAAAATCACCATAGATCAAGTCACAGAGGAAAGTGCCATCGCAGTGCTCAGCGGTGAAAATGCTGCCCTCAACATTCAGGTGAATGACATCGCGATTAAGATTTAAGCAATTAAATCCAAAGCCTTTTCATCCGGGTGAAAACCAGTATAATCACTGGCGTCTCCCTATAGCTCAACAGGATAGAGCAGTCGCCTCCTAAGCGACCGATCGGGGTTCGAGTCCCTGTGGGGAGACCACTACTTTCTTCTTGTGCTTGCTAGCACAAGTCTCAAGCTTCTTTTAGAACCATCCACCTGCCGATCCAGGCGCTTCAAATTAATGATTTTGTTCTCTGATAGTTTTCTCTTTGGGAAAAAACTGAGTTAGTGATGTGGTCATCTTGGCTTTAAAGCCCAAAGTAGCCAACCAACTTGGATTTAGCTCTCGCTAAGCAATGACCCTTCACCTGCGGTGCGGATGGACAGGAAGCTCGAATGCAGTGAAGGAAAGGACATCCGAGAACGGTCCTTTTCGCACAGGCGAACCTGTGACATGGCGAGACTTGTGCTGCAACATGCTTTCGAGCGCGAGTCAGGGATGTCGAGCTGGCTCGTTGTACATGGATGCATTTGCTCCACAACCTTAGGCCGCTGACAAGGCGGATATCATGGCTTTAAGCCAGAACTCACCAATAAACTTGCGCTTAGCTGCCAGTTCACCATCACCTGCGGCGCGAATGGGCACGCCGTGAAGGACAGGACGTCCGAGAACAGTCCTTTTCGCACAGGCGATCCTGTGACTCGCTGCAAGTACATCCTTGTAAGCTCTGCCTCGGCATCCATGCCTCGGAAGGTCACAGTTCCGCCTGTGCCTGGGAATTAGGTGCATATCTTTAGCAACTCAGTTGTGCTTCGGGTATTCCGGCAGTCAAAACCAACCGCTACGGCGATGAAGCCCTAACCCGCCTTCGAGGCATTGTCAGCTTTGGGGTGACAATCATCACCCGAGTGCACCAATGGACCATTTCTCAACGAGAAACCCATAAAGAGTATCAGGCAGACAGCTTTTCCTTGGAGTGCTGTCAATAAGTGTACAGAAATAGCTATGTTTGTCTCATAATTACTTGGTATCATTGACGATTGTAACTTTAACTTCAGAAGCTAAAGCTAAACAAAGGCTATAATTAGAATGACACGTTCAAATAAAGAAAACCTTAGGGTAAAATCAAAAAATACGGCCTACGCACGCTTTTTTGCGGCCAGAAGATATAAAATGCTTAACTCGTTATCACTATTTTCATTAACAGCGTCTTCATTCTCACTAATATTCATAACTTTGGTAGATAAATACTCTAACTCTAAAATATTTGTCGAAAACACTATTGATCTTCTCCTAGTGATATCTGCAATTATTATTTCTGCGCTATCTCTTGCCATCGCCCTCTCTAATTACTCTGAGAAATCAATTAAAATGTTAAAGAGTGGCGAGGAGCTGAATGAATTAGTAAGAAAAATAGAGCATTTAAGTGATGATGAATATTATGAACAAAAAGAGGCTCTTAATAAAGAGTACACCACTCTCATAAAGAACAGTGAAAACCATCAGGATTTTGAATTTCATTATGGAAAGAAAGAAAGAAAGCGGGAGGAGAGAATAAGTAGCGAAACAACCACTACGAATATAGCTGATTTGATGCGTTTTCGTTTAAAAAGGTACACCACACCCTCTGCTTTCTGTTCAATATCTCTAATCTACATTTCATTCACGTTGCTAACTTTAGTGCTTTTTATTAAAGAGAATGACATTCTTATAGAAAAACAACCAATAAAAGAATGCACTGCCAACACAGACAAGGGGAAAGTCGAAAAAAATGTTGAACCAGACATTTGACCAAAACTCATTACTGAGACTCACAAAAAGGCATGAAATAATAAAATTTTCTCTAGGTCGAAACCTAGAGGAATATAAAGTATCGCTTTCAAAAATCTCTAAGGAAATTAAAGATGAACATTATGAATTGAAATCATGCTCTAGTCACAAAATCACAAGAAATAATAAAACCACCACAATTTACTCAGTAACTGATGCTGCTGACTATTATGCCTTAAAGAAAATAACCGACAATATCAAACGACTATATCGAGTAAAATACTCAAGCCGACATGAAATATCCGAGCAAATACTAAGAATATTTGAAGATAGCTCAGACATGATGATATTAAGACTTGATATAGCATCATTTTTCGAGTCAATAAATATCGGCAAAGTAATTGAAAGAATAAAAACTGATAATATTCTATCTAGGAAGTCACTAGAAATTATAGAAAATACAATAAAAAATCTTAGAATAGCAGGGTTACCAAGAGGTTTGCCTATAAGCTCGCCCCTGTCAGAAATCTTTATGGAAGAGTTTGATGAGAGCATTAGAAGTTTAGATGGAATTTATTACTATTCAAGATACGTGGATGACATTATAATTATTTCAACTAACTCCGACAAAAGCCTAAAATCAATTATAACGAAAGAACTAAAATATATTGGACTAGAGGCTAATGAAAAAACTGAGGAGAAAGAAATAAGTAAAAGCACTGAAACAGTAACTTATTTAGGATACCAATATACACTTCACCCTATTTCAGAATCGAACAAGTTAAATAAAAGACATGTCTCAGTTAAAATGTCTAAAAATAAAATAAATAAAATAAAGACAAGAATTGTATTAAGTCTAATAAACTACAACATTCAAAACAAGTCGTATAAAAATAAAGCTATCGACAATTTACACAGACATTTTAGAGACCGGACTTTAAGAAATAGAATTAAATTCCTATCTGGCAACTATGAAGTCAGAGACAACAGCCAAAATAAAAATAATGACGATGAGGGAAAAACCGTCTTGAAGGGTGGGGTATTTTATAATAACCCACTACTAAACAATATCGAACAACTTGAAGAGTTAAATGTCTTTATAAGAAGTTTGTTATTTACAAATAAAAATTCACTTTTTGGGAAAAGAATAAGAAGAATCCCAATAGAGTTAAGAAGAGAGTTAGCATCAACAGATTTCAAGCATGGATTTGAAAGTCGTGTAACACATCGATTTTTTGATTTTCAACTGAAAGAAATTTGTGAGATATGGAAATGACAGAAAACACACAAGATAAAAAGAATAAGAATGGAAAAGTCACTTTAAGGAAAAGCGATTTTAATCGTGTGATATTGACTGACGTTCAGCCATATGAACTTCCATTTATTCTGACAAACGAAGGATTTTATAGCTATTTAAACAGAATACATGATAAAAACAGTATAATTGAAAAAATTATAAATTGTGATGCCGTTACTCGCCCTTTAGTTTATACAATTAACAAAGGCCAAGCATCATCAAGAAAGCTATATCTTATTCACCCATCAAATCAACTCTCATTTTGCAATTTTTATCGTGATTATAAACTACTTATAACTCATCTTTGCAACAGAAGCACTTATAGTTTGAGGTTTGCTAACTCAATTGCTACAACATATTATGAGAAGAGTTATAGCCGTCCACATAAAGATTATAAGGATGAAGGGGTTGAATGCTTCAATGAAGAGGTTTCTTTAAAATATGCCAGCTCATTTTTCAAGTATAAAAACTATGACTTTCTTTACAAATTCTATGACAGCTATGAGTTCCACAGAATAGAAAAAAAATTTACAAACCTTTACAAGTTCGATATATCAAAATGCTTTGACTCTCTATCAACCGGGATGTTAATAAAAGCTCTGAGAGGCGAAAAAAACAAAAAGGAACTAAGGAACTCCTTTAGCTTTGAAACCGAGTTCATCAGGAGAATTGAAAACTGTAATAATGGTAGAGACCATGGGATTGTAATTGGCCCTGAATTTTCTAGAATTTTTGCAGAAATTATTTTACAAACTATTGACTTAAACATAAAAAAGGAACTGGGAGAAAAAAATCTACATCAAGGAAGGGATTATGAAATCAGAAGATACGTTGACGACTTTTTCCTTTTCTTCAATAAGGAAACCGTAAAACGAACCGTTATGGAAGTTATTAGCGATAGACTGGAAGATTTTAAGTTCTATTTAAATGAATCTAAATCTGTGCACTTCACTATACCATTCATAACCCCGATAACATCAGCAAAAAAGTCCATACAAGATGAGCTGAATAATCTTTTTGACATTTTTGACGATCAGGAAGCAAATATAGGCCCATCGGAAAACACTGTTCAAGATGAGCCTCACCACAACTTAAGCATCATTAAGAGCCTAAACAGGTACAATTTAATATCAAACAAAAAAATCCGAGATATAAAGTGTATTATTAAAGAAAATAACGTTGATTACTCAGGTATCACAGGGTATTTCTTCACCCTAATAAAAATGAAAGTTGCTGAAATGGATAGCAGGTATAGCTCAAAAATAATTGATGAAATTCAGTCTGAGAGATTATGTAGATTTGCACTAATAATTCTCGAATTAACATTTTTTGTTTACAACATGGATTTGAGAGTTCGAAGTACTTATCTTGTAAGTCAGATAATAATAATCACCAACAGACTTTCCAACAGAATAAATCAAGAACAAAAAGAGCGTGTAATAAAGAAAATTCATGACGAGTCTCAGGGGGCAATAAAGAAATCCATAGCAACTGATTCACATAACCAAGTAGAGATGCTCAATCTAATTATAGCACTTAGTGCTATTGTCGACGATTATAATCTAGATCAAGAAATACTATTTGAATTATTGGGATTCAATACCGAAACATCAAATTACTTTAAACTTATGGTAGGTCTTTTCTACATTAAAAACAATGTCAAATACAAGAAAGTAAAATTCGCAATAACCAGAAAAATAGTTAAAATCATTTCAAACAAGTCCATTAAGGATGACTCTGAAGCTTTACATCTATTCTTAGACTCCATGAGCTGCCCATTTATTAGCATTAAAAAAAAGGAAGAAATTTTCAAACAAGCTATATCAAATTTAAATATATCTGAAGCTGATACTTTAAGCCTCAATCAGTTTTTGAAAACTGCGGATAAATACTGGTTCATAGACTGGAGAAAGTCGGCTCAAGGACATATCGAGAGACTGCTACTTAAAAAGGAGTTGAGAACCCCTTACGGTTCGTGATAGCTTTGTACTCCGAGCAGGCTAGGATATGAATACTGGGTACTCGTACCTTGGATACACACACAACATAACCCTTATTTTAGCCTGCTCACTTACTCGAGAATTTCTCATACTACTTCAATCAACCAAATTTCTTATGCGAAATCGATAATAATCGCTGTCTTTCATTTTCTTTTAATAAAGTAATCGCTTTCACCAGTCTATCAACACTCGACTCCCGAATATCAGTCCCTAACAATTAGGTCGTGGTGATCCCAAGCTCTGCCCTGACATTCTCCACATCTAAGTGGGCATAGGTGCTGGCAGTAATACTTATGTCACTGTGGCCTAGCAGCTTACTGGTGATTTGCCCGTGGTTTCAACATCAGCCGCCACGCATCACGCTACAACTGCTGATCGACCAACGCAGATCATGAATGGTGACACTTTGCCTTCGCCCGCAGTCCCGCTCTTTCAGTTATCCGGTCCTAGAAGCGGCCCTGACTGGATTTTTCGGTCACACCGCCTGTAAGGCTGTTATCTGCATAAACATCATTTCAGTATCAATGGTCTATATCTATCCCATTGATTGTAAAGGGTCTTCAACTCTTGTAAAATCCTGTAGCAAGCTTGAGTGCGGGCTACTTTTGTGGTCACTGGAAGGAAAATCGGTAAATGGAATTAGTCAGCTCTTCGCATTGCGCAGCATCTTATGCTGCTACTCCATCTGTAATTGTCGATGCCATATTCGGTGCACTTTTCGATGCACTTTACCAGGCATCTTGCAATCCATCTCGTTCCACATTTTCCGGCGCACTATCGACAGCAAATCAGGCCAAATCCAGGGCCTGTGTCCCCCTAAGCCCAACTTAATCAGAACGATAAAACTACAGCATTAAGCATCTGCAGCGGCCGACAGGCTAATAACCATACCCTACAATAAGTTGTTTATATTATGTCCCAGTTTATAGAATCCCTTCCCGACTACTTTAATACTGTTAAAAACAGTGACGGCTTTCCTGAGAAATTCATCAACGACCTTTTCCTGATTGGTAAATGCAGCGCCGATACCGACTGCGTGAAAGAGATCCGCAAGCTGCTGAATCAGCATGCGAGCCAGGATATTCAGAATGCCTTCAAGTGCCGCAAGAAACTGATTAAAGGCGAGAAAGAGCCTGATATGAGAGATGTCTTCTGTGTCCTTTGCGAATATGCCAGCCTGTCGGCCGAGCTGGATGTCGATTACCTCTATGCGAGGCTGGGACATACCATTATAGATATTCGAGCCGGTCAGCCACTGGAGGCACTCTGCGAGCGACCCGAGCTGTTGGCACGTTTCCCCTCGGTGACTTTTCTGGCCATCGAAGAAGTGCCCTTTTGTGGACAACAGTTGCCTGAAAGTATCGGTAGCCTGCCACTGCTTGAAAAGCTCAACATTGAAGGCGATTACAAGACACTGCCCAAGAGCATTGAAAAGCTAAAGAAACTGCAAGAGTTTAAAATTGACTCTGTGCCGCTGGAAAGTCTGGATCTTGATTTTCGCCAACTGACAAACCTCAGCAGCCTAACCTGGTACTATACCCCTATCTGCGGCGCCGAGCTGTTTGATTTACCGGCCGGATTGACCAAGATTGATCTGGGCCGAATCCCGGATTTACAACGCCTTGGTACTAATCTGGATAAGCTGCCACAGCTGCAACACTTGAAAATCTCATGCTGTCCCCAACTTGCATCTATTGATGAGAAACTGACCTTAGCCAACCTCAATAATCTGACACTATGGAAGAACCCGTTATTGAGTTCAATCCATGCCAATACGGTTATTGGCAATCAAAAAACATCTTTCACTAATGGCATAGATATCCGCTTTGCCCCAAAGGTATATGAAGATATAACCCGGCTTCAGATCCAAGAAAAGAAACTGCTGGCATTGGTCTGTGAGCATGCTGCATGTTTTCCTCATCTCAAAGAGTTGCACCTGGGTTATGCCAGAGACTTAACCGGCATTCGCTTCCCTTTTGGAGCGTTTTCGCAACTGGAGAGCATCTGGGGAGCAGATTTCGTCGACGACGGCTTCTGGGATGAACTACCTCTATGTCAAAGCCTTAAAAATCTTAGTTTTAATTCGACCAGCTCGGAAACCATACCCGAGTCGTTTAAAGAGATAGCGGCGCTGGACAGCCTCAGCATAATAAACGGCCAGAAACTCACCATAGATGCGTCATTGTTGCCACGAAACATCAAAAAGTTGGAAATCGACCGCTGTCATCGCCTTATTGCACCGACCAGGCTACTAACCCTGGATGAACTCATTCTAAGCTATTGCCCGGTGGACAATGAACGGCAGCTGTTCAGCAATATTTCTACAGCTGTGATGAAATACTACCCTGACGATGACACGCCGGACACGGGGGAAGAGCTGTCTCAATACCTGCCTCAGCCAGAGCGACTCACTTCCTTCACCACTAGACTGGCGACAGCTAAAATCGCCGATCTATTAATGCATTGTCACAATCTAGCGTCGCTCAATATTGACCCAGCCCAAGTTGAGACTGAGCTTGAGGATGGATGCGCAAACCCAAGGGAGGCTTTACCTGGTTTGAATTGCCCCGCCGTTACCCAGTTGACCTCGCTGGAACTGCACAATACAGACGTCGTTACCCTTGGCCCATTGCTAACGAGTAGCCCCAAGCTTGAGACAGTTAAACTCAACAAATTCGACGATTTCCCTGCCAATGTTTCGCTGCCACGGCTGAAAACCCTGTTGATTTCACGCAGTGATCTTAAAACCCTGGCTTCACTCGATGCGCCGGCATTGGAAACCTTGAAACTGGTCCTGTGTTATGAGTTTGGTCTGGAGGCCACCAAGGCCCTGGTGAAATATACCCGCTTGCATCACCTTAAACTGATGGGAATGCACAAGAGCCTGGATCATTTCCCCATGGAGCTGAAAACACTACCGTTAAAACGGCTTTCTCTGAGAGGCGGCGATATCAAGGTTATCCCTGATTTTATCGGTGAGTTTAGCGAGTTGGATACCTTATCTCTGGAGGACTTTGTCACTGAGTCTCTGCCCGAATCCATGTTGGCGCTTGAGAAGCTGGAACGCTTGAGTATCGATTGCTGCAAATTCCTTAAACCTATCCCTCCCAGCTTTAGAAAGCTCAAGCTGAAAGTCCTTTGCTACACCATAAGCAAATTCAGCGGTTTCAACATGAACCCCAAGCTGTATCAAAACTTGCTGACCCCGAATTACACCGAGCAGACCAAGTATCTCGACGATTAAGTTATTAGGTCGATTCAACAGAGCCGCTCAGCACCCCAGTAAGACTTAAACTCGTAAAAGGTTTACAAACTGGAACGCGATTTGCTGCACTGAAGCGCCATGGAGTCACCAGAGCCATTTTTTTGACAAGCGGTTGCCAGGTGGGTACGGCGCAAGGGATTACAGCCGGTAAACGCCTGTCGGCACTCGAAGGCCTGCGCATTGAGCCGCCAGATGCTGTGTTATGTGCCCTAATAGGCAGATTGAGGGGAAATCCCGTTTGGCCAGGGCCATTAAGCTTCCAGCTTCTTGGCATACAACAAGGTGCTTACCGCTCTAAAATGAGTCGGGTATTTGAAGCTATGCTCTCTGGTACAGATTAAGACTTTGGCAAACGCTAAGTACCAAAGTACTGTATTATTTAAACTTTAGAGTCAAAATCCTATCGTCTGCCAGGCGGGGGGTTACAATCTGGGTTTTGACACAGCCCATCTTCAACGAGGAAACCTCCATGACAGAGCTGTTTGCAGCCAATTTGCAAATCATCCAGTCCAGATGGCCACTGGCGGGGGCAATACTCAAACAACAAGCGCCCGGCAGCCTGGATGCGGCCTTGGTGACAGGGCAAAATCAGACCATCAGTGTCGATGGCATTCAGCTCAGCAGCCGTCACAACCGTTTGGCAGAAGCCAGACTGTATATTGATACCCTGCCAGCCGGCGCGACCGAGGTCAGCCTTTATGGCGTAGGAATGGGCGATGTACCCAGCGTATTGTTGGATAATCCGGCCATCTGCAAACTAACCGTGAACATTCTCAACCCGGCCATTTTCGCTCTGGTACTCAGCTACACAGAGCAATCCGAATGGTTGAGCCATCCGGCCGTCACCCTGGAGCTGCAGCCGGAACAACTTAAAGTGACCCAGCCTTATATCGCCCTGATAGCCGACCTTGAACTCTGCAGTGATGAAAATGCCAGGCTCAGGGATCTCTTGGTGCTCGAGCAAAATCTGCCTTATATCAACCGCCGCCATCAGGCGACCGACCCTGCGATAATCAAGCGTCTGCAGGACAATCGCCCTTTTCTGCTGCACGACCCCGATGTAATTGAGCTTAAGCGGCAGGTTCACAGCCATAAGGCCCTGGTCATAGGCGCCGGGCCTTCGCTGGAAGAACATTACGATTACCTGGCCAAGTTGCAAACGCAGCGGCAAAGGCCGCTGATTATCTGCGCCGACACCGCCATGAAGGGCTTGCTGCACCACAATATCCGCCCCGACATAGTGGTTTGCATCGACGGACTTATCGGCGAATACCACCTGCCTTTGGCTCTCAGCGAAGGCATTGCACTGGCTTATTATCCCAGGGTAGCTCCCGAAATCCTCAATGGTTGGAGAGGCCCCAGGTTTAACGCCTATGGCAATAGCGCGCTTTATGATGCGCTGGGCAAAGAGATACCCAAGACTCGCCTTTATACCAATGGCAGCGTGATCCACCCGGCGATAGATCTGGCAGTACTACTGGGCGGACGTGAAATTAGCCTGCTGGGCTGCGACTTTTGCTATTGCCACAACAAGAGCCACGCCTTTTGGGATGACTTTGCCAAGACTTCTCAGGATGAGATGACCCAAACCTGGGTAAAATGCACCACCCAAAAAGTGCAAAATGCCAGCCACTGGGTACTGGATGGCCATGGTCAAAGGGTGGCAACCGATCTCAACCTCAGGGCTTACTTGCGAAACCTGGAAACCTACATAGCCAAGCGGCCCCATGTCAGGTTTTATCAAACCAGCCTCTCAGGCGCCCGAATTAAAGGTTGCCAATACAAGGAGTTGAAACCATGATCCAAGATTCGTTGGCACAACAGCTGCTCGACACTGCCACCGCGTTCAGGCTCGGCAAAGAAGCAGAGGCCTCCGGGCGGCTGAAAGATTGCATAGAGCAGATGCAAGCACGACTGGAACAGCAACAGCTGCCAAGCGAAGCGTTGCAACTGGTCCCCGGCATGTTGGCCTCGCAACAACGCCATGACTGGCTGGGGCTGGCCGACACCCTGGAATATGAACTCGTGCCTTTATTGGCCTAAGCACTCAGGAATACTCTTTCAGTGCCGATAAAGCACTTGAATCACCCAAGCGGAAGAAACTGATGAAACATACGCTTTTTATTGCCGAAGTCTCCAGCAATCATCACAGGGATCTGGAACGCTGCTTTGATTTTATTGCATCTGCGGCGGCCATCGGCTGTGACGCCGTCAAGTTTCAGCTCTTTAAAATTGATCAGCTGTTCGCCCCCGAGATCCTCGAAAAGAGCGAAATGCACAGAAAACGCAAGGATTGGGAACTGCCGGTCAGTTTTCTGCCACAGTTGAAACGCTGCTGCGATAGCCACGGCATTGCGTTTTCCTGCACGCCTTTTTATCTCGATGCCGTCAAAGAGCTTGAACCCTATGTCGATTTCTACAAAATCGCCTCTTACGAACTGCTGTGGGATGAACTGCTGATAGCCTGTGCCAAGACAGGAAAACCCGTGGTCATTTCTGCCGGCATGGCCAACTTCGACGAAGTTGATCACGCTATCTCTGTGTTGAAAGACTCAGGTTGCCGCGATATCACCCTGCTGCACTGCGTATCTGCCTACCCGACGCCTAAATCCGATTGTAACCTGGCGGTAATTGGCGCTTTTCGCGAGCGCTATGGGGTTAAAGTGGGTTGGTCTGATCACAGCGTATCAGCGGCAGTGATTCGCCGCGCCGTTGGCCGCTGGCAGGCCGATTGCGTGGAATTTCATATCGACCTGGATGAACAGGGCGCCGAATACGCCGCAGGGCACTGCTGGCTACCCCAGCAGATGCAGCCCGTGATAGCCGAGTGCCGCGAGGCGGCCCTCATCGACGGCCAGAGCGACAAATTGCTGGCCCCCAGCGAAGCACCGGATCGCGACTGGCGCGCCGACCCCAGCGATGGTTTGCGGCCGCTGAAGCATATGCGGCAAAGCTATCAAGGCAATTGATAAAAAACGGGGGGCATAAGCCCCCTGTCTATTCATGTCCAAGTCGCGTTTCAGCATGCCGTAGTAAAACGGATCTGCTCATAAACCCAAGTGACCCTCTGTTCCAGCTCTTGCATATTATCGGCCACGACAATAAACACCCCGGCGCGATCGGCATGACTGGTAACAGGTTTAATCTGCTCTCCTGGCTTGACAAAAAACTCCAGCTTTTTGACAAACTCTTGTTTGCTAACTTCAGCAACACCTTCAATGGCCAACAATTTTCCAGGCTCAGGAAAGAAGTATCGATTGGCAACCATCTGGTTAACCCTGGGGGTTAACGCCTCGAAGTCAGGTTTCTGCCCCAAGGCGATTTCCAGTGCCGTTTTCACATAGTTGATCCCCAGCCCGAGTGGTACCAGACTCTCGGAAAAATCCCCCCCGCTGAGGCGGGTGGCCACTTCTATCACCTTGGGACCATTCTGGGTATAGACGATATCGCCTTTAATCACCCCGGATGTTACACCCAAGGCATCAGCAACCTGATCTATCAAAGTCTCAACTTTGGTCCTTTGGCTTTGCGACAATCGGCTGGGTTGCCAACCGCCATTTTCAATGATGTAGGGCGAGAACCTCTGCAGCATTTCGTAATTGCGGTCCACAAACCCGGGAGTAACGCTTTTTCCCTGATAAAACAAAGTTTCGGTGCTGATTTGTGGACCAGGCAAATACTCCTCAACCATGACTTGACCGCTAAAGGATTCATTGACCGAACGCTCATAGAGCATCTCGATATCCATTCCCTCTGTAAGAAGGAAAACCCCTCTCGCACCCGAGCGGTCAACCGGCTTAATGATCAGCGGAAGGCCACGTTCAGCAATCACTTCCAAGAGCTGTTTCAAGCTATCTACGGCGCTGAACCAGGGGATAGGCAATCCATGAGCAGCGAAACACTGCTTCATTTTCAATTTGTCTGTTGCTATCTCTGCCGCCTGCAAGGGAATACAGGGCAAAGACAGATGTTCAGCCAGGGCCGACACATATTGGGAAATATCACTGCCCATCACGGCGACACCGTGGACAGGATAGGTCAACCCATCCACAAATTGCTTTAACGCCGGCAAGTCTCTGGTACTGACAACCGCATATTCATCGGCCAACGCAAACCCGGGGGAGCTGGGATTGCCATCCACAACAACGACCTTGAGCCCCATGCTCTTTGCGGTTTTGATTGCATACAGCTGATCTGCACTGCCGCCGAGCAACAAGATAGTTTTGCGCTCAGTTATCAAGAATGGCTCCTCCACTCACCGCCAGGATCTGACCGGTCATATACTGTTGCTCGTCCGATGCGAGCATAATGCAAGCGCTGGCAATATCTTCAATCCGCCCGGCCTTCTTCAACAACGTCATATCCAACACCCGGGCGCCTGCCGGAGAGTCAATTTCATCTGCAGTTTGATCTGTTCTAACCAAACCTGGCGCTACGGCATTCACCAGGATATTGTGCTCGGCACCGTACCGGGCCAGGATTTTGGTCAGGCTATTCAGTCCGGCCTTGGATACCGCGTAATGCACGGTTTTAGGCCCGTGATACTGTCCAGCCACCGAAGAGATATTGATGATGCGGCCACCACCGTTTGCCTTCATCAGGGGAAAGATTTCCTGGCAACAGATAAAAGGCCCTTTGAGATTGGTTCCCAAAATAAGATCCCAGGCCTCATCTGTGACTTCTTCAAACCAGCCCCTTTGATTAATACCGGCATTGTTGACCAGGATATCTACCCGACCGAAAACCTTTTTGCTCTCTTCAAGCATCGCCTTGATATCATCACGCTGCGAAACATCGGCCTTGACCTTCAGTACCTTGCGGCCCATAGCCTGGATCTGTTCCGCAACAGAATTGGCGGCAGCATCATTGGCACGATAGTTAAGAATGATGTCGGCTCCTTCGCTGGCAAACGCCAGAGCTAGCCCGGATCCAATGCCTCTGGAGGCTCCGGTTATCAGAGCCACTTTTCCCGCCAATCTACCCATGAGTGGTCTCCAGATACTCAGGCCAGCGTTGCCCAATTTGCTCATGAATTTGTGCCACACTGATCCCGGCTTCCTGGCTGCATTCCTGTTTACTGCCAGGGCGAACAAAGGCATCATTGACCCCGGTGCGCAATATTCTGACTCGAATATCTGCATCGCTGAGCGTTTCCAGTACCGCGGTGCCCAATCCGCCCGCCAGAACACTCTCCTCCAATGTCACTATATCCATGCCCGGCAACAGCAGCTCTTTGAGCCTTGCCTCAGGGAAAGGCTTGATACTCTGAATGCAAATAATGCCGAAGTCTTTACCAGACTGTTGCAGCTTGGATTTCAACTCCCAGGCACTGGCCAGGGTGTTGCCTAAAGCTATCAAATAGCCATCCCGCCCTTCGGCGGCCACCGACAGACCACAAGGCTCCATCTGCCCGGTAGCGGGTTCGGTTGCCAAGATGGGTTCATAAGGATGCAGGATCACCATAGGCCCCTTGGGCGCCGTAAGCCTCTGCGCCAGTACCTGCTCCGCTTCAGCAGAGTTGGCCGGATAGATAATCTGCATATTGGGGAAAGAGCGCAGATAGGGAATATCATATAGACCATGGTGGGTTGAACCATCATAACCGGCGAACCCGGCCCTGACTCCCAGCACTGTGACCGGCAGGTCCATGTAACAGGCATCGTGCAACAATTGGTCAAATGCTCTTTGCATAAATGTGGTTTGCATGCACACAACCGGCTTTTTCCCTTCCAGGGCCAGGCCACAGGCCATACCCACGGCATGCTGCTCTGCCATCCCCACATCTATGACTCGGTCCGGATAGGTTAAAAATAATTTGTCCAAAGACGATGCATAGGGCGTTGCCGGTGTGATGACCTCAATATCACCATCTTTTTGCATCAAGCTCTCAAGCTTTTCAGCAAGCACTACGGCATACGTTTTGCCCGCAACGGTAGGCGCAGCCCCTTGCCCTGTGACAGGATCAAACGGCATGGAAAAGTGCAACTTGTATGGATGCCCGGCAGCACATGCCAGACCGCGGCCTTTTTCGGTTTTCAGATGAACGACACAAGGTCGAGCCAATTGCTTGGCGGCCTCAAGAGCTTTCACTACAGCTTCAACATCATGGCCGTCAGCCACAGCGATATACTGATAACCCAAGCCTTCAAAGAAATGCCGCGACTTTTGCTGCCAATCTTTTCCCGTGGTGACGTTTCTCACGCCACCGACCGATGGCGCTATCGCCATTTCATTATCATTCAGCACCAAAACCAGTTTGAGGTCTTGCGCGCTTCCCGCGAAGTTCAATGCTTCAAATGCCATCCCTTCCACAAGGGAGCCATCGCCAATAACCGCAACCGTGGAAGCCGTTTCATCCCGAGAGCGCAGCGCCGAGGCGATACCGCTTGATAATGAGATAGATGTACCGGCATGAGACGCATCTATGGTGTCGTGTTCACTCTCTTCTCTGGCAATAAATCGGCTCATGCCACGATAGGTATTCAAGGAGTCAAAAGCCGGCATTCGGCCGGTCACCAGCTTATGGGTATATCCTTGGTGGCCGGTATCGAATATGATTTTGTCTCTTGGTGAATCAAACACATAGTGAATAGCCAGCGTCATTTCCACCACAGAGAGGTTGGCGCCAATATGCCCACCAGTGGCAGATATTTTCTCGATAAGAAAATGGCGAATAGCGTCAGCCTGAGAGGCCAAGGCAGCTACAGGTAACGCCTTGAGTTCGGTTGGAGAGGTTGCAAACGGTTTGCAGGCATTATTTGCCATAGAAGTTAATCCTCAGCAATTATCGAATAGGATTGATACAGACCAACACAGTGTTTGTACCGTAAGGATCGGCATTATCGTAGATAATCCCGGCCTTGATCCCTATAACCTTGACGATATGAAAATATTCGCCGACCAGCTTCAGGAGATAGTCCAAGTCATATTCCACCAAATGACAGGCATTAACGGGAATATGTCCCAGACTATTTTGAGGCGTACTCAACACCAGCATGCCCCCGGGGCGAATAATACGCTTGAGCTCACTGAGACACTCACGTTCAGGTACATGTTCCAGTGTTTCAAAGCTGGTGACCGCATCATAGCTGTTATCCGCAAAAGACATGGCGGTGATATCTTCAACAAAGAAATCCACGTTCTTTTGTGGTGAGTGTGCTTTGGCAAAGGCAACACTTTCCGGATCCAAATCGGCTCCGTGCACTTGCGCCAGACTCTCGGACATCATCCTCACGCCATACCCATCGGCACAGGCGATATCCAATACTTTCATATTGGGTTTCAAATAACGGAGCGCCAGTTCGTAATGAAAGCCCAACCTGTCTCCCGAGGCTATCCGCTTACCATTGACCTCCTGGCGGGGGATCTCGTAAATAGCATTGGCCAGACGTCGACACTCAGACAGGTATTCATCCGAATAACTCGGGGTTGAAAGCAGGTACTCAAAACTGAATTCATGCCTGTTGAGGGCAAAATAACATTTGGGATGGACGTGAAACTTGGCATCTTCCGGAGCCTGCAATTGAGTGACAAGTTTTCTCAGCGCGCCGACTCTAAACACTTCGGAACTGAAATGGACCGGAAAATCATCGGGTAACTTAACGCAATCCAACTGACGGCTTTGAGCCAGCGCCAACATTTCCTTGCTGAGTTCCGTATCAAAACAGAAGTGGATGCCATCTGCCCTTAAAATGTAATCCTCATCATCGAGATCTTCTGCGGCCGCCAGCATTCGCTTTAGCGGGCTTTCATCATAGCCATAAAATGCAGTTAATCTGGGATCATTCAAGTCACTGACAATCTGATCCAAGGCGCCACTTCGATCAAATTCCGGCGCAGCAAGATGTACCTCATACTCAGGGAAAGCACTCAGGGCACGCTTAACGGTTCTGACAACGGCGATTTCGCCATCAACCAGTCCCATACATATATCGGTTCCCCCGGCCCAAGAGCGGGAGCTGGCCTGAATCAGTACTCTGACCTTATTCATTGTTATCTCCTTGTTTTGTCGCGTCTGACTAGACCTTTCTGGCAAATAAAACTACTTCTCTTCCCAAGCCGGCATTGGCCAAGGCTTGATAGAAGGCCCGTTTACTAGAGTTACGACCTGCTTTGTTCAATTGTGTATCGAATCTGATCCGTTTTTGATGACACGCCCGCCCCAACTGGCCGTCATCAACATAGTTGTCACCCATGAGTAAAAACATATCCATCGGAAATGTGGTTTCTTTCAGGAAGACGTCGAACCCCATCTTTTCAAGTAAGTTACCGAGTGAGTCAAAATCAAAGAAATTCAGATGATGGGGCGGAGCAACCCACCAGGGGCGATATCCCTCAATCTCTCTCAGTGTCTCTTGAAAGGGGTTATAGTCGTTGGGGACAACAACGCATAGCACTCCCCCGGAAACCAAAGCCTCCCTCATTAAGGCTAACATTTCGATGGGATTGGGAATGTGTTCCAGCACGGCGTTCGCGTGGATAGCGTTAAACTTACCCAGTTTGGCAGCGCTACTTTCGGTGAAGAAGTCCTCAACAACCTCTGTACCCAAGCTGCGGGCATGTTCACAAGCCCTAACAGAGGGTTCTATGCCGATGGCTGACCAACCGCGTTGCTGGCCGTGTTGGATGAAAAACCCCGGACCGGAACCCACATCCAGTATTCTGCGCTCATTCTCCGGCAAGCAATCTTCCAAAGTATCAAATCTATCAGAATACACTTGCTGCCACCATTGGCTATCTGCAGTACCTTCCTTGATAAACAATGGCTTATCACTGACATAGTATTCGTGCCGGTATACGGTTTCCAGCTCGGCTGCTGTGGGTAGCGGGTGCACATGTTTAAAACCACACACTTGGCAATCTATGACCTGAAACCCGTCGACCTCGTCGAGTAATGGGCCAGAGTGCTTATCACAACCAATTGATACCATGTGCTTTCCTCAATGCAATATGTGTCACTAATCCAACGCTGTCCGTATTGAATGCAAGTTATAAGCCAGGACTTATATATTCCTGGTTATCGGCCTCATTCACTCGGAATTGAATAATCTGTATCTAGTTTAGCGAGTTAAAGCGGGTAAAAGCGACTACTAACCTCGGATGGGCTTATCAAGTTGTTACTGGTCATCTCCATCGCATTTGTTATTATTCAAACATATACAGCTTTGACATCGACAAATGACCAGCCAAGCATCCATGCCAGCTTCAAACATACGGGTAGCCCTATACACGGTTTTTCACCTCAACCTGGCGTTTTCCTCCGTTGAAACAGAGCAGCACTCTGAGGTGGTAAAACGCTGCTACTGGCCATTGTTGCAATTGGCTGAGCGGGGCATACCCGTGGGACTGGAACTGACCGCTTATACACTCGAGTGTATCAACGCGGTAGACCCGGCCTGGGTAATTCGCTTTAAACAACTGTTGGAGCAACAAAAATGCGAGCTGGTTGCCAGCGGCGACAGTCAAATCATAGGGCCGCTGATCCCGGCCGAGGTCAATTGTGCCAACTTGAGGCTGGGTCAAGAGGCTTATCAGCGCCTGTTGGGCATAAGCCCCAGACTCGCCTATCTCAATGAACAAGCGGTTTCAGCCGGCTTGCTTGATATCTACATAGATGAAGGCTTCGAAGCCGTGGTGGTGGAGTGGGACAATCCCTTTTCCCATAACCCAGAGTGGCAACGAGAGCGGCTAATGCGGCCACAATCGTTAAAGAGCGCCAGCGGCCGACAGATCAAGGTCATCTGGAACCATGCCATCGCCTTTCAAAAATTCCAGCGCTATGTTCACGGCGAGCTAACTCTGGAAGATTATCTGCAATATCTGCGCAAGGTGTTGAAACCCGGCACTATGGCATTTCCGGTTTATGGCAGCGACGCCGAAGTGTTTGACTTCCGTCCCGGGCGCTACCATACCGAAGCCGAGCCAATAAGCGGCGAATGGCAGCGCATAGCGCAGTTGTTCATGGCCCTCAATGACCTGGACGGCTACCAGTGGAGCCTCCCCTCCAAGCTGCTGCAACATTGGCAAGGCTTAGAACCCCTGGCACTCACCAATGCCCAGCACCCGGTTTCGGTCAAGAAACAGGCCAAATACAACATTACCCGTTGGGGACTGAGCGGCCGCAATGATCTCCACCTCAATAGCCTTTGTTACCAAAGGCTGGCCGAGCTTAAGGCGCAGCCCAATACAGACGATACGAGTTGGCGGGACTTGTGCCGCCTCTGGGCCAGCGATCTCAGAACCCACCTGACCCAAGCGCGCTACGAGGCGCTGGCATTGACCCAGATGGCTTCGGCCGCGCCAACATTTAGGCCCTGGCAAACCCGTAAAGACATCCACATTCATTATGATGAGGCCAGACGCAGGCTGGAGGTGCAAACCCCGGACATCAGGCTGACACTCAACGGCAACCGCGGTCTGGCAATTGATACGCTGGCCTTTGCCAGCCATGACTTTGAAGCGGTTGTAGGTACCCTATCACACGGCTACTTCGACCATATTAGCTATGGCGTCGATTTTTACAGCAATCATCTCCTGCTGGAGCGTTTTCGCGACCGCGACAGAGTGGCCGATCTCAATCGGGTGGAATACCAGCTAGGGGAGCAAGACGGCTGCCTGGTCATCTATTGCCGCCAAGCACTCAAGAGCGGCGCGATATTAAAATGGTATCGGCTCGAAGGTGAGCGCCTCTTTAGCGGCTTTCATTTCGAAGAGAGCAGCCGCCCGGAAGCCTCGGTACGCTTGGGCTTTATGACCCTGCTCGATTGTGAGCAGCGAGCCTGGTATCAGACCCGTCTCGGTGGCCACAGGGATGAATATTTCCAGATAACCAGTGACATGGATCAGGGCGCGCCAATCTCCTCGATTGTCTCCTCATCCAGCGCTTTGGGGGCAACCTCAGGCTCCATCTGTTTTGGCACCCGGGCAAGAGGCATTCGCATTGACTGGAACCCCGCGCTTTGTGCCGCCTTGCCGATGATTTCCAGCAAAAAAATCGATGAACAGTATCTGAATCGGCTGTGGTTCTCGCTGGCTGAGGCCGATGAAACCCTCAAACCCGGCGGGCAACTGTTGAGCCTTGAGCTGTGCATCAGTCCAGATAACCAAACCTCTCACCCTTCGGCAACAGAAACACCCAAAACAGAGGAACAGCCGCTATGACCAAGACACTTGCCATTGTCGGGGCCAGGCTCAACTCCAGTCGCCTGGCGGGGAAGCACTTATTGCCACTGGCCGGCGAACCCATGATTAGCCATATTTGGCGCAGGCTGATGCAATGCCAAGAAGTAAATGACTGTGAACTGGCCACAACCGCAGATGACTTTAACCGCCCGCTGCTGGATTGGGCTGCTGAACATAGCGTCGAATGTCATCCCTATGAAGGCGATGTCAACGACCTGATGGCAAGGCTTGATAGCATAATCCAAAGGCAAGATCCGGATTATATTCTCTACGTCTGCGGTGATTGTCCGCTGATAGATCCCGGCTTTATCGACCATGGGCTGAAAGCGCTCAAGGCATCGGGGAAAGACAGCATTGAACTGAACCCAGGCGTTGTTTCAATACATGAAGGGATGGCCTTCTATAGCCGCCGAGGCTGGGACAAATTGATGTCGGTCAGTCAATGCGCCATGTCCAGAGAACACGTAGGCTATGGGGATAAGTTAACCCCGATACTCGAACGTTTGAGCATTCCCGACAGCGGTGACTATTCAAAAGTCCAGCAGCGAATCTCTGTCGATACCCAGGCCGATTACCGCTTCATGACTGAGGTCTACCGCCGCTGGTACGCCGAGCATCCGGCAGACTCCATCGTTAGCCTCGCCTGGGTTCAGGAGCAACTGCTCATCGACCCGGCCTTGAGCGCCATCAACGCCCATGTGCAGCAAAAAGCCGCCGATCGTCAATACGCCAAGGCCAGCATCTATTGTCACTTGGGAGCGGATATCGGCCTGGGACACTTCAAGCGCGCCGAGTTGATCGCCGATGCCTTGCAGGAGTATCTGGCCATAGGTGCCCAAGTTCATGCGCTCTACGAAGGCTCGACACCTAACCCACTCGCCCAGACATCATCGGCAAAAGTCACTTGGTATCAAACAGAAGCGGAATGGCTTACCGCGTTAAAGGCCGATGCCAACCCGCTGATCATACTGGATCTCCACCCGGATTTTATCGCTCTACCTGCCATCAAGCAGGCGCTGCAAAACTTAAGACACAAGGGACGCAAACTTGTCGGCATAGACAAACTGGCGCCGCTGTTATCTGAGTTGGATTGGCTGTTCATTCCCAGCTTCAATACCTCACTGCAACATCCCAAGGTATCTTCCGGCTGGCAAAACTACCTGTTCAGTCCCCTTCCCCAAAGGCCGAAGAAGCCTCAAATTTTGGTATTGACCGGCGGCAGCGATGCCCTGGGCTATGGCCAAGCGTTGCCAGGGTTACTGAGTCAACTGCATACCGATTGGCCGATAGTCTGGATCCAGGGGCCATTGGCACCTAGGCCACTATTGCCCGCCGGGTGCAATATCCGGGTGTTTAAAAATCCGGAAAATCTCAAGCAATGGATTGCCGAATCCGAAGTGGTGCTGAGCTGTTATGGCTTGTCGCTGTTTGAATCCATCTATGCGAGGGCGGCGACTTTGCTGCTGCCGCCAAGGCATCTGTGCGATGACGCCGAGCTGGCACTGCTGGAAAAAACGCAATCTTGCCTTATCAGCGACTCGCTCTCGGATGCCATTCACAAACTGGAACTGTTGCTCAGTGATGCCAAAGTGCGCGAAAATTTGCAAACAGAGGCCGCCAGGGTATTTGCCAACCATGGCGGCATCAAGCAGTTGATGGCTGAAATAAGCTCGCTACTAAAATAGTGACAAAGCTAGTTGTAAAGAGCGCGGCAAAGAGAGCGACAAAGCTAGTCGCAAAAAGAGTCGCAAAGGGTAAAGCAAACGGCAGCACGACAGTCTGCCAGTCCCAAGCTGACATTTTCGAGTTTACATTCAGGAGCTTAAGACGCCGCCCTGGTATTTAGGCTGGCGGTCAACTCATCAAGCACCTTTTGCTGGGCGGTTTCATCCAGAGCCGGATACAAAGGCAGAGTCAATATCTCATGATAAAACTGCTCTGCTGCCGGGAAATCGCCTTCTTTGAAGCCAAGAGAGAGGTAATAGGGTTGCAAGTGCACCGGGAAGTAATGCACGTGCACCTGAACGCCCCGCTCTCGCATGGTATCGAACACCTCCCGGCGCCGCCCGGCCTCCTTGAGGCGTATCATATAAAGATGACGAGCACTCACGCTACCTAGTAAAGGCTCCACGCTCACAACCGGCAACTTTGCCAGCGCTTGGCTGTAATAAGTAGCCAGTAGGTTGCGCTTGCAGACAAATTCATCCAAGCGCTTAAGTTGCGAAAGCCCCAGCGCCGCCTGCAGATCTGTCATACGGTAATTGAAGCCCAGGGTATGCTGCTCGTAGTACCAGTCGCCTTCGTCTGAACGCAGCATTTTGAGCGGTTCTTTAGTAATCCCATGGCTTCGATATAACCCAAGCCTAAACGCCAATTCGGGATCATTCGTCTGTGCGATGCCCCCCTCGGCACAAGTAATAATCTTGACCGGATGAAAGCTGAAAACCGTGATGTCCGAAAACTCACAGCTGCCAAGCTTCTGCCCCCGATAACTGCCACCGATACCATGGGAGGCGTCTTCGATGATCTTGAATCCATACGCTTTACCCAGTTCGGCGATAGCAGCCATATCACAGCAGTGACCACAGAGGTGAACCGGAATAACCACCTTGGGTAGAGTGCCTTCTCGTTTAGCCTGCTCCAGCTTGGCCTTTAACGCTTCAGGGCACATGTTCCCGGATTCGGGATTGACATCAACAAAGTCCACTTTCGCGCCACAGTACAAGGCACAATTGGCAGAAGCTACGAAGGTAATGGGGGATGTCCACACTCTGTCGCCTGGCCCGACATCGAGTGCCAGGCAAGCAATATGTAGAGCCGATGTGGCGCTGTTTACCGCAACGGCGAATTTGCCACCAGTATAGTCACACAACGCCTGTTCAAACGCCGGCACCTTGGGGCCTTGAGTCAGCCAGTCGGATTGCAAAACTTCAACGACAGCGTCAATATCGTCTTGGCTGATATTCTGTTTGCCATATGGGATCATACATCGGCATCCAGCTTGACTATTTCATCGCCGACCAGAAAATGAGGGTTGGTTCCCGAGTTATATTCAAATCCCATTGCTACCGGCTGCCCTGTCTCCCCAAGCGCATTGGTACAGAAATCGATTTCACGGCCAAAGAACCGGATGCTCGGCGTGATAACAAAGTGATCATCAAACTCCAGGGTATGGTGAGAGTCATCTGCAGGGCACATGATTTCGTGCATTTTCTCGCCGGGACGGATACCGATAACATCATGCTCCAGGTGCGGAGCATAAGCCTTGGCCAGATCGGTAATACGCACAGAAGGAATTTTTGGCACAAAGATCTCCCCGCCCTGCATCCGCGCAAAGTTCTTCAGCACAAAATCCACCCCTTGCTGCAGGGTGATCCAAAAGCGGGTCATCTCCGGATGGGTTATCGGTAAGGACTCGGCGCCATCGGCAACAAGCTTCTTGAAAAACGGCACCACAGAGCCCCGGGACCCCACCACATTGCCATAACGCACCGCCGCAAAACGTGTTTTGCTGCTGCCGACTATGTTATTGGCAGCAATAAACAGCTTATCGGAGGCCAGCTTGGTAGCACCATAAAGGTTGATCGGACTGGCCGCCTTATCGGTCGAGAGCGCGATCACTTTCTTCACTTTATTGCTGATCGCCGCCTTAATTACATTCTCGGCGCCATGGATATTGGTCTTGATACATTCCATCGGATTGTATTCAGCAGCCGGCACCTGTTTCATCGCCGCAGCGTGGATAACATAGTCCACATCCTGCATCGCCTGCATCAAGCGGTCACTATCGCGCACATCGCCTATAAAGTATCGCATGCAGGGATCATTAAACTGCTGCTGCATCTCGAACTGCTTGAGCTCATCACGGGAAAAGATAATTAAACGCTTGGGTTTGTAGCGAGCCAGCAGAGTTCTGGTGTATTTCTGTCCGAAGGAACCTGTCCCACCAGTAATGAGTATTGTTTGGTTGTTGAACATATATTATCCAGCCCTCTGCTTTTACGCTGACGATAAACCTGAATGGCTTTACGTCATCCTCTTATCCCGGTCAATATACAAAATCTGAGCCAAACCAGGCTATTAACCAACAACTTAAAGTATGCACAGTATAGGTTTCATTGTATAACAAAAACTTAGGAGACAAAGTCAAAAGCCGATTTTCAATACAGAGATCACTTCACCTCTTTGAAAACTGGCACATATCTTGAGATTATGGACTCAAGCACAGTAAAACGTCAGACAATTGGCGTCCAAGCCATCAGGGGCCCAGATGCAAAGCACTCCATCAGCCATGCTCAATACCTTTGCCGTTAGCCGTTTCAACGAAACCTATCTGCCTGCGATCAACCGGCAGATGTTTGAACAATTCGACTCGGCAAGCCAATATCGCAATAAATTCGCCAAGCAATTAACGGCTGAAGACACCCTTTATATCTTCACCGGCATGGATTCCGGCTTGTTGGCCAACTATATACTGTCTATGGAGCTTCCAGCCGGAAGCCGCTTTATCTTCGTCGAGCTTGCCGAAGTGTTGAGCCTACTCAATATTGACCTTCCAGATTCACTCAAGAGTAAGTTATGGATCACCACAGAAGCCGAATTGCCCGAGATACTCAAACAAGCCGGTAATGATATTTGTATCGCCAAAGGGCAATACCGCCATTACCACTCTATGGCCGCAGCAGCCGAGACGCTTCCCGAGTATATTTTGCTAAAAAGTGCTATTGCACAGGCATTGGATCACGAACGTTTCAATCAAGGTGTCAACTACAACCAGAAAGAGTTTGTACAGCGCCAACTGGAAAATGTCTGCGATAATCACTCTCCGGCAGAAATACTGCGAGGGCATTTTGAAGGGGAAACCGCCATTATAGTCGCCGGCGGCCCTTCAATGGACTTACAGCTCGATTGGCTCAAGGCCAATCAACAGAGAATGACCATATTCGCGGTTTCCCGCATTGCTGCCAAGCTCATCAATCACGGGATAAAACCTGACATAGTCGTGACAGTGGATCCACAGGCATTCAGCTTTGATGTCAGTAGAGAGATGATGCAATATCCCGAAGATTTTCTCCTGGTTCATTCTTACCACGCCCACCCTTGGATAGTGGGCCAATGGGCCGGGGAAAATCTCTATCTGGGTGACCGCTTCCCCTGGCAAACCCATCACAGCAATATCATCACCAAAGGCCCAACTGTTACCAACAGTTCATTATTGCTGGCAATAGAGATGGGCTTTAGCCAAATACTGTTTACCGGCATGGATCTGTGTTACTCAAGGCATGGCGTTTCCCACGCATCCGGCACTCAGGAAGCGAAATTGGGTCCCAGCCTTGGGCATATGTGTGAATGGGTGGAGACCTACAGCGGCTATCTGGCAGAGACCCCTCTTCAGTTACTCCATGCCAGGCAGGCGATTGAAGATGAAATCGCCGCCCATCCCCAGCATGAATATATAAACCTTTCCGAGGACGCCGCCAGAATAGCGGGCATTGGTTTTTGCTCTCACGAGAACATAAAACTACAACAGCGCAAAAAACCCTTGTCAGAGCGACTTTCAAGCTCAAACTTGGAACAAGTAAATAAGAAAGCCGATCTGCAACTGTGTTTTCAACAACTCGAACAGGCAAAGCAAAAGTTGACCCGAATTGAAAACCTTACCCATAAGGCATTCAAAGCCTGTCAGGCTGAAATCAATTCAAAAGCCCCTTCGAACAAACTGTTAAAGCAACTGCAGACCACAGAGGCCAAACTCAACAAAGACTTCAGTGACATGGCTCAACTGATCAAGTTTTATGGTTACCGGGAATTTTCAGCATTTCTAACCGCTCGCTGCAGCGACGAGTGGACTCAAACCCAAATGCAGCAAATGAACCTGGACTACTACCAGGCTTATTGTGTCATTGCCAAGCACTTGGGCGGGCTTGTTGACAGCGCCTTAACCCGAGTGAAATCCCGCCAAGAAGAACTCAGCCCGGATGCCAAACTCGAGTCACTGGCCAAGCAGTGGCAGCAGGATAACACCCCAGGCAGAGTGCATATTTGGCGGCAAAACCATCAAATACGGCCTCAGGAACAAACTCTGGCCGATGAACTCGATAAGAACTTCCACAGGATGTTGACTACTGCGCGCCAAGTTTATCGCGACGTCTTGGCCGACAGTAATACTCAGGACAGAATATTTGACAAGATAATGCTGTTTAAGAGTCAACGGCATCAACACGGTCTGCAGCAAATGGTGAATAACCTCGAATTCGTACTGCCGGAAAAACCCGAGCTCAAACGCCTCTATTGGCTGGCCAAGGCCAATTTGGAAGTACTTAAACAAGCCCCCGAACAAGCGCTGCATGCACTGCAACAGATAGATCAGCAACAAATAACCGAAACCGAGCTCAGAATGATTTCAGTGCTGGCGCTGCAGCTCAACCTGCTGCCTATGGCCGAAACCACTCTGGCGGAATTAAGCCACTTGAATGACAGTTTTCTGCCGCAATATGCCCACATTTTACGTCTCAGTGGTAAAGGGCAACAGGCACTGGAAACCTATCTGGATTATCTAGGTAAATATCCGCAGGATCTGCAGGTATGGCTGAAGTTAGCGCAGTTCATGCAGGCAGTGCAGCAGGATGAAGCCGCAGTCACGGCATTTCATAAAGTACTGGAGCTTGACCCGGATAATCTCAGCGCCAAGCAGGGATTAACCGAACTGCAAAACAGAAACTAAACGCCAAAGGCCGTTTCCTGCGGCCTTTCTTTTCCCCTTTAGCCACCGTTATAATGCCCCGGCAAATAAGCGCAGTTCCGGAGAACAAAACTTGAATCACAGCTATATTCCACTCGATCAGTATCGCCGCAAATGGATCTTCAACCATAAGGATCTGCCGGTCAGCGACCAGGACAAGGCGGCCATATTGCCACTGGATCAGAAGAGTGCCATGGAAGTGTGGAATCGCTGGATAAGCAATAAGAGCAGCTGCGCCGAGGATTTTACCAAGGGCGACTGGGCCAGCCGCAGTTCCACCTGGCATCAAACGGAATACTGGCAAAGCCATTGGGACAGCGAAGACAACAGCCTGCCGGAACCTCTGGCCGAATTCATCGACTGGCCGGCGGATGCCCCTGTATATTTCTGTTATGAAAAGTATCAGGTGATCCAAACACGTTGGGAAGTCTTCGCCCGGAACTGGAAATGCTTTCTGTTTTTCGACGATGGTCCCATACTGATAAGCCCCAAACACAAGCAAGCCGTCTGGTTCAGTCAGGATGGCAACTTCAAAATGGGCCTACGCGGATAGTTTTGACAAGCGTTCAATCAACAGTAAAACCTTGTCAGTTCATTAAGATACAAGCGACCAAGAGAGCAAGAGAACAAAATGAAAAAAATAGCCTTAACCGCCCTGCTGTTGGGATTGTCTCTATCCACCACAATCAATGCCCGCGAAATTGCCGGTGAAAATATCCCGGAAACCCTCAGCATTCAGGCAGCAACCCCGCTTAAGCTCAATGGTGCCGGGGTACGCAGCAAGTTCTTTATGGATCTCTACATAGGCGGTCTCTATCTGCCTGCCAAGGCGACTACCACAGCCGATGTATTGGAGCAGCCACAGGCAGCAGTCAGCTTAAAGATAGTCTCGGGTCTTATCACCGCAGATAAGATGCGCTCGGCGATTACTGAAGGCTTCGATGACGCAACAGGCGGTAAAACTGAGGCCATACAGGCCGATATCGACCGTTTCATGAGCCTGTTTCAGGAAGAGATCAAAGAAGGCGATACCTTTCTCCTGTATACCAGCCAGGAAAGTGGTGTCAGTGCCTATAAGAACGGTGAATTGCAGGACACCATCGCCGGAGAAAACTTTCGCCGCGCGCTACTGAACATTTGGCTCGGCGATGAACCGGCCCAGAGCAGCCTGAAAAAGGCGATGCTGGCCAACTGAGCCTCTGAATGAATTTCCCGGGCCAATAGCTTATCAATGACCCGGTTGAATCGATGAAACTTGCCCGCTCCTGCGGGCAAGTCAATCAAAAACGATAGCTGAGATGGACAGCGCCGGCCAGATAGTTATCCAGCTCCCGCTTGATCTCCGGCTCGCTCAACTCAAGCTCGGGGTTGATGAAGTAACCCACATAGGCGTTGAGATTGAACCCTTGTCCCAGCTGCCAGCCCAAACGGGCGAAGCTGCTGATTTCCGTCAGCTCCAGTGTCTGTTCGTTTTCCCCCACCAAAATCCGCTCAGTCCGATGAGATGACCCCAACCCCAATTCCATCTCAGGCGAAATCCGATAACTGAACTCTATCCCGGCCGGACCGGTAAAACCTGCCTGAAAGGGGTTGCCCACCCGCCATCTGTCACTGAGTTGCCAATCGATAAGCAAGTAAGGAACTGTTCTTACCTCACTGATATCATTGAGATAAGCAACCCCAAAACCCAACATGTTACCCGAATCAAACCTGTGAACAGCACCGACGATGACACCATAGCTTCGGGCATCAGAAGAGGAAACCTCATCACTGTAAGCATACTGCAACTGAGGCGCCAACATCAGACTCCAATGCCGGTTCAGGGTATATCTCAGGCTGACAGAAGCCGAGTAACGCTGGGCCGAGTCAAACTGACTGGCGGCAAAAGCCATATCACTGGCGCCATTGGTTGGCAAAGCAGAGAAATCCCAATCCAGTTTGTCATAGCCAAGGCTGACACCCAGCCCCCAACGCTCATCCAGTTGCCAATCTCCGCGCGCGCCCAGAAGATAGCTGCGGCGTCCCAGCTCTCCACCACCATCAATATCCGTATCGGCATTTTCAATGGCCGCCAGGCTCAGGGTATAGCGGGAGGCTGGAGCCTCTGCGGCCAATAAGCCGGTGCTGGCACTGATAGCGCCCAGTAAGATAAATGCGGCCGTTTTTTTCATTTCATGTCCTTTTGCCGTTCAAAGAAAAGCCAATTATAACAGTACGCTATTCCAACCTATGCGCTTTGAGAAACAATCCCGCCGTTTCAATGCAATAATCCCTGTGTTGCGCCTCGAGTTGCCCTGTATCCAGCCCCAACTCTTTTCTGAGCCGCAGCTCACCAAACAACATTAGGCTCAGCCTCACCGCGGCCTGACGCTTGTTGCCGAAGTGGTACCCGCCATGACGCTCAACCTGGGTAAAGAAATCCACCAACAGACCCAACATGTACTCGGGTCCGGCATCGAAATAAAGCTGCGCCGGTTCTGGATGAGTATCCACCTGGGAAACACAGGCGCGATAAACCGTAATGGCATCCTCACTGACGATCAGCTCGCCGAAATACTCAGCAAACACCGCCAGTGCCTGCTCCGGCCGGGCAGCGTCGGCCAACAGCACTTCCGCAATCTGACGAACCACGCACTTGGATTCAATAGCCGCCACAAACAGCTCATCCTTACAACCAAAATGAGCGTAAACCGTTTGCTTCGACACCCCGGCAGTTTTAGCCACTTCATCCATGCTGGTATTGGGAAACCCTTGAGCGCAGAAGAGCTCGATTGCGGCTTCCAGTATCTGAGCCCTCTTCTGTTCACTACGACTTAATTGCTGAGTATTCATATCGTTATAACTAGTACCTAATTCGGCAACGCCTTGGAATGCATTAGACCACAAAATAGACTAGACAGTCCAGTTCTACCAAACTAGACTAGTAAGTCCAGTTTAACCTATCAATAACAATTGTCAGTCAAAGCAGGGAGAGGACGTTGCAACAGACCATCAAGGACGCCGGAAAAACCAAGGTACCCCGGCCTGAAACCAAATACGTCAGCCACAGGAGCCTGGGCAGCGGTGCACTGGTTGTCACCCTCACTTTGTTATTATCCCTATCCGCCTGCCAACCACAGCCATCTGAGCACAGTGAAACCAAACCCCCAGTGGTCAACAGTGCCAATCTTGTGTTAAAGCCAGGTTACACCAAACTGCAGCAATTCAGTGGCAGCATACGAGCCGGCAATACCACAGGCATAGGTTTCGAACTCGCAGGCAAGTTGCAAAAACTCCTGGTCGATACAGGTGACAGAGTTAAACCAGGACAATTGTTGGCACAGTTGGATACCAGCTTGCTGGAAGCAGAGCAGACCGAATTACAGGCGGCACTGGATCAGAATCAGGCCGATATCTCGCTGGCCCGGGCAACGTTGAAACGCTCACTGGAGCTCAGTGCCAAGCAATATCTTTCCGAGCAGCAACTCGACGAGCTCAAAGGCAAGCTGGCCAGCCTGGAAGCCGGGCACGCCAGGCTGGAAGCCTCACTAAAGGCCAATGAGCTTAAGCGGCAGAAATCGCTTCTCATCGCCCCCTTTGCCGGTGTGATAGCCGCAAGAGAGCATAATCTCGGCGAAGTCATCGCCCTGGGCAGCCCGGTCTTTACCCTGGTGCAGAGCGACAATCTGCAGGCACTGATAGGTGTGCCGCTGAATATTGCCGAGCAGTTGCAACCGGGAGCCATTCTCAGTCTCAGAGTCGCCGAACACTACTATCAGGCCCAACTGCAAGGGATCAGCGGCCAAATCAATCCGGTCACCCGCACAGTGCAGCTCAGGTTCAGCATCACCCCCACATCGGAAACGACACCTATCAATGGCGAACTGGCTTATTTGCAATACCGCCGTGAAGTTCCCCGTGAAGGTTACTGGGTTCCGGTATCGGCGCTCACCGACGGTATTCGCGGTCTGTGGAATCTGTACGTGCTCAAGCAAGATGTCGAAGGGTTTAAACTGCAGCGCCGCGATGTGGAAATTCTCTATACCGAGGGCGACAACGCCTTTATTACCGGTGCCATCAGCCCGGGAGAGCAGTTTGTCACCACAGGCCTGCATAAACTGGTTGCCGGGCAAAGAGTCTCACCGGGAGCGGCATTGACCGCAAGAGGTGGACAATGAACGCTGTTATCAAGGCTTTTGTCGAGAATGGCCGCCTCGCCAGCCTGTTGATAGCCCTATTGCTGGTTGCCGGGCTCGGCGCCATTTCCAGCCTGCCACGCACCGAAGACCCCCATATCACCAACCGCTTTGCCTCTGTGATCACCAGCTATCCGGGCGCTTCCGCCGAGCGGGTCGAGGCACTGGTGACTGAAGTACTGGAAAATGAGCTTAGGCGACTTGAGGAACTCAAGCTTATCCAGTCCACCTCAAGACCCGGGGTCTCGGTGATTCAACTCGAGCTCAAAGATAACGTCATAGAAACCGAGCCGGTCTGGTCGAGAGCCAGAGATCTGCTGGCCGACAGCAGCGGCCGCCTGCCACAGAGTGTCAATCCGCCGGTACTGGACGATCAACTGGGTTACGCCTACACCGCCATCATAGGCCTGGGATGGAACGGCGGCGGAGAAGCGCGCCCCGACATTCTCAGCCGTTACGCCAAAGAGTTGCAAAGCAAACTGCGGCTCTTGAGCGGTACAGACTTTGTCAAACTCTATGGCGCGCCGACGGAGGAAATTCTGGTCACGCTGGATGGCGAGCGTATCAATCGTCTCGGACTGACACCGGGAGCCGTTGCCGGAATTCTCAATCAGGCCGATACCAAGGTGTCGGCCGGTGAAATCAACAACCAGAGCTTCCGGGCGTTGGTGGAAGTTTCCGGTGAACTGGACTCGCTGGAGCGTATCCGCCAGGTGCCGCTGAAGACCGACAGTTTCGGGCAACTGATCCGCCTTGGCGATATCGCCGTTATCAGCCGCCAGCCCAAGGATCCGCCGGATAATCTGGCGCGGCTGGACGGTGAGCCCGGCATCATGGTGGCCGCCCGCATGCTCAACAATACTCGGGTGGATATCTGGAGTGAACAAGTCCGCCAGGTTGCGGCCGAGCTGGAACAAGACTTCCCTGCCAATATCCGCATGCAATGGCTGTTTGAGCAAGAGGGGTATACCAATGAGCGTCTGCAGGAGTTGCTCGTCAACCTGCTGCAGGGGTTTGTGCTCATTCTCCTGGTGCTGCTGGTGACTGTCGGCATGCGCAATGCGCTTATCGTCGCCTTGTCACTGCCACTGACGGCACTATTTACCCTGGCCTGCATGAAGTTTACCGGCCTGCCCATTCATCAGATGTCAGTCACCGGCTTGGTGGTGGCACTGGGGATCATGGTGGATAACGCCATTGTGATTGTCGATGCCATTGCCCAGCGCCGCCGCGAGGGCATGAGTAAGCTGCAGGCGGTCAACACCACCATCAGGCACCTGTGGCTGCCGCTTGCCGGCTCCACCATCACCACCATGCTGGCATTCGCGCCGATAGTGCTGATGCCTGGCGCCGCCGGCGAGTTTGTCAGTGGTATCGCTATTTCAGTGATCTTTGCCCTGCTCGGCTCCTACCTCATCTCCCACACCCTGATAGCCGGTCTCGCCGGGCGTTTCAGCCGCGCCAAGGACGACAATCGCTGGTATCACCACGGGGTAAACCTGCCAAGGTTGGCCAGAGCCTATAGTCAGACTCTGCAACTGGCGCTCAACTACCCGAAAACTGCTGCGCTGCTGATCGGTATCTTGCCACTGACAGGCTTTGTGGCCTCCGGGCAGATGACAGAGCAGTTTTTCCCGCCATCGGACAGAAACATGTTCCAGCTGGAGCTCTATCTTTCGCCCCATGCCAGCCTGGCGAGGACAGAGCAGAGAGTCAAACAACTCGATAGAGAGCTGCGCAGCACTGACGGCATAGAAAGCGTCAATTGGGTCATAGGCGGGAACGTGCCATCCTTTTACTACAACCTGACTCAAAAACAGCAGGGCGCCAGCCAATACGCCCAGGCGATGATAACAACCCGCGACTTTCGCACCGCCAATCGCTTAATCCCCGAGTTGCAACAGCAACTGGATAGAGACTATCCGGATGCGCAGATCCTGGTGCGTAAACTGGAACAGGGCCCGCCCTTCAACGCCCCGGTGGAGCTGAGACTCTATGGCCCCAACCTCGACCGCCTGGCCGAGCTTGGAGATGAGGTGCGGCGACTACTGGCCGAGACCCGGGATGTGATCCACACCCGGGCGACCCTGAGCCCGGGGGCGCCCAAGGTGTGGCTGCAGCTCGATGAAGATGCCAGCCTGATGGCCGGCCTGAGTTTGAGTGAGATCGCCTCACAGATCCAGATGTCCACCACAGGCATCACAGGTGGCAGTTTGCTGGAGCAAACTGAATCGCTGCCGGTGAGAGTCAAGCTCGGCGCCGGTGTCGGCGAACAGCAATCCAAACTGTCGCAAATAAGCTTGCTGGCGCCCAATAGTGAGTCGATTCCGCTTTCGGCCGTGAGTCAAAGCCATGTCAATGCCAGCCGCGGCGCTATTCCTCACTACAACGGCCAGCGGGTTAATATACTCGAAGCCTATATCGCCTCAGGAGTGTTGCCGCAAAAAGTACTGGAGCGAGTCAAACCCAAACTGGCCGAGCTTAAACTGCCCGCCTCCTACCGAATAGAGATAGGCGGTGAGAGTGCCAAACGTGATGAAGCCGTGGGTAATCTGCTCTCCAATATCGTCTTGGTGATCGCCGCATTGCTGACAGTGCTGGTACTCTCTTTCAACTCCTTCAGGCTGACGGGAATCATTCTGCTCAGCGCCCTGCAATCGGCGGGGCTCGGGCTGCTGGCGGTCTGGGCTCTGGGTTATCCCTTTGGCTTTACCGTGATAATAGGTCTGCTGGGCTTGATGGGCCTGGCTATCAATGCCGCCATAGTGATCCTGGCCGAACTCGAGTCCGAGCCTATGGCACGTGCCGGCGACACCGACGTCATTCTCGCCGGGGTGATGAGTTGCAGTCGTCATATAGGTTCAACCACCATCACTACAGTAGGTGGCTTTCTGCCACTTATTCTGGGTGGCGGCGGTTTTTGGCCCCCCTTTGCCATAGCCATTGCCGGAGGCACGGCACTGACCACCCTTTTGTCTTTGGTTTGGGTACCTGTGGTCTACTCTCTATGGCTGAAACCTCGGCCCGAATGCTCCCGCGATTTGGCGATGGCGAACCAATATTGATCAAAAAAGGCACACCCAAACGGGTGTGCCTGAAGATCCAACGAGGATCAAGGGAGCGGCGTTAAAACGCCTGACGGAAGCCGGCCCAGTAGGTTCGACCGCGGATATCGTACAGGTTGGAGTTATAGCTGCCGTCGTAGGCCAGCACTGGGTCCTCATCGGTGAGGTTGGTTACCCCCAGCGACAAGCTGTTGTTCCAGGGTAAGGTATAGGTGTAACTGAGGTTGTGATACCAGATACTGTCGAGTTCATAGAGCTTGCTGTCATCAATAGTTTGCCCGACCGCCGGATCCCAACTGTCATCAAGAACATCCCAGCTGGTTTGACTACCGATAAAATTACTGAAATAGCTGACGGCATGGTCGCCATAGTTCCAGTCCAGTGTCAGATTCAATCTATCCTCCGGGGTGCCCTCTCGCCCGGCGACATCATCCCCCAGCACCTGTTCTCCGGCGCTGGCATAGGTATAGGTATACTTGAAGTAGTGTGACCAGCCGAGGCCCAGCTTCCAGTCACCAAATTCTGTTTCCAGGGTGCCACTGAAGCTGAGATCCAGCCCCTCACGCTCACTGCGGCCGAGATTGAGTTTCTGACTCTGCACATAATCGATACGGCCATTACCCAAACGAGAAATCGCAGTGCCAGGATAGATATCGCTGACATCGGGTTTGGGCTGCCCTTGGGCATCTGCCGCCTGCCAGAGTCTTGCCTGGGTGCGGACGATTTCACTGGCCGACAACTCTTCGATCATATTGGTGATCTCCAGCGACCAATAATCTACCGAGACATTGAAATTGTCATTGATATCCCATACCAGCCCCAGGTTGTAGGATTCAGACTCTTCGGCTTCGAGCTCCAGATTGCCGCCGGTCAGGGTCGGTGCATTGTCGGTGCGGCTGCAAGAGTCGATATCTTCCTGATTATCGTAACAACTCAGGTAGTTGGTAATATCGCCATAGCTTTCGCTGGTGCCCTGATAGAGATCCGACAGAGTCGGCGCTCTGAATCCTGTGCCCCAGGATGCCCTCAACATCAAGGACTCCAACGGCCGATAACGCAGCGACAACTGGGGGTTGAAGGTGCCGCCGAAATCCGAGTAGTCATCGTAGCGCCCGGCCAGATTCAACTCCAGCGAGTCAAACAGTGGCAGCATAAACTCGAAGTAGGTAGCCCAAACTTCACGCTCGCCCTCGCCGCCACTGCCACCGTTGCCGCCGGTTATCATGCCGGCCTCGGCCAAGGCATCCACCTTGGAATCCAGTGATTCTTCACGATAGGAAGCGCCGATATACAAGGCACTGAAGCCACCGGGCAACTCAAACAAATCCATGGAAGCGCCGCCATTGATATCCAGATAGGTGGCCGTCATGCGCTTATCATAGTTGGCGGTAGCGCCCCCGGGCATGGGGGAATTCGGGTCTCTGGGGTCCCAGCCGACAAAGTTGTTGCTGTTTGTGTCCCAATGGCCGATAAGATCTGAGCTGGCGCCCTTGAGTTGATAGCCAGTCCCCCAAGTGAAGTTGCTGTATTTATTGTAGTTGAATGCAAGATCCCAACTGATAAAGTCGGCAGTGCCGTTGAGCGCCAGCAGATAGTCAAAGATGTTGTCATGATGCTCGGCGACCCTGTCACCCGCGGTATCGAAGCGAAAGTTCATTCCGGCAGAAGGGTCGGCCATCAGCTCAACCAACTCGAGCCCCTCGGCCGTGGTATAGGCGGGTAAACCATTGGGAATGCTGATCCAGGCCGGGACCGGCGCCGAAATATCCCGGGTCTCATTGGCGGCCCAATAGGCTCTGGCAGTCAGTTGCAGCGAATCACTCAGCTCATAGGTATAGTGCAACAGGGTATTGTTGCGGCTCTGATCCACTGTAGTGGCTGCGGCCTTGGTATAGTCATAGGCGCACAGGGTATCGCCGGGATAATCGCTGTCGTTCAGCACACCGACAAACTTATCACCATAAACATCGGCGCAGTCTCTGTCACTGTTGGCAAAGGGAGCCGAATAAACCCAGTTTCCTGCCGCCCCTTGGGTCAGCACCCTGCCGGTGGGCGAAATATTGACCCAATCCTGATAGTCGGATGCATCGCCCCCCGGTACCACAAAGGGTTGGGTAAACCAGCGCTGCGACTGCATGATAGGTTTCTGCTCATAGTGTTCAAAGGTGAACACCAGGTGGCCCTTATCGGAATTGAGTCCACCGGTGAACGACAGATTGGAGGAATCACCGCCTTCATTGCTGGGCCTGTCCATACGACCGTCGAGCTGGATACCCTCGAAGTCCTTTTTGAGAATAATATTGACCACACCGGCAATGGCGTCTGTACCGTAAATCGCCGAGGCGCCGTCTGTCAGTATCTCAATCCGCTCGACCGCCGCCATCGGAATAGTATTGATGTTGGCGGCGCCGCCATCCAGCACAGGGGACTTGGCCATACGTTTGCCATCCAGCAGCGTCAACGTATTGAAGGCCGAAGCCCCTTTGAGTTGTACCGTAGCCTGGGAACCCCAACCATTGTTGGAACCACCGCCCCAGGAACCGAAGGCGTTGAGGTTGGAGGAACGCAAGGCATCGCCGACCGTGGCAAACCCGGACTTGGCCAGCTCATCGGCGGTAATAGTGGTGATCGGGGTCGCGCCTTCCATATCGACACGCTTAATCCTCGACCCTGTGACTTCAATCCGTTCCACCTGTTCTGCCGCGCTCTGTTCGGCCCAAGCCGATGCCGAAGCCCCCAACAGGCAGGAAATGGCGATAGCCAATGGCTGCATTCTCATACTCGTTCTCCCTTCCTCTAATATTAATCAATCAGTTAGCTCTATTTATCTTTCTACTCCCTGGCTTGCCCCACTTTTGTTTTAACCCGTAGCGGTAACAAAACCGCAACTTTTATATCACATATTTTATTTTGTATACAATATAAAGGGTTAAAAACTTGCCCAAACTGTACTGCTGTAATCAAGCTTCCTCTAAAATAAAGGGGCGAGCCCATAGTTAGATTCAGGTCAAAACTTGTTTAACGTGAATGAGATAAAGTTCAACAAACCGGTCATACAGGAATAACGATAATGAATTACCGCAACTGGCCTATCGCCAAACAGATCGGCACACTGGCTTTTGTGCTGACGATTTTGGTGTTTGGCATCCTGAGTAGCATCTCCTACCTGACAGCCTCATCGACCTTGAAAGAGAAAGCGATAACCGCCATGGAGCAACAGATCCATGGGGTCGATGATCTGCTGGCATTGCAATACGAGAGCCTGTTGTCCCTGGCCCGTCGCAATGCCGATGTATTCAGGGCCATGTATCCAGGCCAATTCCATAAACCGGAAAACAAAACTGTCAGAGTCCTGGGGATAGATACCCCGGCATTGATGCATGAAAAGGAACAGCTCAACTCCTCCCGCAGTAAAGTCGACAGATATGCCAACCTCACAGGCGGGAATGCCACTGTGTTCGTTCGTGACGGCGATGACTTTCTACGTATTGCCACCTCACTGAAAAAGGCCGATGGCAGCCGCGCTCTGGGGACTTATTTGGGAACAAAACACCCGGGCTATCAAAAACTTATTCAGGGCCAAGTCTATGAGGGTTATGCCAAGTTGTTCGGCCGCGACTATATGACGGTTTACCGTCCGGTCAAGGATGCTCAAGGGTCAGTGATAGGTATTCTCTATATAGGCTTCGACATCAGTGACTCTCTGGTGCAGTTGCAGCAGTCGGTCAAACAGCTGCGCCTGGAAGAAAGCGGCAACTACCTGCTGCTGCGCCGCGCCGACAAAGTGGTGGTGGCTCATCCCAGCCTGGTTCAGGGACAAACCGTGACAGAGGCAGAGCTCGATGGCTTGCCACTCGATGAGCTGATGAACAGTGAAGGGGTCAAGAGCTATCACAACAGCAAAGGCGTGGAGATGATTGCCTACAGCGCTACCATTCCCGGCTGGAACTGGGAGCTTATCGGTCAGGTCAAAGCCGCCGAGTTGAATGAGGAAAGCCAGACTCTTTTACTGATCAACGCCCTGGTTGCCGTGATTGGTATTCTGGTGATCACCGCCCTGCTCTCTGTCGTGCTGGTACGCACTGTCAGACCACTGCAAACCTTGCAGCGCCACATGGAAAACCTGGGCAAAGGCGACTTCAGCCAAGCACTGCCAAAACTCGACAGCCGCAGCGAAAACGAAGTGGTACGGATAAGCAACAGCGTCACCGAAATGACCCAGGGACTGAAACAGCTGATCCAGGCATTGCAGGGCTCAGTACAAACTCTGGAATACCAGGCCGAACAGGCCCAGGAAGTTGCCCGTCTCAACGGCGATGAAGCCCAAGCTCTAATGGCTCAAACCGATCAAATAGCGACCGCCATTGAGGAGATGTCCACTTCGATACGCGATGTGGCCAACCACGCCGGTGAAAGCGCCAACCAGAGCCAACAGGTAGACGAAGCCTCCCGCGCCGGACACCAGCAACTGACCCAGGTGGTGCAAGGGCTGGAAACCCTCAGCAGACAGTTGAGCGAGAGCCATACCGCCGTCGAAGGGGTAGCCAAAGAGAGTGAAGCCATCAACACCATCACTGAAGTTATCAATGGCATCGCCGAGCAAACCAACCTGCTGGCACTGAACGCCGCCATCGAAGCCGCCCGCGCCGGCGAACAAGGGCGCGGTTTTGCAGTAGTGGCCGATGAAGTGCGCACTCTGGCAAGCCGCACTCAGGCATCGATTTCGGAAATCGGCCAGACCATCACCTCACTGCAGGCCAAGGTCAAGGACACGGCTACACGCATGGATCAGAGTCATCAGTTGGGTAATCGCTCCGCCGAGCAGGGAGAGGAAGCCAACAATCAGTTGACCGCCATTGCCCAGCGAATTGCCGATCTGGCGGTATCTGTCAGCAGTATTGCCAGTGCCACAGAGCAGCAAAGCGCGGTGGCCGATGAAGTCACCCGTAATCTGCACCAGATAACAGATCTGGCCCGCGAAGGCGATATCCGCGCCACAGAAACCGTCAACTCCGCCAGAGAGTTGACCGAGCTGGCCGCCGCCTTGAAGAAACAGATAAGTATTTTCAGAGTGTAACAAGTAAAAAGGCGCCCAAGTGGCGCCTTTTCATATCCTGCTGCAACGCTTAACGCTGATCCAATTGCGGTAAAGGCACCGCCTTCATCAGCACTTCGGTGGTAAATTTGTCATTGTTGATCACAGGGTATCTGTCATAGGTCTGGAATATCACTCGCCCCTGATACTGGATCATGGCCACCACACCATAGTTGACATTGGACTCAACGGTTTCCGCCGGCAAAATGAATTTGAACGGCACCGGTGCCCTGGCAATATCAAAGCTCTTTTGTGCCACGATTACCCCGGGGGTATCCAAATCTATGATGGCAATTGTGATACTCGAACCTTGAGGCAAGGCCACTCTTTCCAGGTAGCCCGCCGCCCCGTTGACGATAACCGGTGCCTTGGGGTCAACCGTAACACAGGCAGCGAGAAAGACTATCCCGGCGGCAACGACCAGCCCTTTTACATATTTAATCATCTTTCATTCCCTTATTTGGCAGTCATACGTATCAGGCCTTCCTGAGTGGCCGAAGCCACCAGTTCTCCCTGTTGGTTGAAGAACTGCCCTCTCACATAACCCCGGCCACCACTGGCATTGGGGCTCTCTATGGCATACAGCAACCACTCGCCCATATTGACCGGACGATGGAACCAGAGTGAATGATCTATGGTGGCCATCCGCATCCCTGGGGTCAGAAATGACACCCCATGAGGCTGAGCTGCCGTCACCAAAAAGTTGAAATCCGAAGCGTACGCCAGCAGGTAATCGTGCATTTCATGCTCAGGCGGCAAGGCGCCATTGGCCCGCAGCCAAACATGGCGTACAGGTTCAGTCGCCGCAGGTGCCACAGGGTTGAGCGGATTGACCAGGCGCATCTCTATGGGGGCATCGGCCATGAACTTCTCCAGCATTCTGGCGGGCACCTTGTCCCTCATGGTCATCGCCAATTCCTGCTGATTGAGTATCCCTTCAGGGCCGGGAACCTCCGGCATTTCTGCCTGGTGGCTGAAACCCTCCTCCGGCTCCTGGAAGGAACAGGTCATGTAGAAAATCGGCCGCCCTTTCTGAATCGCCTTCACCTGACAGGCGCTGAAACTACCGCCGTCACGCATGTTTTCGACTTCGTAGACTATCGGCAACTTTTCATCGCCTGCCCGTAAAAAATAGGAATGCAGTGAATGCACCTGGCGCTCTTGCGGCACAGTGCGACGGGCAGCGCTGAGGGCCTGGCCCATGACCTGACCGCCAAACACATGACCAAAACCCAGATCCTGGCTCTGGCCCCGATAAAGTCCAATTTCTATCTGTTCAAGCGCGAGCAGTGACAAGAGATCATCTAAAACCTGGCTCATAAAATTCTGTTAACTGGCTGACATATACCGCAAAGATTAACCCAGAACCGCCCTTCGTGACCAGAAGCCTTTATTCTATCTCTATATCATGCTCGGCAGCGGCCTGCCTGGCCCATTTGACGATTTGTGCCTCTCCGCTGTCGCTGAATCCCAATGGAGTGGCCACACTCAGCTCCGGCCATGCTCTGGCCAAAAGCTCAGGCGTACAGGCGCCGGCATGGAAATAGCCCGGCTCGGTTTCAGCCATTCTCACTCGGCTGATACTGCCGGCCGCCGCCAAAAGATGCTGGCCATTAGGCGCCTGCTCACTGAGCAGAAACAACCCGGCCGCCAAAGGTGCATTCACCCCAAACAGGGGTTGCACCGGCAGTGCCAAATGTTTTTCCGTCATGGGAGTGGTGACCATGGGGCAGAGGCTGTTCACGCGGATATTGTGAATACTGCCTTCACGACTGAGACTATTGGTTAATCCAAGCAAAGCCATCTTGGCACTGGCCCAGGCACTTTCGAACAGATCGCCGAAAACACCGCTGACACCGCCGAGCAGCAGGATCCGGCCATACTCCTGTGCCTTCATTCGTGACCAGAGGCCGTGACAAAGGAAGAAACTGCCATCGAGATCCACCTGCAACTGCCGTCGCCACTGTTTGGCAGTCAACTTTTCAAATGAGCAGGGATGGTGGATCCCGGCGCAGGCCACCAGCAGCTCTATGGTGCCAAAGTGGTCGCAGGCTTCCTGCAACACCTTGGCGACCCGCTGTTCGTCGGCAACATCACATTGCCAGGCTTTGGCATCGGCCCCCAAAGCAGAAAGCGCATTCAAGGTATCTTTACAGCTGTCGATATCCAGCAGCGCCAGGCTGGCGCCCCTTTGTGCCAATCCTATGGCAAAAGCCCGCCCCAAGCCCGAGGCGGCACCGCTGATAAGGGCTGTCCTGCCCCCAAACCCCATCATATTAACCTCTGCATTAGCATTAAGCCCATGAAATACCGGGTATTCTTTAACAATAAGAACACATAAAACCCAAGGGTAATTTGATTATGGCTGCATTTTTTTAATCCGCACGGGTACAAATGTGCGCTGACTCAAACTCTGTTAAATGCATTTATCCGATTGTGCTAACTTTCAAGTGGAAAATTGGTATCCTTAGCTTGTTTTTCCGTCTTTAACTCTGAAGAAAGGACAAGATGAACCCCTGGATTTTAGCCTCACGGCCGCGCACCTTGCCTGCGGCGATAGGACCCTTGCTGATAGGCAACATACTGGCTCTGCAACTGGAGAGCTTCAGTTGGGCCATTGCAGTGGCGTCCATGGTCTGTGCCCTGTTGCTGCAGATTGCAGTTAATCTGGCCAATGACTACTTTGATTTTAAAAACGGTATAGATACCGAGGAGCGACTGGGGCCGATAAGGGTCACCCAGAGTGGCTTGCTCGATCCGCAGAAAGTACGCAACGCGATGATTTTTTGCCTCTTGCTGGCATTGGTAGTGGGGTCTTTCCTCATTTGGCACGGAGGCTGGCCGATTGCCATCCTGGCGGCGGCTTCCATTATGGGTGCCCTGGGTTACAGCGGCGGCCCATACCCGCTGGCCTCACACGGCCTTGGCGAAGTGGCGGCCTTTATCTTCTTTGGCTTGGTAGCCGTTGTCGGCAGTTACTACCTGCAGGCCGGTGATACCAGCACCGCAGCCTGGATTTTGGGTAGCGCTGTGGGCCTACTCAATGCCGCCATCTGCCTGGTTAACAACACTCGCGATATCTATACCGACGAGAAAGCCGGCAAGCGCACTTTGGCGGTACGCATAGGTGAGGCCCAGTCCAAGGTGCTGTACCAGGCGTTGGTTTACTTACCCTTCGGCCTGATTATCGCAGGTTTCCTACTGGGCTTGCTGCCTGGGCTGCCTGTGCTGCTGACAGGCCTCGCACTGCTGATGGCCCGCAGGCTGTCCAGCGATTTCACGCAAGTATCGGGCGCGGCGCTGAATCCCCTGCTGGGACGTACAGCCAAACTGACCATGATGTTCAGTGCCCTGTTCAGCTTAGGCTTGGTATTTACCATTTAACCCAGGGAAGCAATAACAAAGGGATAGTAATAACAAAGGCTTCCACTGCCATGCAGTTGGAAGCCTTTTTGTTGTTCGGCGATTATGTTCTGCCCGACTCGGCTTTCCCTCAATCCAGCTTAATCAGCGGCCGCTTGGGGTCACTCCAATCCAGGTGATAACGCTCGTTGGCAGCTTGGTCTATGCGCTCAAAACTATGCGCTCCGAAAAAGTCCCGTTGCCCCTGCAACAGATTGGCCGGCAGCGTCTCACTGCGATAACTGTCGTAGTAAGAAAGCGCCGATGAGATGCAAGGCACAGGCACACCTGCAAGCACCGCCTTGGCAACCGTTTGCCGCCATGCCTGCTGGCGCGCCGAAAGCGTTGAAGCAAAGCCATCGGCCAACAGCAAATTGGCTAATTCCGGCTCACTGTCGTAGGCTGCGGCTATGGATTGCAGGAATCTGGCGCGAATAATACAGCCGGCGCGCCAGATCCTGGCGATGGCGGCAAAATCCAGCCGCCATCCCTGCTCCTGAGCCTGCATCGCCATCAACTGGAACCCTTGGGCATAACAGCTCACCTTGGCGCAATAGAGTGCACTCTCCAGGCCATCAATAAAGCTTTGTTGCTCCTCCGAGGCCGCCGATTGAGTGTCTCGCGCTTCGGGACCGGCCAACTTGCTGGCCAAACTCTGGCGCAGAACCTTTTGAGTGCTGATGGCGCGGGCATAAACCGCTTCTGCGATAGTGGGCGCCGGGCAACCTATCTGCAGGCTGCTGACAGCCGTCCACAGGCCTGTGCCCTTCTGCCCCGCCTTATCGAGGATCATCTCAACCAGAGGCTTGCCGCTCAATGGGTCCTGTTGCCGCAAGACCTCGGCGCTGATTTCCATCAGATAACTGGAGAGCACACCTGTATTCCAGCGCTCGAATACCTGGGCAATGGCGTAGGCATCAAGGCCCAGCACTTGGCTTAGCAAATGATAAGCCTCGCAAATCAACTGCATGTCGGCATATTCAATGCCGTTGTGCACCATCTTCACATAGTGACCGCTACCGGCCGGGCCAATGTAAGCCGTGCAGGGCTCCCCTTGGGTAACCGGGTTGCCGGGCTCGAATCTCTCCAGCGGCAATCCGGTGTCACCATCCACCTTGGCAGCTATCGCCCGCCAAATGGGAGCAACCCGCTCCCAGGCCTTGATATCACCGCTTGGCATCAGCGAGGGCCCGAATCTGGCCCCCACCTCACCGCCGGATACGGCTGAGCTGAAGAAGATAAACTGATCGCGATAGCGCTGCTCCCGCGCTATGGTGTCTGTCCACAGGCTATTGCCCGTGTCTATGACTATATCCTCGTGCTCAATTCCGGCATCGAGCAGGGATTGGCATACGGCATCGACTGCCGTACCGGCCGGGATGGACAACAGCAGGATGCGCGGTGTTGCTAAATTTGCCATCAAATCAGTAAGATTATTACAGCCAAACAGCAATTGTTCCCTCTCGGTCACTTCCACCTTGGCCTGGTTTTCGGCAGCTGTCACTTTGCGACTGTCCAGATCGAACGCCGCGACCCGATAGCCGTTATCTATGATATTGAGAGCGAGATTCTTGCCCATAACACCCAGGCCTATGACCCCGATGTCAGAAAGATGCTTGTGGGTTTGCATTGTTATTAATTCCACGGGTAGCAGAGGAGCCGGCCATTTTGTGAGCACACAGCCGGCCTTGAGTGGATTAATTATACTGATTAACGAAAGTTAATTACCAGTCACCCTTGGCGATAACCTTGTTTGAAAAACACGATTAACAGGCAAACCTCCGGGTTCAGCTGGCCAGTTTCAGCCCCAAAACACCGATAAAAATCAACAGCAAACTGCCGATTTTCATCAGGCTGGCGCTCTCGCCGAATAGCCAGATACCCACCAATGCCGTGCCCATGGCACCTATGCCAACCCAAACACCGTAAGCCGTGCCTATGGGCAATGACTTGGTCGCCAGCCCAAGCAAACCGACACTGATGGCCATGGCGCCCAAGGTCAACAGACTCGGAGTTAACTTGGTAAAGCCCTGGGTATATTTAAGGCCTATGGCCCAACCGATTTCGAACAAACCTGCGAGGATTAAGAGTATCCAGTTCATGGAACCTTCCCTTTTTAAAAAGGGGTCGTCCCCGGTAATAGATAAGGCGCTTGCAGGGTCGTCCCTGCGGCCGGAATGATAAGGCTACATAGTGTAGCTTAAGTTACAAGCCTGAATGTAAAACTTGGATGCAACTACTTTGTATGTAACTACTTGTTGTTGCCCCGAACGGAGCAGCGGCATCTTAGCAAAGGCCGACTAAAAGGGCAAAGTGTAAAAGGCGCGCCTTTGCAACATGAAAAACAGCTAAAAAAACGCCTGCCGACGGCAGGCGCAAAAGGAGAAAGTCAGCCTCAGGCGTGCTCTTTCACCAGAGAATCGGCATAGCCCATGCGGGTCAGTGCGGTGCGTACCAGATCCAGAGTAGCGGGATCCTCTATGGTTGCCGGCGCCTTGAACTCCTGGTTGTCGGCAATTTTACGCATGGTGCCACGCAGTATCTTGCCTGAGCGGGTCTTGGGCAACTTGGGCACGGCGCTCACCAAACGGAATGCCGCCACCGGGCCTATTTCCTGGCGCACCAGAGCCACCAGCTCCTTGTGTAGCTGCTCTTCGCTCAGGGTATTGCCCATCTTGAGCACCACCAACCCCAGCGGCACCTGACCCTTGAGCTTATCTTCCACACCGATAACCGCTGCTTCAGCCACTGCCGGATGCTGACATAGCACCTCTTCAAAACGTCCGGTCGATAATCTGTGACCGGCCACATTAATGATGTCATCGATGCGACTCATGATGTAAAGATAGCCCTCTTCATCCATATAGCCGGCATCTCCTGTGAGATAGTAACCGGGATACATGGCCAGATAGCTGTCATGGTAGCGCTTATCGTTTTGCCACAGCGTGGTCAGGGTTCCGGGCGGCAGAGGCAGCTTGATCACCACATTGCCCGACTGCCCGGGAGCCACCTGCTCCCCCATTTCGTCCAATACTTCCACCTGATAACCGGGCACGGCTCTGGCCGGTGACCCGGCTTTGACCTGAATAGGGGCTACCCCCATCAAGTTGGCGGCAATCGCCCATCCTGTTTCGGTTTGCCACCAGTGATCTATCACTGGCTTGGCCAACTTCTCCGCCGCCCAGTTGAGAGTATCCGGGTCACAACGCTCGCCGGCCAGAAACACGTTTTTCAGGCAAGAGAGATCGCTTTGAGCCACATAGCTTGCCTCAGGGTCCTCACGCTTGATGGCGCGAATCGCAGTCGGTGCGGTAAAGAAACTCTTGACCTTGTACTTGGCTATGGTGCGCCAGAAAGTGCCGGGATCCGGGGTGCCCACAGGTTTACCTTCAAACAGCAAGGTGGTGGCGCCTACCAGCAGCGGTGCGTAGACAATATAGGAGTGACCCACCACCCACCCCACATCCGAGGCGGCCCAGAAGACATCGCCTGCGTCTATGTCGTAAATAGCCTTCATCGACCAGGCCAGTGCCACGGCGTGGCCGCCATTGTCGCGCACCACACCTTTTGGCTGCCCTGTGGTACCGGAGGTGTAGAGAATGTACAGGGGATGAGTGGCTTCGACCGCCACACAATCTGCCGGGCTCGCCTGACAGATGGCATTCTGCCAGTCATGATCCCGCCCGGGCTGCAACTCGGCCTGATACTGACTGCGGCCGAGAATAAGGCAGTTTTCCACCTTGTGCTCGGACAGTTCCAGCGCCTTGTCCAGCAAAGGCTTATAAGGCACAACGCCTGAGGGTTCTATACCGCAGGAGGCAGACAACACCAGTCTGGGTTTGGCATCGTTGATCCGGGTTGCCAGCTCATTGGCGGCAAAGCCGCCGAACACCACTGAATGTATGGCGCCTATGCGGGCACAGGCCAGCATGGCAAACACGGTTTCCGGCACCATGGGCATATAGATAACGACTCTATCGCCCTTATTGATACCGACAGATTGCATCCAGCCCGCCAGGCGGCTCACCTGCTGCTGCAATTCGTTATAGCTGATGCCGTACTCGGTATCGGTTACCGGGCTGACATATTGAATGGCGGTCTGTTCGCCGCGCCCTGCGGCCACATGCCTATCCACCGCGTTGTAGCAAGTGTTGAGCATGCCACCGCTAAACCAGCGGTAAAATGGCGCCTCACTCTCATCCAGCACCTGCTCCCAGGGCTGTTGCCAATCTATGGCACGGGCACACTCGCCCCAAAACTGTGTCTTGTCCTCGAGTGACGCCTTATACAGGGCTAAACCCGGATCTATCATTATCTGTCCTCCCAAAGGACGCCGTTCTGCGACGGCACTGCGTTCCCTTCCTTCCTGGGACAATTAATAGTCTTTTTTGGCCCTGTCCCCAATTAGACGTTAGCCTAAAACCCTGCTCGAACTGCGCCTTTTGGTTTCAGGGCATTTTGCTGTTCACCCGCTCCGGCCTTCAAAATGATTGGAATGCAAACATAGGCATAGCGAAGGGCAGCATGTATCGCTATCCGCTGCTGTGAGATAAATGAACAGCCAACTGAAACGAGTGTTTCAATACGGGCAAAGGCCGATGGCAGCGGGGATTGACACCTCACAGTTCGCAAAATGCCACAACAAACTTTACCTTTACGTAAACTTCATATATCTTGCCAAACAAGTTCCATTTTATGGTGTTATCGATGAGCGCAAACCACAATCCACAAACCACTTACTCCATCAGTGATCTGTCAAAAGAATTTGATATCACCACCCGCAGCATCCGCTTCTATGAAGATCAGGGGCTGCTCAAACCCAGGCGTCGTGGTCAGACTCGTATCTACAGTCTCAAGGACAGAGTCAGACTGAAACTGATCCTGCGCGGCAAGCGTCTGGGCTTTTCCCTGGCGGAAACCCGCCGACTGTTTGAACTCTACGATGCCGACAAGAGCAGCCATGCACAGCTCAATACCATGTTGGCCCTGATCGAAGAGAAAAAAACCTCACTGCAACAGCAGATGGACGATATCAAGGTGGTGTTGATGGAACTCAATTCTGCCGAACTTCAGTGCCGTCAGGCGCTGGATGACATGGAGCAGGAAAAAGCCTGAGCCATTGACCAAACACCATAATAATAAAATAAAAATATTAACTTACAGGACATCAAGCCAATGAACTCTCTCTACTCAAGCCTCAACTTTGGACTCGGTGAAGAAATCGATATGCTGCGGGATGCAGTCAACGGTTTCGCCGCCAATGAAATCGCCCCCATTGCCGCCAAGGTGGATCAGGACAACGCCTTCCCCAACGAGCTTTGGCCTCAGTTCGGCGACATGGGGCTGCTTGGGATAACAGTCCCCGAAGAGTTCGGCGGTGCCAACATGGGTTATCTGGCGCACGTCGTCGCCATGGAAGAGATCTCCCGCGCTTCGGCGTCCATAGGTTTGTCCTACGGCGCCCACTCCAACCTGTGCGTCAACCAGATCAACCGCAACGGCAATCAGGCCCAGAAGGAAAAATACCTGCCCAAACTGGTCAGCGGCGAGCATATAGGCGCACTGGCGATGAGTGAACCCAACGCAGGTTCAGACGTAGTTTCCATGAAGCTGCATGCCCGCAAGGAAGGCGACCGTTACATTCTCAACGGCAATAAAATGTGGATCACCAATGGCCCGGATGCCCACACCTATGTGATTTACGCCAAAACCGACTTGGACAAGGGTCCGCACGGGATTACCGCCTTTATCGTCGAGCGCGGCTTCAAAGGCTTCTCCCAGGCGCAGAAGCTCGACAAGCTGGGAATGCGCGGCTCCAACACCTGTGAACTGGTATTCGAAGACTGCGAAGTCCCGGAAGAAAATATTCTCGGCGGCCTCAACCAGGGTGTAAAGGTACTGATGAGCGGCCTCGACTACGAGCGGGTGGTGCTCAGCGGCGGCCCCCTTGGGATAATGACCGCCTGCATGGACATAGTGATGCCCTATATGCACGAGCGGGTGCAGTTCGGCAAATCCATCGGCGAATTCCAACTGGTGCAGGGCAAACTGGCCGACATGTATACAGGCATGAATGCCGCCAAATCCTATATCTATAACGTCGCCAAGTCCTGCGATCGCGGCGAAACCACACGTAAAGATGCCGCCGGTGCCATTCTCTACAGCGCCGAGCTCGCCACCAAGATGGCACTGGACGCCATTCAGTTGCTGGGCGGCAACGGCTATATCAACGAATACGCTACAGGTCGCCTGCTGCGCGATGCCAAGCTCTATGAAATCGGCGCCGGCACTTCGGAAATCCGCCGCATGCTCATCGGCCGCGAGCTGTTCAACGAAACCAAGTAATGGCGAATGCCGGGGCCGTTCAAGCGGTCCTTCACGCTCCCCCATTCAGTCGAAAAGGATGACAAGCCGTGCCTCAAATCAGCAGTAGAATCAACGCCCGCAGCGATGAATTCAGGGAAAAACAAGCCGCCATGTCCCACCTGGTGGCCGATGTCCAACAAAAGCTCAACAAGATAGTCGAAGGCGGTGGCCCTGTGGCCATGGAGCGCCATCTGTCCCGCGGTAAACTGGCGCCGCGCACCCGGGTAGAGAAACTTCTGGATCCCGGCTCGCCATTTCTGGAACTGAGCCAGTTTGCCGCCTTCGAAGTCTATGACGAAGAAGTGCCCGCCGCCGGCATCATAGCCGGGATCGGCCGGGTCAGCGGAGTCGAGTGCATGATTATCGCCAACGACGCCACGGTCAAAGGCGGCACTTACTACCCGTTGACGGTGAAAAAACACCTGCGGGCTCAGGAGATAGCCGATCGCTGTCACCTGCCCTGCATCTATCTGGTGGACTCGGGCGGTGCCAACCTGCCGCGCCAGGATGAAGTGTTTCCGGACAGGGATCACTTCGGCCGTATCTTCTTCAACCAAGCCCGCATGTCCTCCAAAGGGATCCCGCAAATCGCCGTGGTCATGGGCCTGTGCACCGCAGGTGGCGCCTATGTGCCGGCGATGGCCGATGAATCGATTATTGTCCGTGAACAGGGCACCATCTTTTTGGCCGGCCCGCCGCTGGTGAAAGCCGCCACAGGTGAAGAGGTCAGTGCCGAAGAGCTCGGCGGCGCCGAGGTACACACCAAGATAAGCGGTGTGGCCGATCATCTGGCGCAAAACGACGACCACGCGCTGGAGCTGGCCCGCAATGCCGTCTCCCGCCTCAATCACCAAAAGCAGATTGCCCAGACACTGAGCCAGGTAAAGCCGCCCAAGTACGATATTCATGAGCTCTACGGCATAGTCGGCACCGACTTGAAAAAGCCCTTCGATGTCAAAGAAGTGATTGCCCGCATCGTCGATGACTCAGACTTCGACGAGTTCAAGGCCGGTTATGGTGCCACTCTGGTATGCGGTTTTGCCCGTATTCATGGCTACCCGGTTGGCATAGTGGCCAACAACGGCATTCTGTTTTCCGAGTCGGCGCAAAAAGGCGCTCACTTCATCGAGCTGTGCTGCCAGCGCAAGATCCCGCTGCTGTTTTTGCAAAACATTACCGGCTTTATGGTCGGCAAGAAATATGAGCATGAAGGCATAGCTAAACACGGCGCCAAGATGGTGACCGCAGTATCCTGCGCCACTGTGCCCAAGTTTACCGTGATCATCGGCGGCTCCTACGGCGCCGGTAACTACGGTATGTGCGGCCGCGCCTTTGAACCCACCATGATGTGGATGTGGCCCAACGCCCGCATCTCAGTAATGGGAGGCGAACAGGCCGCCGGAGTGCTGGCCACAGTGCGTAAAGACGGCCTGGCCCGCAAGGGGCAGACCATGAGCGCCGAGGAAGAAGCCGCCTTCAAGGCCCCGGTGATAGCCCAGTACGATAAAGAGGGTCACCCCTACCATGCCAGCGCCCGTTTGTGGGACGATGGCATTATCGACCCGGCCCAGACCCGTGATGTGGTTGGCCTGGCATTGTCGGCGGCGCTGAATGCGCCCATAGAGGACACACGTTTCGGCGTGTTCCGCATGTAATGGAGGCCGGTATGGATTATCAATATCTGACAGTAACCACCGACTCCCGCGGCGTTTCATCCCTGGTGATGAATCGCCCGCAGCTGGCCAACGCCTTCGATGAGGTGATGATTGCCGAGCTCATTGATGCGCTGGAGTCCCTGGCCCGGGATCCTGCCTGCCGGGTGCTGCTGCTGAAAGCCAACGGCAAACATTTCAGCGCCGGCGCCGACCTGAACTGGATGCGCAAACAGGCGGCGATGGACTTTGATGACAACCTCAAAGACGCCGCCGAGCTGGCCCGGTTGATGGCCGCTCTGGATCAATTCCCCAAACCGTCATTGGCACTGGTGCAAGGCGCGGCCTTTGGCGGGGCGCTGGGGCTGGTGTGTTGCTGCGATATCGCCATAGCGACGCCCAAGGCCAGCTTTTGCCTGTCCGAGGTGAAGCTTGGCCTGATCCCGGCGGTTATCAGCCCCTATGTGCGCCGCGCCATGGGCGAGCGTCAGGCGAGACGCTATATGTTGACCGCAGAGCGTTTCGATGCCGAAGCCGCCAAGACTTTACAACTGGTGCATCAGGTAGCAGACGATCTCGAGGCCGCCGCGGCGCCCCTTATCGAGTCGCTGCTGGGCAACAGTCCGCAGGCGCTCAACTGGTGCAAACAGCTGATAAGCGATATCCGCCACGGACTGATAGATGAACAGACGCTGGCGCTCACCGGCGAGGCCATCGCCCGAATCCGGGTGTCTGCTGAAGGCCAGGAAGGGCTGAACGCCTTTTTCGAAAAACGCCCGCCGAACTGGCAAGGCACAAGTAACAATCCGGGCAGCAACTCCAGTTGCAATCCAGGCAATAGCTCGAACCCGCCAGAGCGCCGTGACTAAGGAAGGATGTAAGATGTTCAACAAGATTCTGATTGCCAACCGCGGCGAAATTGCCTGTCGCATCATACGTACCGCCAGGTCATTGGGTGTGCGCACTGTCGCACTGTTCTCGGATGCCGACCGCCATGCCGCCCACGTGGCTATGGCCGATGAAGCCTTTTATCTGGGGGGCTCGGCGCCGGCCGACTCCTACCTCAAGGGCGATGCCATTATCGATATCGCCAAGGCCTGTGGCGCCGAGGCGATCCACCCGGGTTATGGTTTTCTGTCGGAAAACGCCGGTTTTGCCGCTGCCTGTGAACGGGCCAATATCGCCTTTATCGGTCCCAAGGCCGATTCCATAGAAGCCATGGGCAGCAAGAGCGCCGCCAAACTCATCATGGGCCGCGCCGGAGTGCCGCTGGTGCCCGGCTATCACGGTGATGACCAGAGCGATGAAGTGCTGCTCAGTGAAGCCGAAAAAATCGGTTTCCCGCTGCTGATCAAGGCCGCCTTCGGTGGTGGCGGCAAGGGAATGCGGATTGTCCGCAGCCTGACGGAAGTCAAATCGGCCATCGACTCGGCCCGCCGTGAAGCCGCCTCCAGTTTTGGCAATGACAAGCTGTTGATGGAGCGTTACCTGGAGCAGCCGCGCCATGTGGAAGTGCAGGTATTTGCCGACACCCAGGGCAATGCCATTTATCTGTCAGACAGGGACTGCTCGATTCAGCGCCGCCACCAGAAAGTGGTGGAAGAAGCGCCGGCCCCCGGCCTCAGCGACGCCCTGCGCCGCCGCATGGGTGAAGCCGCCGTAGCGGCCGCCCGCGCCATCGACTATGTGGGCGCAGGCACGGTCGAGTTTTTGCTGGATACCCATGCCACAGAGGAAGACGGCAGCTTCTTCTTTATGGAGATGAATACCCGTTTACAGGTAGAGCATCCGGTTACCGAGCTGGTGACAGAGACAGATCTGGTGCACTGGCAGTTGCTGGTCGCCGCCGGAGAGCCTCTGCCCCTGACTCAGGAACAAGTTGCCATTAAGGGCCATGCCTTTGAAGTGCGAATTTATGCCGAAGATCCGGATAACGACTTCCTGCCCGCCAGCGGCAAGCTCAACTTCCTGCGCGAGCCCAAGCCATCGAGCCATGTGCGTATCGACTCGGGTGTCCGTGAAGGCGATGAAATCTCCAACTTCTACGACCCCATGATAGCCAAGCTGATTGTCTGGGATGAGTCACGCCCAAGAGCGCTGCAGCGCCTGCAAAGGGCTCTGGATGACTTCCAGCTCACCGGCCTGAAACACAATATCGGTTTCCTGGGTAAAATCGCCGCTCACCCGGCCTTTGCCGGCGCCGACTTCAGCACAGATTTTATTGAGCGCTATCAAGCACAGCTGCTGCCTCAAGCGAAAGACAGCGCCCTGCCCTTGCCGCTGCTGGCCAAAGCCGCACTGTATGAAATGCTGTGGCGCAAACGCGACTCCCGGGCCAAACAGGCAAACAGTCAGGACCCTTCCTCGCCCTGGGGCAGCGCCAGTGGCTTTAGACTCAACAGCGCCAAGCGCCACGATATTGCCCTGATGGACGATGAACACCATATTCATCACCTGCAGCTGACTGAGCTGGCCAAGGCCGATAGCTGGCAACTGACACTGGATGGTCAAACCCTGGTTATCGAAGGCGAGTTGAGCACAGATGAGGCCGGTGGTGACACGCTTCGCTGTGTGGTCGATGGGCATATCAGCAGCCAGCGAATCAGCCGCCAGGGCATGGACTTTACCCTGCTTGGCCGCTCCGGCGAGCTTAGCGCCTACCATTTCCGCGCCATTCAGAATGAGCTGGAAGAGGAGCAGGCCAACCACGCCGATCTGCTCAAGGCGCCGATGAACGGCACCATAGTCACCCATCTGGTGGCTGTAGGCGACAGTGTTAAGGCCGGCCAGGGGCTGATGGTGATGGAAGCGATGAAGATGGAATACACCATAGCCGCGCCTTTCGATGGCACTGTGAGTGAGTTTTTCTTCCAGCCCGGCGAACTGGTCAGCGATGGCGCCCAGTTGCTGGAGCTCAGCGAACAACTTAAGGAGGCTTAAAAATGCTGCCTCCCAAGGTAAGCCTGTTTGAAGTGGGCCCAAGAGACGGCCTGCAAAATGAAACCTCGGTCAGCACTCAGGCCAAGATAACCTTGATTGAAGCCTTGGCCGATGCCGGGGTGAAGCGCATCGAAGCCGCCAGCTTTGTGTCGCCCAAGTGGGTGCCGCAAATGGCAGACTCGGGCGAGGTGCTGCGCGGCATTTCACGCCGCGCCGGCGTCTGCTACAGCGCCCTGACTCCCAATCTCAAGGGCCTGGAGTTGGCGCTGGCTGCCGGCGCCGATGAAGTGGCGGTATTTGCCGCCGCCTCCGAAGGCTTCAGCCAGAAGAACATCAACTGCTCCATCGAAGAGTCCATCGCCCGCTTCGAGCCCCTGCTGAGCCGGGCCAAGGAGCAAGGCATTCGGGTTCGCGGCTATGTTTCCTGCGTATTGGGTTGCCCCTATGATGGTGAAATCGCCCCGGCAGAAGTGGCTCGGGTCGCCGACATTCTGCATCAATTGGGCTGCTATGAAATATCCCTCGGCGACACCATAGGCGTAGGTACACCGCTCAAGGCCCGCAAAATGGTGGAAACCGTGGCCGATCGCGTACCGGTAGAGCGCTTGGCGCTACACTTCCATGATACCTACGGTCAGGCGCTGGCCAACATTCTCGCCTGCCTGGAAACCGGCGTCAGTGTAATAGATACCTCGGTCGCCGGACTAGGTGGCTGCCCCTATGCCAAAGGCGCATCCGGTAATCTGGCCAGTGAAGATCTTGTCTATATGCTGCATGGTATGGGTATAGACACAGGCATAGATCTCAACAAACTGGCCCGGGCCGGACGACAGATAAGCCAGCAGCTTGGCCGGCAAACCGGTTCAAAAGTAGCCAGAGCCCTGGGAGCTTAAGGCCTCCAGGTGGCACAACAGATAAGCAGTATAACGACAGATAATAAACAGCAAGGACATCACTATGGCAGGACTCAATAAAGTCGTCGGCAGCTACGACGAAGCGCTCGCAGGTCTCACCAATGATATGACAGTCATGGTGGGCGGTTTTGGCCTTTGCGGCATTCCCGAAGGCCTTATCAATCAAATGGTCAAACTGGGTGTCAGCGGCCTGACCGCCATCTCCAACAACGCCGGGGTGGACGACTTCGGGCTGGGGCTGCTGCTGCAACATAAGCAGATAAGCACAATGATCGCCTCCTATGTGGGTGAAAACGCCACCTTTGAGCGGCAGATGCTCAGTGGCGAGCTCAATGTGATCCTCACTCCGCAAGGCACACTGGCGGAGAAGATCCGCGCCGGCGGCGCCGGGATCCCCGCCTTCTTTACCGCCACCGGCTACGGCACCCCGGTGGCCGATGGCAAAGAGACCCGCGAAATCAATGGCCGCCACTATGTGCTGGAAGAGGCACTGACCGCCGACTTCGCGCTGATCCGCGCCTGGAAGGCCGATACCATGGGTAACCTGGTATTTCGCAAGACAGCCGCCAACTTCAACCCCATGATGGCCACCGCCGGCAAGATAACAGTGGTGGAAGTGGAAGAGATAGTCGAGCCGGGTGAGCTGGACCCGGATCATATCCACACCCCGGGCATCTATGTGGATCGCGTCATCAAGGGTGTGTTCGAGAAGCGTATCGAACAGCGCACAGTCAAACAGGCATAAGGGCAGGAGAGCAAAATGGCACTTTCAAGAGAACAACTGGCCCAACGCGTCGCCAAGGAACTCAAAGACGGTTACTACGTCAACCTGGGGATAGGTATCCCGACTCTGGTGGCCAACTATATCCCCGAGGGCATGCAGGTGATGCTGCAATCGGAAAACGGCCTCTTGGGGATGGGTGAATTCCCCACCGAAGACACTATAGATCCGGATCTGATCAACGCCGGCAAGCAAACCGTTACCGCCGTCAAGGGCGCGTCTTTCTTCTCCAGCGCCGAGAGCTTCGCCATGATCCGTGGCGGGCATGTGGATCTCACGGTACTGGGCGCGTTCGAGGTGGATGTCGAAGGCTCTATCGCCTCATGGATGATCCCCGGCAAGCTGGTTAAAGGCATGGGCGGTGCCATGGACTTGGTGGCCGGCGCCGACAATATCATAGTTACCATGATGCACGCCGACAAACACGGCAACTCCAAACTACTGAGCAAATGCGAGTTGCCGCTCACGGGTTACGGCTGCATCAAGCGGGTACTGACAGACCTGGCCTTTATCGAAATCAAGGACGGCGCCTTCCACCTGCTGGAGCGGGCACCAGGTGTGAGTGTCGAAGAGATAGTTGCCAAAACCGCTGGCAAGCTTATCGTCCCCGAACATGTGCCAGAGATGGCACTGTAAATCAGACCGGTGGCTCCCACAGAGAAGTGATATCCCAAACACCCGCCGTTGCGGGTGTTTTTGTATTCAGTCAACAGGGACAATTCCCCCACCAACACTTGCAGGGCTTACAGCGGCGGATTTTCCTATTACCTGCCGCAAATTTTCGCACAGGCACATCTGTGACGCGGCGCGAGTTGCATAGCGAGTTGCGTAGCAAGGTGCTTTCGAGCGTGAACCAAGGAGGGGAAGCTGACTCATTATCACTCAAGGCTCTGCCTCGGCCATACACTTCCCCGGGTATGAGCCAGCTCGGCGTCCATGCCTCTCGTTCGTAGCCAACGCAATGCGTTACTAACCATGCTCCGGAAGGTCAAAGTTCCACCTGCGCTTAGAAAATAAATGCACTAACTGAGTCTTATAGGTTCACTGTTTTGTCCCACCAGCATCCACAGTTTCGATAGCCACTGTGTATCCCCTCTTGTATACACAGTGGCTATCTATTAACCTGAAACGGCATTGGCAATGGATGGCTTGATGCGAATCTGACGCCAGTCAAGAGCGGCTAACGCTTTCATGCTTTAGAGCTTGGATGCTCACGACTATGGCTCGATTTTATGCCTGCTATATCAGGCAGTTGCATGTGACAGGGAAAGTCGGGCTCTCTCCCCGCTTAGTGAAACCCCAAAATACTGCCCAGCCGATGTTGCAAAGCCCCTTAGTTCGATGTCGGTCGTATCCAACAAGGATATAGGGTAAAAAACAATCATAATTTGGAGACTCAATTTGGCCACCAAAGTACTGCTTCTTCTTGCCTGCCTGGCGGCATCGAGTATTGCCCAAGTTCATGCAACCGCCACAGAAGCTGCCGCTTTAAGCGCAGAGAGTACAAAGAGTGCACTGCAACAACTCAGTGTCAAGAGTAAGCTGCAAACCCAGGTGATGGTGCTTGGCAGCCTGCACCTGAGCAATATCAAACAGCAATTGGACAGCCGCTCTCTATCCTCGATCCTTGAGCCACTCTCCCGTTACCAGCCTACGGCCATAGCTGTAGAGTCACTGCGGCCACAGGATATCGCCACCATGATCAACGGCTCAGGCGAGTATCAAACTGTGTTGGATCATTTTGTGGGACAAAGATTTCTGGCGCTGGCGATAAAGGAGCAGCAGGAATTGCGGCTCTCGGCGCAAAAGGCGCTTGAGAGTCTGGAGCCCTTATTGGACGAGACCAGGCTTGAACCTGTGCAACGAGCAAGGCTCATCAAGTTGGCCGTTGCCGCCTATCACAAAGAGATAGCCCTGCTGCACTGGCATTATTTGGACAAAACCGCGGCGGGCCCAACGATTTCCACCGAGTTGCAGCACTATCTGGAGCAACTTGCCGCGAGCAATAACGAGAAAAACACCCTTGGCAATAACCTGGCCATGGCACTGAAGCTCAAGCGCATTTATCCGATAGATGATCATCTGGATAAAGATCTCTACCGCCCCATCGAAGCGCGGCTGCTTGAGTCTTACAATCAGTCGCCTCATGCCGCCGCTTTGGCCAAAAGCGACTATATCAACAAACCGCAAAGGCTAAAGACAGAGGCACTTGAGACAGGCAACTGGTTGCCGCTCTTTTCCTGGCTAAACAGCCAGGAGTACCAGAGGGCCGTCATTGACCAGGAGTGGAGCCTGTTTATCGATAAAGATTTAACCCAGGATGCGGCGCTCTCCCGGGTTGCCCTTTGGGAGATACGCAATCTCAACATGAGCTCCCACATCATGCGCGTGGTGGCAGCTAACCCTGGAGGCCGGGTGCTGGTGATAGTCGGTGCCAGTCACAAGGTGTTTCTGGAGCAGTATTTGGCCAATATGTTGGGGGTTAAACTGATCCAACCGCAGCAGTATTTTGCCGCCCCAAAGACATCAAAGGGGCAATCACCACAGCACTTGTTCTCATATAAAGAGCAAAGATAAAGAACAAAGATAGAGAGCATGAACTGTCCATAACACACGATCAATAAAGCATCGCCCATGAAACATAGCTCACGAAATAGAAACAGCGGCAAAGGGTCATCAACTGCGCACAGCAAGACCCAATCCGGTTGGCTTGTTGGCCTGCTCATGGGGCAACTGGCCGCTCTGGTGTTTGCCGTGCCGACCGCGGCGCTGCTTTGGTTGGCAACCAATAAACATCTGGCCCTGTGGAGCAACGGCCAAGCCTTTATCGGCAGCCAGGGTTGGTGGCTGACACTGGCAGTATTTGCCCTGACGGCGCTGTTACTGCCGCGACTCTTCCCGAGTCTGCTGAGGAAAGTCTGGCAGTTATTGATTTGGTTTTAGTTGTAAACAAGGAACCCCATGAAACAATTGCAAAGTGTCGCCTGGCTATATGAAAAAGACGGTAAAGTCTTGTGTGTCAAATCCAAGGGCAAAGATAAGTACTTTATTCCCGGCGGCAAACCTGAACCGGGTGAAACCCTTGAACAAGCCCTGACTCGGGAGTTGAAGGAAGAGCTCAGCATAAATCTGCAGCAAGACACCATTTGCCACAGGTTCAGCATTACGGATAAGGCCTTCGGCTTCGAGAACACTGAGCTGACCATGCATTGTTTCAGCGCGGGCTTTAGTGGCGACATCATTACCGCCGCCGAGATAGAAAGCCTGGACTGGATAGACATGGCAGGTATCATCAAGTGTGCACCGGCGGCGCAGCAGGCGATTGCAAGACTGCTTGACTGTGACCATTGAGTTGACGTTCGCTGGAGCAGCTTTGTCCATCTTGGTCTATCCTGCTGCCAGATAACACGGAGTCAGGCTCGCACTCGCAAGCGAGCCAGGGAGAACACAAATGGACAAAAAATTGCAGCAAACCTATGGTAGTGTTTCTATCGACCACAAGATTGCCGCCCTGGGCGGCTGGCGCGCCGAGATGCTTGGCCATATCCGCGAACTTATCAAGGCAGCTATTCCCGAGGTGGTTGAAGAGTGCAAATGGGTAAAGCCAACGAACCCGTCCGGCGTACCTGTATGGTCAAGCCAAGGCATACTCTGTACCGGCGAGTCATACAAAGCCAAATTGAAACTGACATTTGCCAATGGCGCTTCGCTGCCGGATCCCCACAAGCTGTTTAATGCAGGTCTTGAGGGCAAACAGCGTAGAGCCATAGATATTACCGAGGGCCAATCCTTGGATGAAACGGCTTTCAAGGCACTGATAAGCGCCGCTGCCGACTTCAACCACAACAAGGCCCTGAAACAATCAAAGCGGTAAGTGGGCTGCTAGAGCGGCAGCAAAGATGCACCAAGCTATAGCTATAGATATACAAATCTAAGGAAGGTCAATGAATAACCCGTTTATTCGCCGTTTGGCACTATTGTTTTTCCCCTTGTTTTCCCTCTGCCTGGCGCCTGCGGCATTTGCCGAAGTAGATGAGCTTTTTATGCAGTATCTGCAGGGCCATTATCAGCTGGTTGGCAAAGCCATTGACTCAGATGCCAGCTACACGGGCAAGATGAGCATTTATGAGCAGGACGGCGAACTTAAGGTGCGCCGGGAGATAGAAGGCTTAAGCATTCAAGGAACAGCAGCCATAGAGCCGGTGCTGAACGGCGATACCAAGGTGCTTAGGATCCGTTTTCAGCAACAAGAGCGGGATATTGAAGCCAGCTGCCTGTGGCGCGGCGATCTGGATAACTATGCCCGCATCAGCTGCTACCTGTATCATCCGGGGGAAGACACAGAAAACCCAGGTTTGGAGGCGCTGTTTCACTTGAGATAATTGCCAGGATTAACAACCCGGCTTGCCATTACGCGTTCAACACCTTTAACTCTCTTTAGCAATCAAACAGGGAAGTCACTATGAATCGGAAACTCATCACCTTAATCAGCAGCGCCTTCATGCTGGTTATCGGCACGACGGCGCAGGCCTGCACCCGCGCCGTCTATCACGGCGAAGAGCAGTTGGTGATCACCGCCCGCTCCATGGACTGGCGCGACGAAATCCCGGCGAGCCTGTGGCTGTTTCCCCGCGGCATGCAGCGCCATGGGGCGGTCGGCGACAACTCAGTCACCTGGACCTCACGCTACGGCAGCCTGGTCACCAGCGCCTTTGATATCTCCAGCACCGACGGCATGAACGAGAAGGGCCTGGTGGCCAATCTGTTATGGCTGGCAGAGTCGAGTTATCCCGAGTACCAGGGTAAACGAAAAGGCTTGTCGGTCGCTGCCTGGGTGCAATATGTGCTGGATAACTTTGCCACTGTCGCCGAAGCCGTCGATGCACTGAGAGCCGAGCCTTTTGTAGTGGTTTCCGCCAATATTCCCGGTACCCAACGCTTTGCCACCCTGCATCTGTCGATTTCCGATGCCGCCGGTGACAGTGCCATATTCGAGTACATAGACGGCAAGCTGGTGATCCATCACGACCAAAAGTACCGGGTCATGACCAACTCCCCCATCTTCGAGCAGCAACTGGCACTGAACCAGTATTGGCAACAGATTGGCGGCTTTACCATGTTGCCGGGAACCAACCGCGCCGCCGACCGGTTTGTCAGGGCCTCTTTCTATATGGATGCCATTCCCAAGACAGCCAATACCCGGGTGGCGGTTGCCGGCGCCTTCAGCGTCATTCGTAACGCCTCTGTGCCTTTCGGTATAGCTTCCGAGACTGAACCGAATATCTCTTCGACCCGTTGGCGCTCGGTCTCGGATCATAAAAATCGGGTGTATTACTTTGAAACCGCCTTAACCCCCAACACCTTCTGGGTCGATATGAAGGGCATCGACTTCAATAAACAGCAAGATGTGAAAAAGCTGACCATCAACAACAACAGCATTTACTCAGGTAACGCGCTGTCGGACTTTGTCACGGCCAAGCCCTTTACGTTCGCCGGGCTTTAATCTTTAAGGCAGGGAGCCAAGGCTCCCTGTCTATCTTTTTGACCTCACTGCCGAGCCTGCGTTCGCGCAAACCGTATCAAGGACTCAAAGCTGTTCAGCCCGGCTTAAGGCTGATGGCGGATACTGTGAACTCTGAGAATCTTTGCAGGAGTCCTGTGAATGAAGCTAGCCAACACCTTAGGCAAGTATTTCCCTAACCCCAAAACCGCTCTCTGGATGTTTTCGGCCCTGGCCCTTGGCACACTCTCCGGCTGCGGCTGGTTTGCCGCAGATGAAAAGGCGCAACTGGAGCAGCAGTGGCTCGCCAAAGATCAAGAGTTGCAACAAGCCATTGAGCAGATCCGCTCTCAAGGTCTGGAGGCCATCAATCGCAGCGCCGAGGTCAGCTCGGTAACCGCCTGCGTCGCTGAAAAGCTCAGCCGCGATCCGCTTGGTGAGCTGATCCAGGTCGATGGCGTATTGGCCGAGCCCGCCAGGGTCAGCGAGCTGCTCGGCCAAATTCAGCAATTACTTGAGCAGGGCTTTAGTTTTGAAAATGCAGCCGCACTGCTGAATAAGGGCGCAGATCTCGCCGCCTATGTCAGCACACTTATCGAATCCCAGGGAATAGACAAGGCTTTGGCAGATGTCGAACAGCTACTGAAAAACGGCACTGATATCAAGGATCAGCAGCTCGGTGGCCACTTGCAAACCCTGCTGAACCAATGCCGTCAATCCCCTCCTAAAGGAAATGGATAGCGGCCGAACATCATTCCTGCAAAAGACGGTGGCTGCAAACAACTTGCCGCCGCTCTCCCCTTGCCCGCCAAGGACTTGACCACTGGCGCCACAGACTCACCAGATAAAAGAAAAATCCCAGTTATTCAATTAGCCATTCAAACCAAAAGCCAGTTTTTATTGCCACCAACACAACAAAAACCAGACAGTTGCGCCATAGCTTTAAATCTTGGCTGTGATAGAGTCTCTTTGAACAAGGATCCGAGTCTGAATGTAATGGAGGCCATATGAGCACAGCAGTTCCACGTACCGTCACATCTCCCAAAAAGTTCATTATTGGCAAAGGGTTATTGTCGCAAATGCACGAATATGTGCATGACTTCGGCGACAATGCTTTTATTATTGCCGATGAGTTTATTCTCGGCAGGCTTGAGGATGAAGCCCTGACGGGTCTTGAGCAAAATGGCATCAGCAACCAACTGGAAAAATTCAACTACGAGTGCAGTGAAGCCGAGATCCAGCGGCTTGCCGCCCTGGCTGAGCAGGCTCATTCCAACGTAATAGTGGGTGTCGGCGGCGGTAAGACCCTGGATGCCGCCAAGGCCGTTGCCTTTCACCTTAAGCACCCCGTCGTTCTCTACCCCACCATAGCGTCAACCGATGCTCCCTGTACGGCTCTGTCAGTGATTTATACCGAAGCGGGTGAGTTTGAACGCTATCTATTCCTGCCACAGAATCCGGATGCCGTGATTGCCGACACCAGCATCATCGCCGCCGCACCGGCGCATTTCTTTGCCGCGGGTATAGGTGATGCCCTGGCCACCTACTTTGAAGCCAGGGCCTGTTATCAGGCCGATGGCGTTAACCTGGTGTTGAAAAAGCCCTCGCGTACCGGCCTTGGACTGGCGCAGCTGTGCTATCAACTACTGAGTGAAAACGTTGCCGCCGCCATGGATGCGGTAAACAACAAGATAGTCACCCCGGCGCTAGAGCAAACCATAGAGGCAACCATCTATTTAAGCGGTGTCGGCGCCGAAGCCGGTGGCCTGGCGGCAGCGCATGCGGTCAACAATGGTATGTCGGCGGTTGCCGAGCTGCATGGCGCCCAACATGGCGAGAAGGTGGTCTTTGGCCTCTTGACCCAACTGGTGCTGGAAAACGCTCCACAGAGTGAAATAGACAATGTTGTCCGCATCATTAAAACCGCTGGATTGCCGCTGACTCTGGCAGATATGGGGCTGAAGCACTTTTGCGAAGAAGAGTGGCGCAAGGTCGCCGAAATCGCCTGCGCCGAAGGCGATACCATGGGCAATATGCCGATGGCTATCAGCGTCGATGATGTCTATCAGGCGATGATAGCTGCCAACGCCATGGCCGAGCGCTATCGCCGCCAGGACTGACAACAGCCAGAGCTGCAAACCCTCTCCGCGAGTTGGTTTGCAGCCTTCTTTAAATAACAGCAAGGCCCAAGGTTACATTTTTGTTAGTCAAAGATGTTTTTAAGTTTTTTAAAAACAAAGACCTAACAAAAAAGGATTAAAAATCACCGGCCGGCAGAACCCCGGGGATTTGCGTGACACTCATCACACAACTATCGCCATTTAAGGAGTAGAAAGGTTTGAGCTTTATTTCCAGCCACTCGCCTCTGAGGGCCGGAATCCACGATAAATCCAAACATTTTCACCCGATGCCAGGAGTTGGCATCAATACCCTATTACTTGCAACGCTGGGAGGAACACATGGCATATGCAACGATCAATCCCTTCACGGGAGAGCTCATCAAAGAATTCCCCAACGCCACTGACGCCCAAGTCACCGAGGCGATTGAATCGGCCCACCAGGCCTTCTTGAGCTGGCGCAATACGCCCTTTGCCACCAAGGCTGAAATACTCAATCGGGCTGCAGCCCTGCTCAGAGATAGCAAGCGCCGCTATGCAGAGCTGCTGACTCTGGAGATGGGTAAAGTCATTGGAGAGGCGGAGGCCGAAGTAGAATTGTCGGCACAAATCCTCGAATACTATGCCCAGCATGCCGAGAGACTGCTGGCACCGCAGAAACTGCCGGTGGCCGATCCCGCCGAAGGGGAAGCCCTTTTAGTCAATGAACCTCTGGGGGTATTGTTGGCCATTGAGCCATGGAACTTCCCCTACTACCAGATTGCCAGGATCCTGGCACCACAGCTTTCAGCCGGTAATACCCTGTTGTTGAAACACGCCTCCAATGTGCCTCAGTGCGCCGCCGCTTTTGAGAGCCTGATGCGTGATGCCGGGCTGCCGCAGGGCGCCTTCCAAAACCTGTATGCCACCCGGGATCAAATCGAACAGATCATTAACTCACCCAAGGTGCATGGCGTGGCCCTGACCGGCTCTGAAGGTGCCGGCGCCGTTATCGCATCCCAGGCCGGCAAGGCGCTGAAAAAATCCACCCTGGAGCTGGGCGGCTCTGATGCCTTTATCGTGCTGGAAGATGCCGAACTCGAGAAAACCATAGATTGGGCGGTGTTCGGCCGTCACTGGAATGCGGGTCAGGTTTGTGTTTCATCCAAGCGAATGATCCTGGTGGAAGCCATCTATGACAAGTTTATGGAAGGCTATACCCAAGGTGTGGCCAAGCTTAAAGCCGGCGACCCCATGGATCCGAATACTACCCTGGCCCCACTGTCATCCCAGGGCGCAGCAGATGAAGTGAAGCAGAAAATTCGTGAAGCGGTTGAGCATGGTGCCACGGCTACCGAAGTCGGCCCCAAAGTGCCGGAGCAAGGCGCCTTTGTGCAGCCGACCATACTCACCAATGTCACCCCGGACAACCCGGCTTACTACTGGGAGTTCTTTGGCCCTGTCTCCATGATCCTCAAGGCCAAAGATGAACAGGAAGCGATTGCCATTGCCAACGACTCTCCCTTCGGCCTCGGTGGTTCGGTATTCACCGCCGACAAACAACGCGGTCTGGCGGTAGCCAAACAAGTCTCTACCGGGATGATGTTTGTCAACCACCCCACCATGGTCAAGGCCGATCTGCCCTTTGGCGGTATCCGCCGCTCCGGCTATGGCCGCGAATTGATCGACTTAGGACTGAAAGAGTTCGTCAACCACAAGCTGATCAATGTGGTGGATATCGACGCCCCCTTCTGATCTCACTTGAATCACGCAGCAATCAATGACAGACCCGGCCATTTGGCCGGGTCTTTTTGTGTAAGTCCATTAACTGACACAGATACTGACAAGCAAGGCTTACAGGCTGGACCAGATTGCTTAAATGGGCAGCATCGACTATAGATTTGTGACCCGGCATATCCCCGGCAACCGGCAGTACCACAAAGACAAGGAAGCCTAAGGTTATCGCCACTTCAGCAATGTCATGGAGGACATCCTATGAACTCACAAATAAGCCAAGGTTTTGAAATCGCTACCTGGTACGATACCTGGAATCCTGTTGGCCTGAATAATCTGGTCAACAACCTGGTCCCGTTGCACCTTGCCAGTCGCTACAGCCTGGCATTCGGCCAGTTGTCGGCTATTCACTCTGGTGGTTACTGTATTGAAATGAGTGGCAAATATGCCGATGCCATCAAAGATCAGCTGCTCTCTCAAGCGCCGGGTATCGAGCTTTATGCCGGAATTGGCAGTGAAGGCATACAGGCAAGCGTTGCCAGTAACAAGAGTGACAACAATCTCTCTACCCGCAATATTGTCTCCTGGCTCAAGGACAATCACTACACAGGGATAAACATAGACGCCGAAGAAAGAGAGGCGATGAAGCAAGTGGCCGAATTCGTCACTCAGTTGGGGCCTGAATTTCGTGCTGCCGGTCTCGGAATTGCCGTTTCAGTCCCCTGGCCCGGGGAAGGGCCGAGCTATCTCTACGGAGAGGGAGCTATCCAGGCCTTTAACGATAATGTCGATGCGGTGGAAATGCAGGACTACTCCTCCATCAATACCGCCCGCGATGCTGCGGTTTGGCTCGATGCCGGTTTAAAAGCCGAGATATTGATGGGCGGAGTCTGCAGTGAAAACTCCCGGGTACAAACCCCGCTCGAACAAGTTGAGCAGTGGACTGAGTTCGCCATTCACAATGGCTTGCGGGGCATGTTCAGTTGGCGTCTGGATAACGATCACGGCTCAGACGGCACCCGGGAAGACGTAGGCCCCAACTTTGCCTGCGCCAAGCACCTCTACGATACCCTGATGAAAAACAGATAGGCAGCACCTATCCCGGCTGGCTCACCAAGCCAATGCTTGCCAGCATTGTTGCCTGAACGGCTTCAGAGCCGCTGCCGGGAAATCTATGTCACGCGGCCCGGCCGCTGCTGGCACTCTGGCATGTAAATTTAGGCAAATCCCTTATCCTTGAGAGCTCCCTGACAGTTAAAGTGTTTATTCGCTGCGCTTTTGCAATGCTGTCCCGGTTCATATCCACGCCGCTGCCGCGCGGCGGCCTCTAGTCAATGGAGTCCTCAATGAAACAACACAAATACAGTATCAGTGTCGAACATCTCGAAGATCAAAACGGTATGCCATCAAACTATCAACAGGCACTCAAATTCGAAGTCGGCAATCACGACGATATCTTTGCCATAGTGGACAAAATCAAACAGCGACAGGACTTCGATGAAGATCAGGCTGCCGCCTTTGCCGTTGGCCTTAAACTCTTCAGTGAGGTGATGCTGGAGCAACGTAAAAATCCACTCTTCGATGAGTTTCAGCCTCACTTTATGCAGTTTATGAAACAGCTCAAGCAAGGAAACCGCAGCGCCTAAATAGCTTCATGGCAAGGAATGCAGTGTTATCACCCTGGCAAGAGCCCCAGGCGTTAACAACTTGTATTTAGTGCTTGTATTCACAGCTTGGGCCGTGTCATCTTAAGCGGCACCTGATACTCACAGCTGCATCATTCATGTCTGGATTGGAAAAGAAACTGCCGCCCCTGGCTCTCTTGTTGCTGTTTGCTCTTTTGCTGCAACTGACGTCCTATTGGCTGCCCTCTTCCGGCCTGCCTTCCAGCCTGAGCCTCGCTTTTTCTCTGTTGGCGGCCGGGCTGATTATCCCATTGGCAGGAGTGCTCAGCTTCAAACGCCATGGGACGACACCGGATCCCAGGGTGCCGGAGCAAAGTTCAACGCTGGTAACCTCGGGGATTTATCGCTGCTCACGCAATCCCATGTATCTGGGATTTGTGTTCTTGCTGCTGGCGCAGACATTTTTCCTCAACTCACTCTGGCTGCTGCTCTTGGTCGCCCTGTTTATTGCCTATTTACAGCGCTTTCAGATCCTTCCCGAAGAGCGGGCGATGCAGCAACTCTTTGGTGATCCCTACCGCACCTATTGTCAGAGAGTCAGACGCTGGATTTAACCCGGGCCTCCTCTTGTAAACCTGCCCCAGGCAAAAAACCACATTCGAATGATGCCACAAGGGGACAAGCTGTGATCCAGCGCATAAAGGCCTTGCCTTCAGGCAATTGTGGCTCCCAGTTTGCACCTTTCCCGGCCACCGCCGACTCCATCGCGATTCATCTCTGTCATAATTGCCCTTGACGGTCAACCCATACGCTTTTTGAGACACTGCCATGCCCCTGTTTGCCAGAGCCTCCGCCTTCGCCGATTTCATCTATCGCCATTCCCGCGCCGTACACACGGTAAAACTGGCCTTGGCACTGTTTATTGCCGCCGCCATCAACGCCATCTGGTCTTTGCCTCACTTTGTCTGGAGCATGGTCACCATAGTGATCATCATGATGGGCCTGCCACAAGTGGGCGGCGCTATCGAAAAATCGCTGCAGCGGGCCATAGGCACCTGCTTGGGCTCGGCTTATGGGGTCTTGTTGGTGATCACCATGGGCGGCTATTGGGACTTGATGGGCTTACTGATCCTCGGGGTCAGCATAGTCTGCTATATCAATGCCGGCCGCTACAGCTATGCCTACCTGGTGGCTGGGTTCACCATGATCATAGTGATAGGTGACGCCAACCACGACACCTCGGAAGCCTTATGGCGCACCGCCAATATTCTCATCGGCTGCGTGATTGCCGTGCTGGTATCCCTGTTTGTGCTGCCAATCAAGGCCAAACAGGACTGGCGGGCCCAGCTGGCAAGCTCACTGAAAATCATGACCCAAGTGCTGGAGCAGCATCTCAATGCCGGCCAGGAAGAGCCGGAAAATGCCCGTAAGTCGCTGGAAACGGCGATGAAGGCTGTGCTGGCGCAGAAAAAACTGCTGTTTTCGCTGGAATGGGAAAGCCAAACCTTGAAGAAAGAGGCCGCTACTCTGACCGAGCTGGCCAACAAACAGATAAGGGTGATCACGCTTTTGGAGCTACTGCTGCTCACCCGCTGGAAGGCCGAAGAGGATGAGGCCTATGCCAGAGTCAAACAGGTAGCCAGCGGGCTACAGCGAGAGTTTGCCTATCTGGCGGACTATGTGGCCGGCAACACACCCGACTGCCCCAAACTCCCCCTGGGACTCGGCTATCAATTGCAGCAACAGCTACTTAAGCAACTGCCATCTGAGCCGAGCGACGACTCGCCGGAATCGGCCCATCAAGGTTTCGCACTCAGCGGTTACAGTTGGCTTATCTATCAACTGGCCCAGGCGCTGTTGGCCATTCATGGCGAGCTGGCCAGCCTGGATCTGGCTTATAAGCGCAAAGCATCTTCCCAGCGCCAGTTGGATATTCCCGAGTAACTGGCCGCCGGCGTTACAGCCGCAACAGGTCCTGCTGATGAAAGTGGATCACCACTTCAGGGTCAAGCTCGAGTGCCAGATCCAGTATATGGCTGATGCTGATGGGCGCCTCGCCAATCTGGCTTAAGCTGTTGTAATAGCCCAGTAAGGGTAAGGCCCAGTCCCGGCGCCTTTCAATCAGCTGCTGGTACAACAGGGCGGCCTCTTGGTATTGTTTCTGCTCATAGCTCAGCATGGCTTTGAGATAGACAAGCTGAAAATACGCACGGCCCTGACGCTTTAATCCCTTATCGAGCTGCGCCATAGCCTCATCGGATCGTCCCAACGCCCGCAAGCTGACGGCCTGATAAAACTGCAGCTTATCCAGATAGTCATACTGTCTCGCGGCTCGTTGATAACTCTTGAGCGCTGCCTCATGCTGGCCCATTTGTGCCAGGATATTGCCTTTGAGCATCTGGCCATCGGCCCAAAGCTGAGGCTTGTTATTGAGATAGCGGTTTATCTGCTCCAGCGCGGCCGGATAGTCCCGGGTTTCATAGAGTGTCCTGGCAATATCCAACCTGAGATCACGCTCCGATCCCAAAGCCTCGGCTTTGCGGTAATCGGCCAGTGCGCCGGCATAGTCCGGACGCAGGCGCTGGGAATAAGCGGACAGCACCTGAGCCTTGGCCGCGGCGCGGAAAAAATACAGCTCAGAGTCCTTGGACAGCATGGGCTCAGCCTTGTCATAGGCCGCCACCGCCTTGGGGTAATTGGGGATACTGCTGAAGTAATAAAGCTGCCCAAGCAAAAATGCCAGCCGCCCGGAGTCCGGGTAATTTGCCATGGCCGCATCCAGTCTAGGCGCCGCCTCTGCCATCTTCCTTTCAAAAATAAGCTTTTGAATCACTTTAATTTCTGAGGCGGGAACGGCTTTATCTGCGACGGCCTGCAATGGCAAAACTGAGCCCAGCAGCAACAGCAACAAACCCGGTAACCGCTTCCTGGATATACGGCTTCCAGCAGGGGAAATAGACGACATAAGCTTCCTTTCTTTATCTCTTTATTTATATCTTTGGCTGTTCGCCTGGGCTTTACTATTGAACTTGTCGCTTTGGGCTTGCAACCGCGACGCCTCGCATCAGTCCCAAATCAATTCGCGGTAGTGCTTACGACAGACAGACTCATAACTCTCATTGCCGCCTATCGCCACCTGCTCACCCTCGCGCACCGGGTTACCCGCCCCATCACGACGGATCACCATATTGGCCTTGCGACCACAGTGACAGATGGTTTTCAGTTCTACCAGCTTGTCGGCCCAGGCCAACAGGTACTGACTGCCAACAAACAGCTCGCCCTGGAAGTCGGTACGCAAACCGTAACAAAGTACAGGAATATCCAGGATGTCGACCACATAGGCCAGCTGTTTGACCTGCTCTTTACTGAGAAACTGGGATTCATCAAACAGCACACAATTCAGGTGCTGACGCTCATGTTCGGCGCGGATCATCTCGAGCAGATTGTCATCATGGGCAAAAATACGTGCATCACATTCAATACCGATCCTGGAGGCGACCTTTCCCACTCCAAAACGGTCATCTATCGCCGGGGTCATCACCAGGGTGTGCATGCCGCGCTCGCGATAGTTATAGGATGACTGCAGTAAAGAGGTGGATTTCCCGGCATTCATCGCCGAATAGTAGAAATAAAGTTGCGCCAAAACGGCTCTCCCCTGAGAAAAATTCCGGCCGCAATTTTACACTTTTTACCACATAAATACAGGATGCATGCCCCATGCAGCCAAACTTGAGCATTGATTCAGCATTCGCTGAATCTGCCCATTAAAATCAATTTGTTACACTTCTTTATTAATAAGCTGCTGGCCTGCAAACATCGCGATTATGTAGGCTATAAACATTAAATTCAGCCACTTTTAAGCAACAAGTGCTAAGTTGCGCTAAAAAACTCATAACTAAAGATGGAAGTCATAACAATGCGAAAATCTCTTCTGGCGCTGGCCGTTGGCGCCACACTGGCTATTTCAGGCTGCAGCACCCACAATCCTCAGGACACAAATCTGGCAAGTGCGGAAGCCACTCAAAGCAATCCACTTTTTGCCAAGAGTACCTTGCAATATCAGGCCCCGGATTTTCGCCTGATCAAAGATGAACACTTCAAGCCTGCACTCGAAGCCGGTATTGCCGAGCACTACCAGGAAGTACTGGCCATTGCCAACAACCCAGAGAAACCCACTTTTGCCAACACCATAGTCGCCCTGGAAAAATCCGGTGAACTGCTAAGCCGCGCCTCAAGCGTTTTCTATAATCTGACCGGCTCCAACTCCAACCCTGAACTGCGTAAAATTCAGGGTGAAATGGCGCCCAAGATGGCGGCCCACTCAGACAACGTCAATCTCAACCCGGAGCTGTTTGCCCGCATCGACAGCCTCTACTCTCAGCGCCACCAACTGGGCCTGAGCAGCGAGGAAGTACGCCTTATTGAGGTGTATCACCAGCGCTTTGTGCTCGCCGGCGCCAAGCTGACCGAGAACGAAAAAGCCCAGATCCGCGCCTTGAACGAAGAGCAGTCCAAGCTGGTGAACGAATTCCAGCAACGACTGATGCGGATGAACAAAGAAATCGCCGTAACTGTGGCTGACGTTGCTCAATTGGAGGGTCTGTCCGACTCGGCCATTCGCAATGCCGCGGCCGATGCCAAGGCCGCCGGTCTCGATGGCCAATACCTGATCAGCATCACCAACACCACTCGCCAGCCTGTGCTGGCTCAGCTGAAAAACCGAGAGCTGAGAAAACAGATTTGGGAAGCCTCAGCCTATCGCGGCCTTGAAGGTGAAAACGAAACTGCCTCTCTGGTAGCCCGCCTGGCGCAACTGCGCGCCGAACGCGCCGCTCTGCTGGGATTTGATAACTGGGCCAGTTACCGCCTGAGCCCACAGATGGCCAAGACACCCGAGGCCGTCTATGAGATGTTCGGCTCCATGGTGCCGGCCGTTGTCGCCAACACCCAGAAAGAAGCCGCCGATATCCAGGTGATGATCGACAAGACTGGTGGCAAGTTCCAGCTCAAGCCTTGGGACTGGGCCTTCTATGCCGAGCTGGTGCGCCAGGAGAAATATGATCTGGATGAAGCTAGCCTCAAGCCTTACTTCGAATTCAATCGAGTGTTGGAAGACGGCGTCTTCTTTACCCTCAACCAACTCTATGGGGTAACCTTTAAGCCACGGCCGGATCTGCCGGTTTATCACCCTGATGTCAAAGCCTGGGAAATGTTTGATGCCGACGGCAGCAGCATGGCCATCTTCTACGGCGACTATTTCGCCCGTGAAGGCAAGCGCGGCGGTGCCTGGATGAGCTCTTTCGTCAACCAGAACCTGCTCAAGGGCGACAAGCCTGTGGTGGTCAATGTGATGAACATCAAGAAGGCACCGGAAGGCGAAGCCACCTTCGTCAGCTATGACGAAGTAACCACCATGTTCCACGAGTTGGGCCACGGCACGCATGGCATGTTCTCCAAAGTAACCTACCCCAGCCTGTCCGGTACTGCAGTATCCCGTGACTTTGTCGAGTTTCCATCCACCTTCGAAGAGGACTGGGCCGGTCATCCACAAGTGTTGGCCAACTATGCCAAGCACTACCAAACCGGCGAGCCTTTACCCAAGGCGATGCTGGACAAGTTGCTGAAGTCCCGCAGCTTCAACCAGGGCTTCGACACCCTGGAGTATATGGCTGCTGCATTGGTCGACATGGAATGGCATTCGCTGGACAAAAACGCACCGCTGCAGAATGTCGCCGAGTTTGAAGCCAAGGCGCTTGAAAAGCACGGCCTGAACATTGAAGCCGTGCCACCACGTTACAAGTCGACCTACTTTGCCCATGCCTTCCCGGGTGGCTACAGTGCCAGCTACTACGCCTATATGTGGAGCGAAATCCTCGCGGCCGATGCCTTTGCCTATGTACAGACCCAAGGCGGCCTGAAACGGGATATCGGCATGAAGTATCGCAAGACTATCCGCGAAGTGGGTAACAGCGTGCCACCTATGGAAGCTTACAAAAACTTCCGTGGCCAAGAGCCGACAACCGATGCCCTGCTCAAGCGTCGTGGTCTGCTCTGATAAGTGAGCGCTGACAACAGTTTAAGTCCGAGGGGCGAGATTACACCTCGGACTTAAGCAGAAAAACACCTGAGTCTTCCGGCTCAGGTGTTTTTTTATGACAAGCCATTCGACTTCCAGCACCGGCACTCATTCTCCCCGTAATCAGGGCCGGGTCTATTTTGCAACCCCTTGAAAATGGACACGTGATACCTAAGGAAGGTGCGAATAAGTCCTCGTGGCGTTCTCTTTTGTAGAGAGTGGCTTGCACAGCAACTTGCCGTTCAAGGCATCTGACTGAAGGCATGCCGGGGCCTGTCGAAGTCGGATTGAATCGTTAATGTTTCTTTAAAGAATTTTTAGTGGCTTATTCCTGTGAGTGGAGAAAATGTTGAAATACGCACTATCCACTATTTAAGGCTTGCCAGGTTCCAAGAGATAGGTTTATAAGGGATCCACGCAGGGAGGAGCCTCCTCCCGTATTTTCTGTCAGCCTGGATTTTGTATGTCATTGGTCACTTCCACAAGTTGTTTGCAGCCTAGTCGCCAACAAGTGACCGTCGCCAATCTCCTCCTGCTCTCTCTGGAACTCAACCGGGGCTGACAGGCTATTATCTTTTATTTTCTGTCAGTGAGAGTCGCTGGCAGAGTCATCAAAACGCTCACTTGCTGGTTACTTCAAAGCTGACATATTTGAGGAAGACTATGTTAAGTGCACGCAATATAGCCGCTTTGGGGTTTATGACCTTTGCCTTGTATTTAGGCGCCGGCAACCTTATTTTCCCATCATTTTTGGGTTATCAGGCAGGCGAAAACCTGTTTCAGGGCATGGCGGGCTTTCTACTGGCCGGTGTGGGCTTACCCGCCTTTGCTTTGGTCATTGTGGCCCTGGTGGGGGGCTCCGATAACCTGACTTCAGTACTTCCCCGCCCTCTGGCTACCACGTTCTGGATTATGGTATTTATCGTGATTGGCCCGGCATTTGTCATTCCTCGCGCCATCACAGTCGCTTACCAATTCGGTTTTAGCCCGTTTTTCGGTGACAACGCTCTGGGTCCTTTTTCAATTATCTTCTGCATTATCGCTGTGCTGTTTTCCCTGTATCCGGGCAAACTGGTCGACAACCTGGGGAAGTGGTTGACGCCGGCGCTAATGGCTATCCTACTGGCAATGGCTATCGCCGCACTGTTGTTTCCGAGTCAAGGCATTTCCCAGGCGACCGGCGCCTATGTAACCAGCGCATTTGCCGAAGGTGTGACTCAAGGATATATGACCATGGACGCCTTGGGCTCTATCGGTTTTGGATGGGTTATCTTCCGCGCGATTAAAAGTATGGGTGTCACTCAGCCAAAGGCGATTACCAGGTATACCCTGATTGCCGCCTTGATGTACGCTGTGGCTATGGCACTGGTATACATCTCCCTGGCTTATATCGGCGCCAGCAGCGTCGGTGAATACAGTAACGGCGGGGATATTCTGACCACCTTTACCACAACACATTTTGGTATTTTAGGTACCTTGCTGTTGGGGGCAGTGATGATATTGGCTTGCCTGACGACGATAATCGGCGTGACGACTGCCGGCAGTGAGTTTTATAGCCGCACATTCAGTAACGTGTCTTACCGTAACAGTGTGCTGGTCACCATGATAATTGGAGCATTGGTTGCCAATATTGGTCTGGAGCAACTTTTACAGATCACCCAACCCGTCGTGGTAGCCCTGCATCCGATTGCGATTGCCTTGTTGTTGATTGCGCCGCTACGGCGCCTTGTGTCCATGTCTGGCGTACTTGCAACCTTAGCGGCAGCGTTGATCTTTGGCGCTCTGGACGCCTTGCATATTCTCGGCAGTATGCCTGCCAACCTGGATGCAATTTTGAACCAATATCTACCCTTATACGCTTGCTATGCAGCTTGGATTGTCCCGACGGTTATTGTTCTGGCCATAGCGACGAGTTTGACTCTGTTTGCCCGCTCGGCATCGGCTCGCGTCATCACGGAAAACTCAATAGAGCTGCCACAAAAATAATTGGCGAGGCCAGTTTGAATCAATAGGTATTTAGCCTGAATATCCAAGACGAGAGTACGCCTCCAACTCCAATGGCCCTGAAATATAGGTAACAAAAAACGCTGCCGAGGCAGCGTTTTTTAATTGGCCGGTTAGGCAGCACTGTTTTTGGGCTGCTGCCACTTGAGCCACACCAGCCCCAGCATAAACAGCACACAACTGCTGGCAAGCCCAAGCCATACCGACTCGGTAAAGCCGAGTACTATATAGCCGCCGAGGGAAATAACTGCTACCAAGACCGCATAGGGCAACTGAGTCAGCACATGGTCGATATGATGGCAGCTGGCACCTGTGGATGACAGAATCGTGGTGTCCGATATCGGCGAGCAGTGATCGCCAAACACAGCCCCGGAAAGCACGGCGGCCAGCATAGGCAACATCATGCCACTGTGGCTGCCCATGGCCATATCGGCGGCAATCGGCAACATGATACCAAAGGTGCCCCAGCTGGTGCCGGTAGAAAAGGCGGTAAGCCCAGCCAAAATAAACAGCACGGCCGGCAACAAGGCAAAGGGAATATTGCCACTGGCGAGGCTGGCCATAAACTTGCCGGTTTCCAGTGAGCCTATGATCCCGGCTATGGTCCAGGCAAACATCAGAATATAGATGGCCGGCAACATGGAACGGGCACCCGAGGTGAGTGCCTTGAGGATCATCTTGGCTTCAATCTTCTGGATAAAGGCCAGCAGCAGCGTCACCACCAGACCGATGGAAGCACCAAAGAACAGAGATGAGCCCACATCGGTTTTCTCGAAGGCACCTATGATACTGAAAGGCAGGCTTTCTGCCGCCAGGGCATCGGCACCACTGGAAACCATAAAATAGAAGGTCGCCACCACCAAGACACCTATGGGCAGGAACAGGCCGTGCACCTGGCCGGTTTCCGCCTCGGGCAGATCGGCATTGGCGCCGGGTGGCAGCCCCTTGGACTCATCATAGAGATTGCCCTTGCGGGCGTTGAGCTCGTGTTTGCGCATGGCGCCGATATCCAGCTCCATAAAGGTGACGCACAGCAAGAGCGCCAGGGCAAACAGGGCATAGAAGTTCATCGGGATCATCTGCACGAAAGCGCTCAGATGTCCGGTCTCGGTAAACCCGTGGGCGGTGAGAATGCCGCCGATAAGGGCGATAATATAGGCGCCCCAACTGGACACCGGCGAGATAACGCACACGGGCGCCGCGGTAGAATCCAAAAGATACGCCAGTTTGGAGCGGGAGATATAATATCTGTCGGTCAGAGGCCTAGCGATACTGCCCACCACCAGGCTGTTGAAGTAGTCATCGATAAACACCGCACAGCCGAGAAACATGGTCAGCAGCTTGGCATCACGGCGATTACGGATATGCTGTCTGGCCCAGTTGGCAAAGGCTCTGGCCGAGCCACTGACGGTGATCAGCGCAGTGATCATCCCCAGCAGCACCAGGAACCCCAGAATATACAGGTTCCAGGCATTGAAAGCGCCATCGTCCCATACCAGGGAAAGCACCCTTTGCCCCAGATAAACCCCGGTGTCCAATACCGACCATTGATTGAGCAACAGGGCTCCAATCAATATCCCCAGTCCCAGCGATAACAGCACCCGACGGGTGAGGATCGCCAATAAAATTGCCACAACCGGCGGCAACAAAGAGAGTGCCGAATCGGCATAACTTGTTAGTGTCATTGAGTCTTGTTCTTCGTTAAATACGAATGGAGGGCAACTGAACTGGTGGGAAAAGGCAATGGCATACCGAGTAGCACCTGTCCTTTCAGTAGCGCTCCATAGTAACGTCAATCTGTCATCCCGACAGAATATACTATGGCAGTGCTGCCCCTATTTGGTAACAGCCCCAGCGGTGGACCTTGATAAGTCGCAACCACTTCGGCACCAAATCCTTTCGCGATACATAAACGGAATCACCCTGCTTACCGCTACTGATATTTAGTGCGCCTCTACTTCTCAGGACGCCTGATGTCAGGCGTGAGGCACATAAAAACATAGGCGGCTTTGAGGATGCTACCCCAAAGCCGCCTATCGTGACCTAGATCACAGATTAAATCAACTCGTTCAATTTAGGCACAACATCAAACAGGTCAGCTTCCAAGCCATAATCGGCAACCTGGAAGATAGGCGCTTCAGGATCTTTATTGATGGCCACAATGACTTTTGAGTCCTTCATACCGGCCAGATGTTGAATCGCCCCGGAGATACCCACAGCGATATAAAGCTCTGGCGCCACGATTTTACCCGTCTGGCCAACCTGCAGGTCGTTGGGAACAAAGCCGGCATCCACTGCTGCCCGCGATGCACCTACGGCGGCGCCAAGCTTATCGGCCAATGCTTCCAGCATGGCAAAGTTTTCGCCACTACCCATACCGCGACCACCGGAAACAATGACTCTGGCGCTGCCAAGCTCCGGACGAGCCGACTCGGTCAGGCTCTGGGATACAAAGCTGCTCTTGGCGTCGAAGACACTATCGAGCTGATTGATTTCAGCTGAACCTGTCTCGGCAACGGCGTCGAAGGCGCTGGCGCGCACTGTGGCCACTTTCTTATCGTCCAGACTCTTAACGGTTGCCATGGCGTTACCGGCATAAACGGGACGGACGAAAGTATCGGCATCAATCACCTTGGTGATCTCAGAAAGTTGAGCCACATCCAGCAAAGCCGCCACTCTTGGCAGTATGTCCTTACCCTGGCTTGAAGCTGCAGCCAGAATGTGGCTGTAGTCGCCACTCAGAGACAAGATGAGTTCACCAATATTGTCGGCAAGATGAGCACCATAGGCAGGGTTATCGGCCAGCAGTACTTTACTGACGCCTTCAAGCTTGGCGGCAGCATCGGCGGCGGCCTTACAATCCTGACCGGCAACCAAGAGGTGAATATCTCCCCCTATGGCTTTGGCTGCGACGACAACTTTGGCTGTGTCCTGTTTCAGGCTGGCATTATCGTGTTCTGCTATTACTAATACGGCCATTTAGATTACCTTCGCTTCGTTTTTCAACTTGTCCACCAGCTCCTCAACGGAAGCCACCATCACACCCGCCTGACGGCTGGCCGGTGCAGCTACCTCCAACACCTGTACGTGCTGCTTGAGCGCCACTCCCAGGTCATCAATGCTCATGGTCTCCAGCGGCTTGCGCTTGGCTTTCATGATATTGGGCAAAGAAGCATAGCGAGGCTCATTCAGACGCAGATCTGCGGTGACCACGGCAGGCAGAGGCATGGACAGAGTCTGTAAGCCGCCATCCACTTCACGGGTGACCAGCAGAGTTTCGCCTTCCAGCTTCACTTCAGATGCAAAGGTTGCCTGAGGCATACCAGCGAGCGCCGCCAGCATCTGTCCTGTCTGATTGTTATCGCCGTCGATGGACTGCTTACCGAGCAGAATAAGTTGCGCCTGTTCTTTGTCCTGCACCGCCTTGAGAAGTTTGGCAATAGAAAGGGGCACCAGCTCTTCATCGGTTTCGATGTGAATGGCACGGTCGGCACCCAGAGCCAGTGCGGTACGCAGCTGTTCCTGTGCCGCCTTGGGACCTATGCTGACAACGACGACTTCAGAAGCACTGCCGGCTTCTTTCAGACGCACGGCTTCTTCTACCGCAATCTCACAAAATGGATTCAACGCCATTTTCAGGTTGGCTGTTTCAACGCCTGTGTTGTCGGCCTTGACCCTGACCTTCACATTGGCATCGACCACACGTTTTACTGGCACCAATACTTTCATAGGGTTTCCTTCCTACACCTTGTATCTAATGTGGGTTGCGTACCGATGATACCAGGGCCATCAGTACAGGATGGCTCAACTTTACGTGCTGTTGACGTTAACGTCAACAGCAACTTAAACGCTCGTTTGTCACTTCTGTCACACTTTAAGGCCAGTTTTTTGAACACTTGGCAACTTTAATGGTCATAGAATTGAGTTAAATAAAGAAATTAATGTCAATTGGCGTAAAAATATTTGATCCAGACTCTTATAGTTTCTATTATTTATAGCGATGTTCACCATAACCCAATTTATAAATTAGCGTGGGACCAAAATACTTATGAGCGATTTTCTTGATATATTGACTCACGGTCGTCGTTTTAAGGCCGCAGTAAAAGAGTTGAGCGTTGCAGATCTGCGCGATCTGGCTGCCAAATTGGATAAGATCATTATTGATCGTGAAGAGGAAGCCAAGGAAGAAGAAAAGGCACAAGCTGAACGTCTTTCTAAAATAGAAGATATCCGTAAGCAGATGGAAGCCGTTGGCCTGTCTGTTGAAGATCTGGGTAATGTTGCTGCCGCCAAGGCTGCTCCCAAGAAGCGTGCTCCTCGCCCACCAAAATACAAAATCGTTGTAGATGGTGAAACTATTACTTGGACCGGCCAAGGCCGTATGCCAACTGTATTCAAGAACGAAGTAGACAAAGGTCGTTCAATGGATGATTTCCTGATCTAATCAAGCATCTATTTACTTAAGCCTCGACAGTGTCGGGGCTTTTTTATGTCTGATAGACGTCTGGCATCTGTTAAAAAGCCTTACAATTAGGCCTTGGCATTTACATTTTGACTGGGTTAACTTTTATGGATATCAGCACACAGCCATGTATCCCGTCGGCCTCAGATACCTTTTTGTATTATGGATATCTGTAACTCTTTGGTAAAAAAGTAGTGAATATATACTGATATTCATATCTTTTTACTGATAGCTGTGACTTTTCCCCAAAAGAATAATGACAAGGTAGCCACAACAGATGAAACCCTCTTTCCCCGCCGCAAAACTGCTGTTTATCAGCCTTGTGGCCTGTAGCGCCTACGCCGATGAAACGCAACTGACAGACAATACTCCGAGATTGACCGCCTTAACCCACGCCAAACTCATGCTCTCCCCGGGTAAGCAATTGGATAACGCTACCCTGCTTATTGAAAATAACCGGATAAAGCAAGTTATTTCCAATAATGAAATTCCACAAAATGCTTATAAGATAGATCTCAATGGTTACACCATCTATCCGGGGTTTATCGATCCCTTTGCCGAATATGGCTTGGAGTATTCAGAATCGCCAGCAACTATTGAAGGCCCTGTCTATCGGATAACCCCCAAAGGGGCTGTGGCTGCAAATGGGGCTATTCACGCAGAGAAAGAATGGTTTTCCTATGTATTGGCAGATAAAGAAGCCGCGTCAAATTGGATAAGCAATGGCTTTACCAGCGTTCAGAGTGCTCATCTTAACGGAATATTCAGGGGAATTGGTGTTTCACTGTCTTTGGCGGACAAGAATAGCAATCAACTGATATATAGTCCCAAAAGTCGACATTTTATGGCTTTTGATAAAGGCAATTCACCACAGGACTACCCCAACTCCCTGATGGGAAGCATAGCGTTAATAAGACAGACTCTCAGTGATGCCAACTGGTATAACCAGAATAAAATGAAAGCAGCCGGCCGCGAGGATTTATTGTCACCGGAATTTAATATCGCCCTTGAGCGCTTGCACGATATAAAAACTCGTGGTGCGATATTTGACACCCGAAACCTCAATAACCAGTTGCGTGCAGCCAAGCTCTTGAGCCAAGAAGATATCCAGCCAATCTTACTGGGAAATGGTCAGGAGTATGCAAGAGTGAGAGAACTGCAGGAATATCGACCCGTGTTGATATTGCCGTTGAACTTCCCCGCTGCCCCTCAGGTCAGTGATGAAGACAATGCCAGGGAAGTACCACTCAGAACCTTGAGACACTGGGAGCGAGCACCGAGCAATCCTGCTGTGATGGCCGCCAACAATATCCCCTTCTCCTTCACCCAATACGGCATGGACGGTAAAGCTTTTTGGCCCAGGTTGAGAATGGCGCTGCAAGCCGGTCTCGACGAAGAAACCGCATTGGCAGCGCTGACCACAGAAGCCGCTGCAGCCGCCGGCATAGATAATTTGGTCGGTAAACTGGCGCCCGGCTATATGGCCGATCTGGTGATAGCCAAAGGCAATCTGTTTCAGGATGGCGAAATAGTCAGCGTTTGGCTACAAGGTGAAGAGCAAAAACAGCTGGCTCCGGAATTCCAGTGGCAAGGCAGTTATCGCCTACATTGGGCTGAACTGGAATTGGATCTTGAGCTGCAACTGACCCAGCAAACGCCCCGAAAACTCAGGGGCAACCTCAGCAGTGGCGATCAACAGATAGCGCTTGCTCACCTGAAAGCCGACAGCAAACGCCTGAGTTTCAGCGTCAATTTGCAGGGTGCTGGCATAAATGGCATCAGTAGATTGACTCTATGGCAAGATGATGAAGGATTGAGAGGAAGACTCTTGAGTGCCGATGGCGCCGTGACTCAACTGGCCGGCTCAAGATTACCGCAAGCGCTTTTAATGCAAGAGACAGAAGAGGATACGCGGACAAATACTCAGGCAACAAGCCCCAAAACTGTGTCAAAGACCGGGCCAAAGACTGAACCCGAGTATCTCAGTCGTTTGACGAGCCCACTGCAAGCCTATGGCCGCAGTGAGCTGCCAGGTACGGAAAAACTGCATATCCGCAATGTCACCCTCTGGACCTCAAGTGAGGCCGGCATTATTGGCAACAGCGACCTGCTTATGGCCAACGGCAAGATTGAAAAGATTGGCACAGATCTCAGCACTCCGGTAGGTTATCAGGTCATAGAGGGAGCTGGCATGCACCTGACTGCCGGGATCATAGATGAGCATTCCCACATTGCCGTCAACGGCGGCCTCAATGAGATGTCCGATGCCATCACCTCAGAAGTACAAATAGCCGATGTGCTTAACCCGGATGATATTGCCATCTATCGCTCCTTGGCCGGTGGCGTCACCACCGCCAATCTGCTACACGGCAGCGCCAACCCCATAGGTGGCCAGTCGCAGGTCATTCAACTGCGCTGGGGTGAGTCGGCCGAGGGACTCAAATTCACCCAGGCCCATCAGGGGATTAAGTTTGCTTTGGGGGAAAACGTCAAACAGAGCAATTGGGGCGAGCGTTATACCCGCAGATTCCCGCAAAGCCGCATGGGGGTGAAAGCCCTGATGAGCGATGCTTTCAATGCCGCCAGAGACTATAAAGACGCCCAGGCCCAATATGCCGAGCTGCGCTCACGGGAGAAACGTAAGCAGCTCTCCCCTCGCCCCGATTATCGTTTACAGGCGATTGCCCAAGTGCTGAACGGCGAGCGCGATGTGCATATTCACTCCTATGTCCAGTCTGAAATCCTGATGTTCTTGCGCCTCGCCGAGGCCTACGATTTCAAGGTCACCGCCTTCACCCATGTACTGGAAGGCTACAAGCTGGCCCCCGAGTTGGCGGCTCATGGAGCCGGTGCTTCCACCTTTGCCGACTGGTGGGCCTATAAATTTGAGGTCTATGATGCCATTCCGCAAAACGCCTGTTTGATGATGAATGCCGGCGTGCTCACCTCGATTAACTCAGATGACTTTGAGATGCAGCGGCGCCTGAATCAGGAAGCCGCCAAGTCGGTGAAATACTGCGACATGTCCCAGGAAGATGCCTGGAAGATGGTAACCATCAATCCCGCCAAGCAGCTCGGGATAGACGCCATAACAGGTTCAGTTGAAGAGGGGAAACAAGCAGATTTGGTGCTCTGGGATGCCAACCCCCTATCGGTTTATGCCAAGAGCCAGGCAGTGTGGATTGGCGGCAAACGCTACTTCGACCGCGCTGAGGATAAGCAAATGACCCAGGCTATTGCCGGCGAGCGCCAAGCGCTGATCCAGAAAATTCTTGGCAGTGACCCGGCGCGGCTTCAAGGCGACACAACGTCTGAAATCATAGAGCCCTTGTGGCAATGCGATACCCAATTCAACGCCTGGGGCCAGAATAAGGAGAGCCGCCTGTGACCAAGTTTCCTCTATTGCTACGCATTGCATCTATGCTGGTATATCTGCTGCTGGGTGGTTCGCTATTGATGTTCGCACCGGCAAAGGCCCATAACCTGATCCCGGCCGAGCGCCAGCAGCAAGCCATATTATTGAAAAACGCCACGGTTCACACCGTCAGCCAAGGCACACTCGAAAATACCGATGTGCTGCTCGAGCAAGGTGTTATCAGCGCCGTAGGCCCAGGATTAACGGCTGAAAATGCCCGGGAATTTGATCTCAGTGGCAAACACCTTTATCCCGGCCTCATAGCACTGGATACCACCCTGGGCTTAGTAGAGATAGCCATGGCCAGGCCAACAGTCGACAGCCGCGATGTGGGCAGTGCCAATCCGCAGCTTGAAGCCGCCAGCGCCTTCAACCCGGATTCGGAATTGTTGCCCAGTGTGCGGGCCAACGGTATCACCCACGCGCAAATAGTGCCGAGAGGCTCGGGCATTGCCGGGCAATCGGTACTGGTCTCACTGGATGCCTGGACCATAGAAGATGCCCAGGTCCCATCTAGACCACAGTTCCACCTCTATTGGCCAACTGCGCCGCAAAAACAAGGTACCAGCGAGGCAGATAAGCAGGCGCAAATGGCCTATCACAGCGCTCTGTCACAGATACACAAACACTTTGAAGCGGGTAAACGCTACGCCTTGAGTCAGCAAGGCAGTGAAGGCGCCCTTGAAGACAGCCGCTGGCAAGCGCTCTTGCCTCTGTATCGCCAGGAGGCGCGGCTATTTGTTCATGCCGACAGGCAGCAGCAGATAGAGGCTGCCATTGCCCTGGCCCGTCAGTATGGGTTCAAGTTAACCCTGGTCGGTGGCTATGATGCCTGGCGCCTGGGCGCAGCGCTCAATGAAATAGAGGCAAGTGTCATCTATACCCATACGCTTGACTTGCCGCTACGAGAAGATGAGCCCATAGGTCAGGCATTTAGAGTACCGGCATTGCTCAAGCGCGCCGGTATTCCCTTCGCCCTCGGCTTCAGCTCCGATTGGGACAGCCGTAACCTGCCGCTGGCCGCGGGCCAAACCGTGGCTTGGGGGCTCAGTAAAGAGCAGGCGCTCAAGGCCATTACACAAGATGCCGCCAAGATACTGGGCGTAGACAACCTGGGGGCGGTAGCGCCCGGGTTTCAGGCCAATATTGTGGTCAGCAGCGGCGATATTCTCGACCCCATGAGCAGCCGGATAGAGCTGATGTTTATCGACGGCAGACAGGTGGATCTCAACAATCGTCATCGGCAGCTTTATCAAAAGTATTTGAAGCGATAGAATTTCCCATACAGCTCCCGGGATGGCCGGGAGCATGGACGAATAACTATAAGGCCGGGCCATGAAACCGATTTTTCTCTCCACTCTGGTACTGCTGCTTGGCGGCTGCGCCGGGGAATACAGCTTCAATTCCAACTTGGACAGCCAGGCTATCCAGGAGTATTTCAAACCCTCGGAAGTACAGCTGTTCGATGGCAGCCGGCCAACAGGCCAATATGAAGTGCTGGGATTGGTTGAAGGCAATGCCTGTCAGTCTGAGCTCGATGGTGTACCGGCTTCCATGGCCGATGCCCGCACCGAGGCGCGCCGGGCGGCCGCCGATATGAAGGCCAATGGTCTTATCATTAAAAACTGTGTCGAAACCCAGGAAGCCGCAGCCGGTTGCTACACCAGCGCCATGTGTGTCGGCCAGGCTATTCGCCTGGCAACCCCGAAGGAGTAAGCCTGACGTTATGGGGTTTTCGACTCAGATAGAAGCGGTTGCCTATTGCCGGACACCATATAAACAGAAGTTTGGTATTCCTCGTCAGCCGGGCTTGGTGGATTTTGTTCGCGGTTTTGTCGAACTGACAGCGCCCTACAATCATATTGATGCGGTGCGTGGGCTGGAGCAGTATTCCCACCTCTGGTTACTGTTCTGCTTTCATGAAAATCTGGCCCAGGGCTGGAAAACCACGGTGCGCCCTCCCCGGCTCGGCGGCAATGAAAAGCTTGGGGTGTTTGCCACCCGCTCCACCTTCAGGCCCAATGGCATTGGCCAATCTGTGGTGAAGCTGCATCAGATCCACCAAGGCAAAGGCAAGGTGGTCCTGGAGATCTCCGGCATGGACCTGCTCGATGGCACTCCGATAATCGACATCAAGCCCTATATCCCCTTCTCGGACGCGATACCGGAAGCGATAGGCGGCATAGCGCAGCAAGCTCCCGAACAGGTTGAGGTCAGCTTCAGCAATCTCGCAGTAGAACAACTGAACCGACTCGAGAAACGCTATCCCGAGCTGGATAAGCTTATTCAGGCGGTGCTGGCCCAAGACCCGAGACCCGCCTACAAGAAAGGCAAGCCGGACCCCAAACGCTATCAGGTGGCTCTGTATGATCTGGATATCTTCTGGCATGCCCAAGAGCAAGGCATTGAAGTCGAAACCATACAACCCTTTTGTGCCAAAGCGCCCGGCGCCGGTAAATGAGTGATTTTAACCCTTCTGCGGATGACTATCAGGCGCAACACAAGAGGCGCCTCTCCTGGATGCCCTGGCTCTGGTATCGCCTCAAACCCAAACATCTCGAGTGGGCCCTTCCCTGGCAACAGGCGATTCAGGCCAGGCTCCAAGCCCTTGAAACCATCAGCATAGGGCAAAACTGCTTTATCGCCCCCGAGGCAGAGCTGTTTGCCGAACCCGGCAGGCCGATAACCCTGGGCGATGAGTGCATGATAGCCGCCAACTGCTTTCTGCATGGGCCGATACAGATAGGCAGGGAGGTCAGCATCAACCACGGCTGTTCGCTGGATGGCGGCAGTCGCGGCATAGTGATAGGTGACAAGACCCGTATTGCCAACAATGTCACCATCTACGCCTTCAATCATGGCATGGCGCCGGATATGCCCATCTATCGTCAGAGCAGCCAATCCAAGGGGATTGTGATTGGCGAGGATGTCTGGATTGGCGCCCAGGCCGGTATCGTCGATGGTGTTACCATAGGCGACTGCGCCGTCATTGCCATGGGCGCCATTGTCACAAAGTCGGTACCCGCGTTTGCCATAATGGCGGGAAATCCTGCTAGAGTAGTGGGAGATAGACGCGATAAGCCACTGACGGGCAGTGAAAAAAATCAATAAGAGGAAGTTGAGCGCCATGGATTGCCAAACCCGCCAAACCCGCCAAAACCCAAAACCGCCAAGAAGCATGTCACTTGGCTTGCCGGGGATCCGCAGCCGGTTACTGCTGAGTTTTTTTCTGCTTGCCGGGCTGATAGTGTTTTTTGGCGGAGCCAGCCTCTGGGTGATGGAGCGTACAAGCAAGGCCCATATCGCCGAGCTCCAGGATCAGAAACTGCTGCTGCAAACCATCAAAGCCAACCAGATGCAGCATCTGGCACTGCTGAAACTCAAAAACAACTGGCCTACCTATCCCTCCAACGAGCGGGAGGCGATCCTCGACGAAACCAGGCAGAGACAACAACAGATAATAACCACCCTGAGTCAGTTTACCCTGGCGGCCAAAGAATATGACGAAGCCCTGGCTCTTGGACAACAGCTGTCAGTGATGAGTGGTCAGCCTTTGAGAGCACCACATATGACCGGCATGATAAGTGCGATAGATAATCTTTCTCTGCGCCTGTCCGGCATAGGGCTGACCCACCTGGATGCCCAGGCACAAAAGAACAGCAAATCGCTGATGCAAACCCTGCTATGGCTGGTGCTCGGGTCACTGGCGCTGATAGTTCTGAGTCAAACTGTGGCCTGGACTGTACTTGGCCGCCACCTGCTCAAACCCTTGTTGCAGACCAGCCACAAGCTCAGCGAATTGGCGGAACAAAACTTCGGTGGCAACTCCCCAAATGCCGTGAATCGGGAAACACTCAAGATAAACCATGCGCTGTTGTCCCTTGAGGCCCAAATGAGTGCCTTGACCAGCGAGCAACAACAGGACGAACTCACAGGGCTCTATAACCGCCGCAGCTTCAACCAACTGTTGAAGCAGGCCTGGCACAAAGCGGTAGTGAAACAGCACAGGATAGGCCTGTTGCTCATTCAGAGCGATCAGGCCATTGCCAGCGAAACCCTGTTGCATTTGGCCCAAAGGCTGCTGGACTTTGAAATTAGCGGTGAACATTTTCTGGCGCGATTACAACAATCTCAATTGGCACTGTTACTGCCAGACCGGGATCCGGAAGCCTGTATCCGCATTGCCCAGAGCCTCAATCAATTTGTGCTGGCGGCCAATCTGAGAGCCAAGGCCCAAAGCCCAAGACTGACAGTCTCTATCGGTGTGGCCAACATCCAACCGGCCAGGCAACTCGGTTGGGACACCCTGGTATTTCAGGCTGAAGAAGCCCTGCTCAGCGCCCAAAACCGCGGCGGCAATTGCAGCGCCGGCGCCAATCAGTAGCCGACAGGCTAAATTCGAGCAAGGAAAGGGGAATTTATCCGCCCTGGCCGCGTGACATCATCAAAGCAAGTGATAAAATGGCGGCCATTCAATTCATTTCGGACCCAAGGTAATGCGAGTCAGTCAATACCTGTTATCAACACAGAAAGAAAACCCTGCCAATGCAGAGATAGTCAGTCATCAGCTTATGCTGCGCGCCGGTATGATACGTCGCAACGCCTCAGGCCTCTATAGCTGGCTGCCGTCCGGCCTGCGCGTACTGCGCAAGGTCGAAGCCATTGTGCGTGAAGAGATGAACAAGGCCGGTGCCATCGAAATTCTGATGCCCATGGTACAGCCGGGGGATCTCTGGGTGGAAACAGGTCGCTGGGACAAGTTTGGCCCGGAACTGCTGCGCTTTGTAGACCGTCACAATCGTGACTTCGTTCTGGGCCCGACCCATGAAGAAGTGATTACCGATCTGGTGCGCAAAGAAGTTAGCTCCTACAAGCAACTGCCGCTGACCCTGTATCAAATCCAGACCAAATTCCGTGATGAAGTCCGCCCACGCTTCGGTGTCATGCGCTCACGTGAGTTCCTGATGAAAGATGCCTACTCTTTCCATCTGGATCAGCAAACCATGGATGATACCTATCAGGCCATGTACACGGCTTACAGCAACATCTTGTCGCGCATGGGCCTGGCCTTCCGCCCTGTACTGGCAGATACCGGCTCTATCGGTGGCAGCATGTCACACGAGTTCCATGTTCTGGCCAACAGCGGTGAAGATCTGATTGCCTACTCCAATGGCAGCGACTATGCCGCCAATATCGAGAAAGCCGAAGCGCCGCTGCCAACCACAGAGCGCGCCGCGCCTACTCAAGAAATGACCTTGGTAGACACACCCAATGCCAAGACCATAGACGAACTGGTTGAGCAGTTTGACCTGGATATCACCAAGACGGTTAAGACACTGATAGTCAAAGGCGCCACCGAAGAAGCCCCGCTGGTAGCCCTGATTGTCCGTGGCGACCATGAGCTGAACGAAGTCAAAGCCGACAAACTGGAACTGGTTGCCGCGCCGCTGGAATTTGCCTCTGAAGCGGAAATTCGTGACGCGCTGGGAGCCGGCCCAGGCTCTCTCGGTCCAGTCGGTCTGACTATTCCTGTGGTCATAGATCACAGTGTTGCCGTGATGAGCGACTTTGCCGCCGGCGCCAACCTAGACGACAAACATTATTTCGGTATCAACTGGGAGCGGGATCTGCCGCTGGCCAGCGCCGCCGATATCCGTAACGTAGTGGAAGGCGAAACCACCCCTGACGGCAAAGGCACTTACGCCTTCGCCCGCGGTATTGAAGTTGGCCATATCTTCCAGCTGGGCACCAACTACTCTGCCGCCATGAACGCCACTGTGCTGGACGAGAATGGCAAGTCTCAGACCCTGCTGATGGGCTGTTATGGTGTCGGCGTCAGCCGCATCGTTGCTGCCGCCATCGAGCAGAATCACGATGACCGCGGTATCATCTGGCCGGAAGCGATTGCCCCATTCACAGTGGGTATTCTGCCGATGAACATGCACAAGTCACACAGAGTGACTGATACTGCCGAGCAGCTTTACAAAGAGCTGACCGATGCAGGTATCGAAGTGCTGTTTGACGACCGTAAAGAGCGCCCTGGCGTGATGTTTGCCGATATGGAGCTCCTGGGTCTGCCTCACACCATAGTGATTGGCGATCGCAATCTGGATGCCGGTGTTTATGAATATAAGAACCGCCGCACCGGAGAAAAGCAGGAAGTGCCTATGGCGGAGATAGTGGACTTTATCAAAAAGGCCGCTGGCCAGAAGTAAGCTCCTGAATTCAAGAGCCCCCAGGCTCCAGAAAACCCAGGAACAAGAAAGCCGAGCTTAGCTCGGCTTTTTCATGGCTGGAAACCTGCTTGCAAATAAAAAACCGCAGATAAGTCTGCGGTTTTTTAGTCTCGCCGCTATGGGCGTTTTAGTGCGCTATCAGGCTTGGGTATCGACACCTTCACCACCCTTGGACACCATTACCATGGCAGGACGCAGCAGACGCTCATTGAGCTGATAGCCCTTTTGCATCACCAGCATTACAGTATTGGCCGGGAACTCGGCGCTTGGCTGCATGCCAATGGCTTGATGCTGCTCAGGGTTAAAGGCTTCACCCATAGGATCTATCTGCTTGACCCCGAACTTCTCCACCGCGGACAGGAAGCTTTTCAGTGTCAGCTCAACCCCTTCAAACAAAGGCTTGGTGGCTTCATCGGCCTTATCGGCACCCACCAGAGCACGCTCCATGTTATCGATCACAGGCAGCAGCTCATTGCTGAACTTTTCCAGGGCAAACTTATGCGCCTTCTCCACATCCTGCGCCGCCCGGCGACGGATGTTGTCAACTTCAGCTGCGGCACGGATGACAGAATCTTTCTGCTCCTCAACTGTCGCCTGTGCGTCAGATAAAGCCTGCTCCAGCTCCTCAATACGGAAGTTCGCCTGAGTCAGCTCGTCGATAATGCCGCCTTCCTCAGCTATGCCCTCGGTGGTTTCAACCTGGTCAACCACTTCTTCGACCTGTTCCTGCTCTGCTTTAAATGACTCTTTGTTCATTTCTACTCCAGCTAAAAATGCTTTGTTTCTGCATACTCTGGGCATATTATGGGGATCAAATTGACCGTTTCAACCCCCAGAGTTCCCAAAATCTATGTCCACTGAGTTTCATACTATAGGCCTGATAGGAAAACCCCACCATCAGGGGACCAACCTGACCCTCAAGCGCCTGCATCATTGGCTGAAAATGCAGGGCTATGATGTGCTGGTGGAAGAGAGAGTCGCGGCCGAACTCGGGAAAGATGTGCGCGCGGTAGACCTACTGGATATCGGCGAACACTGTGATCTGGCGATAGTCGTCGGGGGGGATGGCAATATGCTGGGCGCGGCCCGGGTTCTGGCACGCTTCGATCTCGGCGTTATCGGTGTCAACCGCGGCAATCTGGGGTTTTTAACCGATCTGCCGCCGGATGCCTTTGAGGAATCTCTGGCCAAGGTGCTGGATGGTGAATATGCCACAGAACACAGATTCCTGCTGGAAGCCGAGGTTTATCGCCACGGTGAAGTCAAAGCCAGCAATACCGCCGTCAATGAGGCCGTACTGCATCCGGGCAAGATAGCCCACATGATCGAGTTTGAGGTCTATATCGACAACCAGTTCATGTACAGCCAACGGGCCGATGGCATGATAGTGTCTACACCGACCGGCTCAACCGCCTATTCGCTGTCGGCCGGCGGCGCAATATTGACCCCCAATCTCGAGGCGCTGATCCTGGTGCCCATGTTTCCCCATACCCTCTCCTGCCGCCCTATAGTGGTCGACGCTTCCAGCACCATCAAACTGGTGGTGTCACCGGAAAACGGCGAAAACCTGGAAGTGAGCTGTGACGGCCATGTCACCTTATCTGTAATGCCGGGCGATGAAATTATTCTGAGGCGCAGCAAGGAGCGGCTCAAACTCATCCACCCAAAGGGGCACAACTACTTTCACGTCTTGCGCAACAAATTGGGCTGGGGCAGTAAACTCTTTTGAAGCCGGCGCTTGGGCGATGTCAGCTTGCCACTCAATCCAACTTAGTTAAAGCACCTGAGAATAAAGGTGCTTTTTTGTTATTTATTTTCAAAAAATGTAAAACACCATTCACGTGACCAAGATCACAATTTACTACGCTCGATAAAACAGTGATCTGCATCACTCATAAACAAAAGTCAGAACAATCACAACCTGTTGATTATTAACAATATAAGCAACACCACATAAAACCCAACTTCACCAAACACTCAATTAGTGTGACATGAATCACATTCAAATTTTACGATATAAGCCTGCGTTTCCATCATAAATGAAATAACAGGATCACTTTATTACCGTTTTGAGCAAAACAAAGCCATAATTCCAAGGGTTTTGGGTCATTTCCAAGATTTCTATTCCCCAAAGTTATATAAGAGCCCAACAAAAGGCGATCTTGATCACATTTAGCCATTTTGTGGCGGAGATACTGCTCCCATAACCAAAAACTTAAGCCACATACGAAAGGCAAGATGATCCAGATCATTTTGGTTCCGGGTAAATTAACCATGATAAGCACGCACAACAACAAAAGGGAAAGGCGATAGCACTTTCTCAACACCACAATAAGCACAAGCAACATATGAAATGATGAGGCAACCATGACATTTCTACAGTTACTCGCAAGCCTGACACCCGTGATCAGCGTCATGCTGTTCCTGGTGTTGCTCCGGATGCCCGCATCCAGAGCTATGCCAATCTCCATGGTGATCACCGCCCTGGCCGCCGTTTTTATCTGGCAGATGGACACTACCCTGCTGGCCGCCTCCGTGGTTGAAGGCCTGCTGTCGGCGATTACTCCTTTGACCATCATCTTCGGTGCGGTCTTCCTGCTCAACACCCTGAAATATTCAGGCGCCATGGATACCATTCGTGCCGGTTTTACCAATATCAGCGCAGATGCCAGGGTCCAGGTGATCATCATCTGTTGGCTGTTCGGCTCCTTTATTGAAGGCTCTGCCGGTTTTGGTACCCCTGCCGCTATCGGCGCACCTCTGTTGGTACTCTTGGGTATCCCACCGGTTGCGGCCGCCGTGGTTGCCTTGATTGCCGACTCAACTTCAGTGTCTTTCGGCGCTATCGGTCTACCGGTGCTCTTTGGTATGGAGCAGGGTCTGCTCGAAGGCGGTACCAGCATGGCTGCGGCACAAATTGCCGAACATGGCGGTCACTTCAGCGATTATGCCCAGTTCATTGCCATGCATATGATCACCATAGATCTGATAACAGGTACGCTGATCCCCTTGGTAATGGTGTCTGTGCTGACAGGCTTCTTTGGTCGCAATAAGTCCTTCAAGGAAGGCTTTGCCATCTGGAAATTCGCCCTGTTCGCCGGTTTGGCCTTTACCATTCCTGCCTGGCTGATCAACTTCTTCGCCGGCCCAGAGTTCCCTTCAGTGATTGGTGCCCTGGTCGGTATGTCACTGGTTATCCCGGTTGCCCGCAAAGGCTGGTTACTGCCGAAAACCCCTTGGAATGACTTTGCCGAAAACGACAAGGAAGCAGAAACAGCTAAAGTGGAAACCAAGGCACGCTTCTCTCAGTTGGCCGCCTGGACTCCGTACCTGATCATGGCCGCTCTCTTGGTGCTTTCACGTGTGGTACAGCCACTGAAAGCCTGGCTGAACGGTTTCAACATCAGTTGGACCGGCCTGTTGGGCACTGAGCTCAAGGCCAGCTTCGCCACCTTCTTTGCACCGGGCGCCTTCTTTGTTGCCGTGTGTATTCTGGGCTTCTTCCTGTTCAGAATGAACTCCAAGGCCATTAAAGAATCGGTCACGGTTTCCTGCAAGTCCATGGTGCCAACCATTATCTCTCTCGGTGCCTCTGTGCCCATGGTGAAAATCTTCCTTAACTCAGGCACTAACAGTGCCGGTCTGCAGTCAATGCCGGTAGCACTGGCGGATATGCTGGCCGGAAGCCTCGGCAGTGTCTGGGCCTGGATTTCACCTATAGTCGGTATTTTCGGTGCCTTCCTATCGGGTTCGGCTACCTTCTCCAACATGATGTTCTCCGGCCTGCAATACAGCGTGGCCGATAATATAGGAGCCAACCACGCGCTGATCCTGGCACTGCAGGGTATTGGCGCCAACGCCGGTAACATGATGTGCGTGATGAACGTGGTCGCGGCAGCAACTGTGGTCGGTATGGCCGGTCGCGAATCTGAAATCATCCGCAAGACTATGCCCGTGGCGCTTGGCTATGCTTTACTGGCCGGTACCCTGGCGGTGATCTGGGGCGGATTCTAAAAACGATAATAATCCTTCGATAAGGCAGCCGCCTTTAGCGCTGCCTTTATTATCAAATTTAATGTGTAGAGAAATGTCTTATGTCTATCAACTATGAAGCCGTGATCCGCGACCTGCGTAAACAGTTGGGAGAAGCCGCCGTCAGTGATGATCCTGTGCGCCGCTTTGCCTGGTCAACCGATGCCAGCTATTTCCGAATAGTGCCCGAGGTGGTGGTACATGCCGAAGAGCTGGAGCAGGTAAAACGTACTCTGGCGGTGGCCAGAAGCTACGGCGCTCCGGTAACTTTCCGCGCCGCAGGTACCAGTCTGTCGGGTCAGGCCATAGGTGAAGGCATCTTGCTTATCCTGGGATTCGATGGTTTCCGCACTCTGGATATCAGTAAAGACAGCAACAAGGTCACCCTGGGTGCGGCTGTTATTGGCGCCGATGCCAACGCCGCCCTCAAACCTTTGAATAAGAAAATCGGCCCGGATCCGGCAACTCTGGCTTCGGCCATGGTAGGCGGTATCGTCTCCAACAACGCTTCCGGTATGTGCTGCGGCACGGCCCAAAACAGCTACCAAACCATCTCCTCAGTAAAACTGCTGCTGGCCGATGGCACAGAGCTGGATACCGGCAGCGAAGAATCCAAAGAAGCCTTCCGTCAGTCACACCCCGAACTGCTCAAGGCACTGGCAGATTTGGGTGCCATGGCTCGCGGTAATGAGACCCTGGCAGCGCGAATTCGTAAAAAGTTCGCCATTAAAAACACTACAGGTTACAGCCTCAACGCCCTGGTGGATTTTGAAGATCCCTTCGATATCATCAACCACATCATAGTCGGCGCCGAAGGCACTCTGGCGTTTGTTAACGAAGTCACCTATCACACAGTGGACGAAGCTAAATTCAAGGCCTCGGCCATGGCGGTATTCTTCAATATGGAAGATGCAGCCCGGGCAATCCCCCCTATTCAGGGCGAAAGCGTGGCTGCGGCCGAGCTGCTGGACTGGGCCTCCATCAAGGCGGTAACAGGCAAAAAGGGTATGCCGGATTGGCTGGCCGAACTGCCGGAAGGCGCTGCGATTTTGCTGATAGAATCCCGCGCCAATGATGATGAGACTCTGGAACGTTATACCCAGGACGTTATCGCCAAGCTGGCGCATATTGAAACCGAGCGCCCCATCAGCTTCAGCCGTGACCCGGCCGTTTACGGTAAATATTGGGCCATGCGCTCCGGCCTATTCCCCATTATCGGTGGTGAGCGTCCCAAGGGCACTTCGGTAATCATCGAAGACGTGGCCTTCCGGGTTGAAAACCTGGCCAGTGCCGCTCACGATCTGACCGAGCTGTTCCATAAGCACGGCTATCCTGAAGGGGTGATCTACGGCCACGCGCTGGCCGGTAACTTCCACTTTATCATTACCCCTAAATTCGGCTCCCAGGCCGATATCGAACAGTTCCATCAATTTATGGAAGCGGTCGCCGATATGGTGATCAACAAGTACGACGGTTCGATGAAGGCCGAGCACGGCACAGGCCGCGCCGTGGCACCTTTTGTAGAAATGGAATGGGGTAGTGACGCCTACACCCTGATGAAAAACATCAAGCAGATCTTCGATCCCGAAGGACTGCTGAACCCTGGGGTGATCCTCAACGACGACAAGCAGGTGCACATCAAGAATATCAAGCCCTGTCCCGAAGTGGACGACCTGGTAGATAAGTGTATCGAGTGCGGTTTCTGTGAAAAGACCTGCCCCACCTCGGCGCTGAACCTGTCACCCAGACAGCGGATAGCCACCTTGCGTGAAATCGAGCGTCTGGAACAGAGCGGCGACAAGGAAGCAGCCGAGAAGATGCGTGCCGCCGCCAAGTATGATGTGGTGGATACCTGCGCCGCCTGTCAGCTGTGTACCATTGCCTGCCCGGTAGACAACAGCATGGGCCAACTGGTCCGCAAGCTGCGTACTCCCTACATAACCACCACAGAGCAGAAGGTTCTGGACTTCCAGGCCAAGCACTGGGGCGCCGTCAACCAGGTGCTAAGCACAGGCTTTGATGCCCTGGGCACAATACACAAACTCACGGGCACGGGTATCACCTCAGGGCTGATGAACATGGGCCGGGCGATTTCCAAAGAAGTGCCTTACTGGAACCCTGACTTCCCCAAAGGCGGTAAGCTGCCCAAGCCTTCGGCTCCCAAAGCCAACCAGGAAACCGTGGTCTACTTCGCTGCTTGCGGCGGCCGCACCTTCGGCCCAACGCCGCTGGATCCCGATGACCGCACCCTACCTGAAGTGGTAGTGACCTTGCTGGAGCGTGCCGGCTATAACGTGATTACGCCGGCCAAGACCCGCAATCTGTGCTGCGGCCAGATGTGGGAATCCAAAGGGGATTTCAAAAATGCCGACATGAAGCGTGATGAGCTTATCGATACACTTAGTGCCATGACAGAAGGCGGCAAGCTGCCCGTGGTCGTCGATGCCCTCTCCTGTACCTACCGTGCCCTTTCCGGTAATCCCAAGGTTGAACTATTGGATCTGGTCGAATTCCTGCACGACAAGGTATTGCCGAAACTCACCCTCACCAAGAAGGTCAATGTGGCACTGCACCTGGGGTGCTCGGCGCGCAAAATGAAGCTGGAACCCAAGATGCAAGCCATTGCCGATGCCTGCTCCGACAAGGTACTGCGCCCTGCCGGCGTCGATTGTTGTGGTTATGCCGGTGAGAAAGGTCTCTACAAACCTGAGATCAACGCTTCGGCACTGCGGAACATCAAGAAACTCATCCCCACAGACTTCAAGGAAGGCTACTATGCCAACCGTATGTGTGAGGTGGGCCTGAGCCACCACAGTGGCATCTCATACCGCCACCTGGCCTATCTGCTGGAAGAATGCAGCCGCTGATAACCGAGAGAGGGAGCACTAAGCTCCCTCTTTTTTCATCTGTGTCAAATAATGGATTTCCGTTCGGATTACGAAACAAAAACCAAGACATTTAATCAATAATAATCAGCTAGTTACAATATTCTCATTTTTGCAAAAAAGATTTTACTCATTTACTGAATTAGCACTATTTATTGTGTGGTTATAGGCTTATATTCAAGCATATTTACCCTGTGTCAGGTGATGTTCAAATACAGAGTCAGAAAGCATCTGGCCACACCGGACATAGATGATGTCGGTTAACGCAAGCAACATCCAATTAGGAAACACCAAATGAAGATAGCCTTGTTTATTCCCTGTCTGGTCAACCAGATGCTGCCGGATGTGGCCATCGCCACCTTGGAACTGCTGGAGAAACTGGGGCACCAGGTGATCCTGCCTGAAGGCCAAACCTGTTGTGGTCAGCCCATGACCAACTCGGGTTGTTTTAACGAAGCCCGCAACACCACTATGAAGCTGCTCAACGCCTTCAAGGGAGTCGAATGCGACGCTATCGTCTGTCCTGCCGCCTCTTGCCTGGTGGCAGCCAAGGAAAACTTCCATGAGTTTGACGACAGCCCGGAAGCCGCAGCCGTTATCGCCAAGCTGTACGAACTGACCGAGTTCCTGCACGATGTCGCCCCGGTAGAGAGCTTCCCCAAGGCCTTCCCTCACAAGGTGAGCCTGCAGTTGAGCTGTCACGGTATCCGTATGCTGGATCTCGCCAGCCCCAGCGAATATATGGGCCCACGTTACAACAAGATGGAAGCCCTGCTGGAACGCATTCCCGGCATAGAGATCACCTATCCGGATCGCCGCGACGAATGCTGTGGCTTCGGCGGTACCTTTGCGGTGGATGAAGGTGCAGTGTCGGCCAAGATGGGTAAAGACAAGGCTCAGGCCCATGCGGCTACGGGAGCAGACTTTGCCGTCGGTTTCGACCCATCCTGTCTGATGCATCTGGATGGCATGATCCGCCGCCAGAAGCTGCCGATTGAAACCCGCCATCTGGCGCAGATCCTCAACGCTGCCATTTAGGGAGATAGCCATGTCACAGACACAAGGGGCCAACGCCCACGCCAGCCAGGCAGAGATCTTCTGCCGTGATGAGTCCAGAGTCGATTGGCATTCCAAAGCCCTGTGGGTGCTGCGGGAAAAACGCGACCGCGCCGCCGGCAGCCTGCCCGAGTGGGAACAGCTAAGGGATCTGGGTTCGGCTATCAAGCTGCATACCCTGACCAATCTGGCCAAGTATCTGGAAGAGTTCGAAGCCAACTGTATCCAGAACGGTATTCAAGTGCATTGGGCCAAAGACGGCGCCGAGCATAACCGTATAGTGCATGAGATTCTGGCCAACCATCAGGTGAAGAAACTGGTGAAGTCCAAGTCCATGCTCACCGAAGAGTGTCACCTCAATCCCTTCCTCGAGAGCAAGGGCATAGAGGTTATAGACACTGACCTGGGTGAACGTATCATTCAGCTAAAAAAGCAGCCACCATCACATATTGTGGTTCCCGCCATTCACCTCAAGAAAGAGGAAGTGGGCGAGTTGTTCCATGAAAAACTGGGCACAGAGGCCGGCGCCAGCGACCCAACTTACCTGACCCGCGCCGCCCGAGCCCATCTGCGTGAGCAATTCCTCAGTGCAGATGCCGCCATGACAGGGGTGAACATGGCTATCGCCGACAAAGGTGCGGTAGTGGTCTGCACCAACGAAGGCAACGCAGATATGGGCTGTAACCTGCCCAAGCTGCAACTCCACTCCATGGGGATAGACAAGCTGGTACCTTCAGTGGAAAGTGCCTCGGTTTATCTGCGCACCTTGGCCCGTAACGCCACGGGGCAACCGGTAACCACCTACTCCAGCTTCTACCGCGGCCCACAGGCCGGTGGCGAGATGCATGTCATCATAGTGGATAACGGCCGCACCGAGATGCTCAAGGACAAGATCCTGGCCGAATCTCTCAAGTGTATTCGCTGTGGTGGCTGTCTGAACACCTGCCCTGTATATCGTCGCAGTGGTGGCTACAGCTACAACTACACCATCCCGGGCCCGATTGGCATCGCCGTCGGCGCCCAGCACGATGACACCAACTCCATCGCCTGGGCCTGTACCCTGTGCGGCTCTTGCTCCTATGTGTGCCCCACCAAGGTGCCATTGGACAAGATCATCTTCCGTCAGCGTCGCCTCAAGGCCGAGTCGGGTCAACTGCCATATGGCAAAGGCAGTTATATGCCTTTGGTCGGTAAGTTTATGGCCAGCACCACTATGCTGAACTGCTCCATGAGTATGGCAAGACTGGGCTTGAGAATACTGCCCGGCAGCCTGCTCAAGCCGTTCTCCGGCGCCTGGGGTAAATATCGTGAACTGCCCAAGGCACCCGCCTCCAGTTTCGAGGCCTGGTTCAAGAAAAACAGGAGCTAACCAGATGTCCAGCAAATCTTTTATTTTGGATGCCCTCAAGTCCTGTGCACTTGAAGGACACAATATGCCGACCATAGATGTAGCCCCCCGACTGGATGACCTGATTGGTCAGTTTGAAACCAATCTGGGAACCGTTGCCGGCAAGCTGCATAAGCGTGGTGGTTTTACCGAGCTGCAGCAGCAGGTCGATGCCTTGATTGCCGAAGGCAAGCAAGTGATTTCTCAGGTGGAAGGGGTAACAGGTAACCGTGAAGTGCCCGCTGACAGTCATGATCTGCGTGATATCGATTATGCCGTGATCAAGGGTCAAGTGGGTGTTGCCGAAAATGGTGCCATCTGGGTCAGTCAGAAATCTCTGTCCCACAGGATCACGCCCTTTATCTGTGAGAACCTGTTTCTGGTACTGGAAGCCGATGCCATTGTCGCCAACATGCATGAAGCGGCCGACAAGATAATCCTGGACTCGGGTGAGTTTGGGGTGTTTATTGCCGGCCCATCCAAGACGGCTGACATTGAGCAGGCCCTGGTGGTTGGTGCCCACGGCGCCTGTAGCCTGAATGTCTTCCTTATCTAACTCAGGATGAGGATGACAAAAACGCCGGCAACTGCCGGCGTTTTTATTGGGCCACAATCAGCTCTGCAGCCTTAAAGCGTGAAGGAAATCTTTGACCACGTCTTGGCGCTAACGGGCTTACCATCGACAAACTTGGGTGCATAGCGCCACTTTGACACGGCTTTGACGGTTTCAGTTTCAAACTGCTTGCCCCCTTTGGAATCCAGCACTTCCACATGGCTGACAAAGCCCTGTTCGTTTACAGTCACTTCCACGTTGACCCAACCTTCTCGACTCATCCTGGCATACTGAATTGGATAACCGGGCACGGCACGAAACAAGGGCCGCTGCTCCTGATCCACACTCCAGGGGCGCATATTGCCTATCGCCTGACAGTGTTGAGTCGCTTTGTCTTCTTCTCCATTGCGGGAATAGAGTTCGACCAGATAGGCATGAGCCGACAGCGCGACAGGCGCATCAAAGGGTAATACCTTGAGCTGCTCTATCACTTCCAGCAACAGAGGTTCGGCCTTGGCGTACTTTTGCTCCGCCAGATAGATGGCGGCTACAGCTGTATCGGCATTGACCCTCTGCAATGAATCCTTTGGTGCAAGTTCGTGGTAAATCTTCTGGGCATCGAGGGCATAGGCCCGAGCCTCACGGTCATAAACCTCAGTCACAACGAGATCGTTAAAAGCTTCGAGACGCACTGCGGCGGACAGCAGCCGGTCATTTTTGCCATCAGCCAAGGCTATGGCCTGCTGGTAAAGCTTAGCCGCCTCTTTGGGATTGCTGCTGTGCGCAAGCCCCATCATAGGGTCGAGCACTTCCAAGGCCTGTTCGCCATACAGCGCTTGATAGCTTTGCAACGCTTGCTGATATAAGACTTTGCTCCTTTGCTGATTGGCAATTCCCTGCTCATCCAACATCAGATTACGCGGCTGTTGCAGCGCCTTGGCCAGATTCATCGACAACGCCAAAGTCGTCCTATCGGTTGCACCCAATTTGGCTTTACCGTCGGCATAGGCCTGCTCGGCAGCACTAATTATCTGAGCCTTGTCACCCTTTTCCAACGCTTGTTGATAGGCCTGATAACTTTCATCCAACCCGGCTTGGGCAGTACCAAATATAAGAGGCAGGAGCAACAGCGACAGTTTGGATACTGAAACAGGGATAGATTTAGTAGATTGCGAGAAGTTGAACATGGCGCGTCTTCCTTAACACTGAGTATCTAGCACTTTTATGGATAATCGGCGCTTGGTGACTTCAAGTCACTGACTCGGCGGGCCTACTGCCGAGCAAATCACAAACGCCAATAACTGCTCAAAGTAACAATATATAAACCTATTGTAAATAGCTGGTATTTTAAACAGCTCTCGGGCTAGTTTTTTGATTTTTCGGTTAAATCTTTAAATGCACCATTTAATTTGCTCAGTAACTCAAGCGGCAGCGGAAACAGGATAGTCGAATTGTTTTCTGCCGCCACTTCCGTCAGGGTATGCAGATAGCGCAGCATGATGGCATTGGGTTCTTTCCCCAGCGTCTGCGCCGCTTCCACCAGTTTTTCCGAGGCTTCCATCTCCCCCAGAGCATGGATCACCTTGGCCCGCCGCTCACGCTCCGCCTCGGCCTGACGGGCAATAGCGCGGATCATACTTTCATTGAGATCCACGTGCTTGATTTCCACATTGGCCACCTTGATGCCCCAGGCATCTGTGTGGGAGTCGAGGATCCTTTGAATGTCGGCATTGAGCATCTCCCTGTTGGCCAACATCTCGTCCAGCTCATGCTGACCGAGCACAGATCTCAGGGTGGTCTGTGCCAGTTGACTGGTGGCTGCGAGGAAGTTCTCCACATTGATAATCGCCTTTTGCGGGTCGACTACCCGAAAATAGAGCACGGCATTGACCCGCACCGAGACATTATCACGGCTGATCACATCCTGAGAGGGCACATCCATCACTATGGTTCGAAGATCCACCCGCACCATCTGCTGCACCACAGGGATCAGTATGATAAGCCCAGGCCCCTTGACCCGGTAAAAACGCCCGAGAAAGAAAATCACCCCACGTTCATACTCCCTGAGGATGCGGAACATGCTGATAAGCAAGGCCGCAAACAGCACCAATAACACCCCAAAGGAAATATTCAAACTACTGCTGATAGCTTCGCCCATGTCAGTCTCCTCTGCGTTGATTTTCAGTCGGCTCGATATCACCGCTTTTCACCTCAGCCAGCTTGAGTACCAGCCCCTTAAGGCCCAAAACCCGCACCCGTTGCCCTGGGTTCAAGGCCTGTTCGCTGTCACCTTGCCAGTTTTCCCCCATAAAATGCACCCGGCCGCGCCCGGGAAAGCCGTCTATCACCCTGGCATATTCTCCTACCATCCCCTCGGCGCCGGCCACTCCGGACAATTTGCGGGTCTTGAACACAAAGCTGATCAGTAGCAGGAAAAACAGCAGGCTCACGACACTGACCAGAGCTATCACAGGCCAGGCGATACGAAAGGCTTCCACTTCACTGTCCACCAAAAATACCGACCCCAGCACAAAGGCTACCAGGCCGCCGAAACCTAAAATCCCAAAGCTCGGCAACATGGCCTCGGCGAGCAGCAAAGTAATTCCCAAGAGCAATAAACCACCACCGGCATAGCTGATGGGGAGCAGCTGGAAGGCATACAAGGCCAACAGCAGACAGATCCCCCCTACTACGCCGGGCAACATGGCGCCAGGACTGTAAAACTCCAGCAGCAAACCGTAGATCCCCAATAACATCAGTATGTAAGCGATATTGGGGTTGGTGAGCAGATTGATGAAACGGGCACGCCAATCCGGGCTGCGATCCAGCACTATGGCGTTTTCGGTTTTGAGTATCCGAGCACCACCTTGCATGGCTACCGACTTGCCATCAAGTATGGCCAGGAGTTGCTGCGGCGTATCGGCGATATAGTCGATAACATTGGCCTCCAGCGCTTCCGAGGCCGTCAGGGTTGCCGCATCACGTACCGCCTTCTCGGCCCACTCGACATTACGCTGACGCAGCTCCGCCAGTGCCCGAATATAAGCAATGGCATCATTGAGCTGCTTGCGCTCAAGTTTTTGACTGTTGCTGTCACCCACAGGTTTTTCGGCTTCATTATCGGACGGCTTGGGCTCCGGTGGTTCATTTCCCATGGGACCCAGTTGCACAGGGGTTGCCGCCCCAAGACTGGTGGCACTCGCCATGGCGGCGATATGACAGGCATATAAGATGTAAGTCCCGGCGCTGGCTGCGCGGGCACCGGATGGATAGACCAGACAGGCAACCGGCACCCTGGAACCGAGAATCGCTTGATTGATATCCCGTAGGCTGGATACCAGGCCTCCGGGGGTATCCAGAGTGATCAACACCAACTGACTGTCTGGGGTTGCAGCACTCTCTATCCCCCGGATCAGATAGTCGCTGACACCGGGCCCTATGGCTCCTTTGACACTGAGCAGGGTAATAGTCGGCGCTGCGGCCGGGGAGTAAGGCTTTGGCCGGACGTGGTCTGCACCTAAGCCAGGCAAGATCCACAACAGAGCCAAGAGTCCTACACAGCCGCAGCGCCGGAACAAAGTATTGGCCGGCCAGCCTTTCATAACGCCCCCGGGTGGGTTTCCCCATACATTAAGGATAGTCGGCTTTGGGGATTAGGCATAAAGCGCCCAAGTAACGGCCTTAAACCGAGCCGGTAGATATGAGCAGAAGGAGAGACCAATGAAAAAGGCGCCGAATCGATGGCGCCTGGTATTCAATGAGGGTTAGCGGACTATGCTGAGTCAACGGCAGGAATCAAGAGATTGAAACCCGCCACAAGGCTTATACATTTCAGCTCAAGGCTTATATATTTCAGCTCAGGGCTTATACGTTTCAGCTCAAGGCTGTTTCAGCCTACCGCCCAAACAATCGCCTGCAGTGATAGCATTGAGAAGATGCCGGCCAGAATATCATCGGCCATGATGCCAAGGCCGCCATGCACCTTGGCATCCAGCACCCGAATGGGCCAGGGCTTGAAGATATCGAAAATGCGGAACAACACAAAGCCCAGCAGCAACCAGAGTACACCGGCGGGCGCGGCAATCATGGTGATCAGTAACCCTGCGACTTCATCCCAAACTATGGCGCCGTGATCGTGCACCCCCATATCTTTGGAAGTCTTGCCGCACAGATAGATGCCACCGATACAGGCCAGCAGCGTCACGGCAATATACACCCCCAAACTGAACTGGGACAGCAACAGATATACAGGCACGGCTGCCAAGGTTCCAAAGGTCCCCGGCGCCTTGACCGCGAGGCCGGAGCCAAAACCGAGTGCCAGAAAATGCACCGGGTTCTTGAGGCTTACCCTTGCGAGCGCCTCGTCATGAGCAAACCACTTCATTTAAAAATGCTCAAATCCTGTCTGTTTCGGCTCGAATACCTCGCCATGATATTGCAGCCTGAGTTGATTACCGGCGAGGATCTGGCCGACTTGATAGAACTTGACTCCGGCATGGCCCAAGGCGGTTTCCAGTGCGCCGCGCTGCGCTTCCGGCACAGTGAACAGCAGCTCATAGTCTTCGCCTCCACAAAGGGCATAGTCGAGTGCCGCATCCGCTGTGACAGTATCTTTCATCGCCTGGGACAGCGGCAACTTATCCACTTCGATAACCGCACCGACGGCCGATGCCTTGAGGATATGCTTGATATCCGACAGCAAGCCATCTGAGAGATCTATGGCGCTCGATGCCAAGCCTCTGAGGGATTGACCGGCCAGAACTCTGGGGGAGGGATGATAATGGCGGTTAACCAGATATTCCTTGTGCTCTGCCCTCGCCTTCAATTCACCGCGGATAATATCCAGCCCAAGGGCAGAATCCCCCAGAGAACCTGTGACATAAATCCAATCACCGGCGCGGGCACCGCTACGGGTGAGCGCCTTACCTTCCGGCACTTGGCCATGAACCGTGATATTGATGGCTCTCGGGCCGCGGGTGGTATCGCCTCCGACCAGAGAAATACCATAGTAATCAGCCGCTTCAAATAAACCTGCACTGAATTGCTCCAGCCAGGTTTCATCGACACTGGGCATGGTCAGCGCCAGGGTCATCCATGCGGGCTCGGCCCCCATGGCAGCAAGATCGGATAGGTTGACCGCCAACGCCTTGTAGCCCAATGCCTGGGCCGGCATGTCCGGCAAGAAGTGGACATTTTCCACCAAGGTATCGCAGGAGATGGCAATGGATTTGTGTTCGGCGGGGTGCACCAGGGCACAATCGTCACCTATGCCGAGGCGGACATCTTTGCGCGCTTGGCCACGACCATGAAAATAGCGCTCGATAAGTTGAAATTCTTTCACTGTTGACTTGGCCACAGGTTCGCAGCCTCCCGGTTTTCCAATGAAAAAACGGTATCTTACGATACCGTTTGTCTAATTTCTTTCTGGTTCAGCGACGAGCTACCAGCTTGTCCAATATGCCATTGACAAACTTGTGGCTGTCCTCGGCGCCGAACGCCTTGGCCAACTCGATAGCCTCGTTGATCACCACTTTGTAAGGCGTATCCTTGCGGAAAGTCAGCTCGTAAGCCGCCAAACGCAAAATGGCCTTCTCCACAGGATCGACCTCCTCCATGGGACGCTGATCCAGATGGGGGGCAATTAACTCGTCCAGTTGAGCCTTTTGGGTTGCCGCTCCGGTGAACAGTTCACGGAAGTAGGCGACATCCACGCCGTCTATGTTTTGCTCGGTCAGAAACTCGTGCTCCACATCGGCAATATTGTTCCCGCTCAGTTGCCATGAATAGATGGCTTGAACCGCTAAACGGCGGGCTCTGCGGCGCTCTGAAGGCTTCATGCTTTTTCCTGTATTACAGCTGTTGCTCAAGTTGTTGCAGCACGTTCACCATTTCCAGCAGACCCAGGGCAGCTTCGCCGCCTTTGTTGCCAGCCTTGGTGCCGGAACGCTCAATGGCCTGTTCGATAGTGTCTGTAGTTAATACCCCGAAAGATACCGGGATGTCGAATTCCAGACCCACTTGAGCCAGACCCTTGTTGCATTCACCTGCAACGAAATCAAAGTGTGGTGTACCACCACGGATCACAGCCCCCAGGGCGATGATACCGTCGAACTTGCCACTGGCGGCAACACGACGGGCGGCCAAAGGCAGCTCGAAAGCACCTGGTACGCGTACCACAGTGATGTTGTCTTCACTTACCTGACCGAAACGCTTAAGAGTGTCTACGGCACCCTCCAGCAGACTTTCAACCACAAAGCTGTTGAAACGGGATACAACGATCGCGACTTTGGCGTTTTTTGCTTCGATATTACCTTGAACTATGTTCATTATCTTACCTAACTTAGCTAAAGCACCCGGCCGGGGGCAAAAAGTGGCGCTATGATAGCACGCAATTTACCCCTCCGCCCTATGCAATTATTCGGAAATGGTTAATTAATTCTGTTGGCTCATTCGCCGGGAATATACTCAGTGACTTCCAGGCCAAAGCCCCCCAAAGAGTGATAACGCTTGGGCGAGCTGAGCAGGCGCATTTTGTTGACACCAAGCGTCGCCAGAATCTGTGAGCCTACGCCAACCCTTTGGGAGGTTCCCTGCCATTTGGCGGTCACCGGCACTTCGCCCTTGTCTTCGGCTTCGAAAGCCTTGACCTTGGCGATAATGCTCTCGTTAGGCTCCTGGTTACCCAGCAGCAACAGCACGCCACCATCGGCAGCAATCCTCGCCATGGCTTGCTCAAGCGGCCAGCTGCGCACTTCATCGCGCTCAGAGAACAGCAGGTCATTAATGGTGTTTTGCAGGTGCACCCGCACCAGAATATTGTCGACAATCTCGCCCTTGACCATGGCAAAGTGCAGTTGATTATCTATGGTGTCGCGGAAGGTATGCAGCTCAAACTCACCGAAACGGGTAGGCAGTTTGCACTTGGCCTCACGCACCACTGTGGTTTCTGTGTTATTGCGGTAGTTGATCAGATCGGCAATGGTGCCCATCTTAACGCCGTGCTCCTTGGCGAACACTTCCAGATCCGGACGGCGCGCCATGGTGCCATCCTCGTTGAGGATCTCCACTATCACAGCCGAAGGTTCCAAACCGGCCAAACGCGCCAGATCGCAACCGGCTTCGGTATGACCGGCGCGCACCAGCACCCCGCCATCCTGTGCCATCAAAGGGAAAATATGCCCCGGCTGAACTATGTCGGACGGCTTGGCATTTTTAGCCACAGCCGCCTGCACTGTCACGGCGCGGTCATGGGCACTAATACCTGTGGTCACCCCTTCAGCGGCCTCGATGGAGACGGTGAAGTTGGTCGAAAACTGGGCGTTGTTATTGCTGACCATCAGCGGCAGATTCAGCTGCTGGCAGCGAGCCTTGGTCATGGTTTGGCAGATAAGACCACGGCCGAAGCGAGCCATGAAGTTGATCGCTTCCGGGGTGACTTTCTCCGCCGCCATGATGAGGTCGCCCTCATTTTCTCTGTCCTCATCGTCCATCAGGATAACCATTTTGCCCTGACGAATATCCTCGATGATCTCTTCGATACTGTGTAGCGCCATTGTAAGACCTTTATCTCTTGTTCTGTGTAATCAATGAATTCTAACCTGTTAGCGCGCGATAACCAGTGGGCTGGCGCACATCTAGCGCATGAAGCCGGCCTTGGCGAGCATAGCCAGGGTGACACCTTCGCTCGGCTGCGCTTCCTCTTTGTGCTGCATCAGACGCTCAAGATAGCGGGCTATCTGATCCACCTCCAGGTTGACCTTATCGCCGGGGCGCAGCTCAAGCAGAGTGGTTTCACTGGCGGTATGCGGCACTATGGTGAGACGGAAATTGCGGCCATCCACTTCGTTAACCGTGAGGCTGACGCCATCGACGGTAATGGAGCCTTTATGGGCGATGTAACGGGCCAGCTCAACGGGCGCCTCGAGCCAAAACTCCAGCGCCTTGCCCCTTGGGGTCACGCTGATGACCCGCGCCATACCATCCACATGGCCACTGACCAAGTGCCCGCCCAAGCGGGTGTTTGGCGTGACCGCCTTTTCCAGGTTGACTTTGGTGCCGACACTGTAGCGGTCAAAGCCGGTGAGGCTGACAGTTTCGGCCGAAACATCGGCCACATAACCATCCGCCAGGCGTTCAACCACGGTCAGACACACACCGTTGGTGGCAATGCTATCGCCCAGACGCACATCACTGAGATCCAACTTGCCGCTGGCCACAGTCAGACGAATATCATCACCACGGCGCTCCAGTGCCCGTATTGTACCGACAGCTTCAATTATTCCGGTAAACATTCAATCACCTATCTTGAGAGTAAGCCGGGTATCATTGCCAAGCTTACGTTGATCTGTTACCCGTATCGCCGGGGTATCGGCTATCTGCTGATAGTTTGGCAAGGCCAGCAGGTTTCGGCCAGCGGCGCCAAGCAGTTTCGGGGCTTGATAAAGCAGCAGTTCATCGGCCAACCCGGCACTAATAAAGGCGCCGCAAAGCGTTGCCCCGGCCTCGACCAACACCGCATTGCAGCCCTGGTTCAGGTGTTGCAGCAGCGCCGCGATATCGACTCTGTTGTCTTCACCGGCCAGCACCAATGTGGTGACATAAGGCGGCAAAGCGGCTAGGAATTCATCCTCATAGGGACGGCAGCTGACCAAGAGCACTGGGCTCACAATCTTCAATAACCTGGCATCGAGCGGCATACGGCAGTTGCTGTCGAGTATCACCCGCAGCGGTTGAATAAGCTGTTGCTCGCTGAGGGTTTCACCCAGGCTGCCAAGCTCAGAGTGCCGGACATTCAGGGAGGGGTCATCGGCCAATACGGTTTCAATGCCGGTGAGCAAAGCGCAGCTGCGGGCCCTGAGCCTTTGCACGTCGCGGCGCGCCTCGGGGCCGGTTATCCACTTGGACTCGCCGTTGGCCAGTGCCGTCTTACCATCGAGACTCGCCGCCAGCTTGAGCGTGACCCAAGGGCGATTTCGCTCCATCCGCGATAAAAAGCCCGGATTCAACTCTCTGGCCTGCTCGGCCAAGAGACCGCTCTGCACCTGAACCCCGGCCTCCTGCAGCATGCCGATACCTCGGCCGGCCACCTGAGGGTTGGGATCTGTCATTGCCACCACCACCCGCTTGAGGCCATGTTTAATTAAGGCTTCGGCACAGGGCGGCGTGCGACCATAGTGACTGCAGGGTTCGAGGGTGACATAGGCAGTAGCGCCGCGGGCCTTATCAGCGGCCATTTTCAGGGCATGTACTTCGGCATGGGGCTCGCCGGCACGCTGATGCCAGCCTTCGCCGACAATCTTGCCATCGGCATCTATGATGACGCAGCCGACATTGGGGTTGGGGCGGGTTGTATAACGGCCACGGCGAGCCAGCATTATGGCGCGGCTCATCATGGTGATATCAGTATTGGACCACATGGGGGTTTCCGTTACTTAACAGTTGGCTGTGACTGACAGCCTATTTTTTCTCCAGCTTGGCAATCGCTTCACCAAACTCTGACACATCTTCAAAGGCACGATACACAGAGGCAAAGCGAATATAGGCCACCTTATCCAGCTCAATAAGATGATCCATCATCAGATTGCCGATCATTTCCGAGGTCACTTCCCGCTCGCCTGTGGCTCTGAGGGTGGACTTGATCTTGCTGATCGCCTCTTCAATCTTATCCATGGAAACCGGACGTTTCTCGGCGGCGCGCAGCATACCGCCGCGCAGCTTGTCCTCATCGAACGGTTGCCTGCTGCCATCGCGCTTGATCACTCTGGGCATGACAAGCTCGGCACCTTCAAAGGTGGTAAAGCGTTCATGACACAGAGTACATTCCCGGCGACGGCGCACCTGATGACCGTCAGCCACCAGCCTGGAATCTATCACCTTGGTATCCGTCGCACTGCAAAATGGACAATGCATTATGCCTCCTGGTGCTCAGTTGCCAGCAGCGGCTGCTGCTAAATGGCAGAAACAAAAATGGCCGCTGAATTCAGCGGCCATCGAAGTTTATCCTATTCCCTTGAAAAGGTTAACCGTAAACAGGGAAGCGAGCGCACAGTTCCAGCACCTGGCCCTTCACGCGCTCGATAACGGCGTCATCGTGAGCATTGTCGAGCACATCACAGATCCAGCCGGTCAGTTCACGTGCTTCGGCTTCCTTGAAACCGCGGCGAGTGATGGCCGGTGTACCGATACGCACCCCGGAGGTCACAAAGGGTGAGCGGGGATCGTTAGGCACAGAGTTCTTGTTGACTGTGATATTGGCACGGCCCAGAGCGGCGTCGGCTTCTTTACCGGTCAGCTCACGGCCAATCAGGTCCACCAGCATCAGATGGTTGCTGGTACCGCCGGAAACTATCTTGTAACCGCGTTCGAGGAACACCTCAACCATGGCCTTGGCGTTATTGACCACCTGCTGCTGATAGGTTTTGAATTCCGGCTCCAGTGCTTCTTTGAAGGCCACGGCTTTACCGGCGATAACGTGCATCAGAGGACCACCCTGACCGCCCGGGAATACCGCGGAATTCAGCTTCTTGTACAGATCTTCATCGTCGGCAGCCGACAGAATCACACCACCGCGGGGACCGGCCAGTGTCTTGTGAGTGGTCGAAGTCACCACGTGGGCGTGCGGCACAGGGTTAGGATAAACACCGGCAGCGATAAGACCGGCCACGTGTGCCATATCGACAAACAGGTAAGCACCAATCTTGTCGGCGATTTCGCGCAGCTTGGCCCAGTCAACTATGCCTGAGTAGGCCGAGAAGCCGCCGATGATCATCTTGGGCTTGTGTTCCAGCGCCAGCGTTTCGAGTTCGCTGTAGTCAATCTTGCCGGACTCATCGATACCGTAAGGAATGATGTTGTACAGCTTGCCGGAAAAGTTAACCGGAGAGCCGTGGGTCAGGTGACCACCGTGAGCCAGGTTCATCCCCAGTACGGTATCGCCGGGTTGCAGCAACGCCATATAAACCGCGCTGTTGGCCTGTGAACCAGAGTGTGGCTGAACGTTGGCGTAAGTAGCGCCAAACAGCTGCTTGGCACGCTCAATTGCCAGAGTCTCCACCACATCGACATACTCACAACCACCGTAGTAACGCTTGCCTGGATAACCTTCGGCATACTTGTTGGTCAGTTGTGAGCCCTGGGCTTCCATGACTCTGGGGCTGGTGTAGTTTTCGGAGGCGATCAGCTCAATGTGCTCTTCCTGACGACGGGTTTCATCCTCAATCGCCTTGAACAGCTCAGGATCATAGTCGGCAATGTTCATACTTTTCTTCAGCATCTGTCACTCCAGCTGGCAAATCTTATTGGTAGGGTTGCGCGGTATTCTACTCTGAGTGTGACAAATATCCCAGTCGCCGGATGATGAAAATCCTTGTGTCAGCAGATGACTATGTTTCATTTGCTGAACAATGGTGCCGCTATCCGGCCGCATCTGGCAGGAGACCTGGCAAATTGGTAAACTGCCGCCAGTTTAGGAAAACTCAGTTCAGGACAACAGAGAAACAATATGGCTCAGTTTGTATACAGCATGCTGAGGGTCGGCAAAATAGTGCCGCCCAAAAAGCAGATCCTCAAAGATATTTCATTGAGTTTCTTCCCCGGCGCCAAAATTGGTGTTCTGGGTCTCAACGGCTCGGGTAAATCCACCCTGTTGAAAATCATGGCAGGTCTGGACACTGAAATTGAAGGTGAAGCCCGTCCCATGCCGGGACTCAAGATAGGTTACCTGCCCCAGGAGCCCCAGCTTGATCCCAACAAGACAGTACGGGAAACCATAGAAGAAGCCGTCAGCGAAGCCAAAAACGCCCTCAAGCGTCTGGATGAAGTCTATGCGGCCTATGCCGAGCCGGATGCCGACTTCGACGCCCTGGCCAAGGAGCAAGGCGAGCTGGAAGCCATCATTCAAGCCCAGGATGCCCACAATCTGGACAACATTCTCGAGCGCGCCGCCAACGCCCTGCGTCTGCCGGAATGGGACGCCAAGGTGGAGGTGCTCTCCGGGGGTGAACGTCGCCGGGTGGCCATCTGTCGTCTGCTGCTGGAAAAGCCGGAGATGCTGCTGCTGGACGAACCGACCAACCACCTGGATGCCGAATCCGTTGCCTGGCTGGAGCATTTCCTGCAGGAATACTCAGGCACTGTAGTCGCCATTACCCACGACCGTTACTTCCTCGACAATGCCGCCGGCTGGATCCTGGAACTGGACCGGGGTGAAGGTATCCCATGGCAGGGCAACTACTCCTCCTGGCTGGAACAGAAAGATGCCCGTCTGAAGCAGGAAGCCGCCAGCGAAAGCGCCCGTCAGAAGACGATTGCCAAGGAATTGGAGTGGGTGCGTCAGGGAGCCAAGGGACGTCAGTCCAAGGGCAAGGCCCGTATGGCCCGCTTCGAAGAGCTGAACAGCTCAGATTATCAGCGCCGCAACGAGACCAATGAGCTGTTTATTCCGCCCGGTCCTCGCCTGGGTGACAAGGTGATTGAGGTGCGTAATCTCACCAAGAGCTATGGTGACCGCGTTCTGATAGACAACTTAAGCTTCAGCGTTCCCAAGGGCGCCATAGTCGGTATTATCGGTGCCAACGGTGCCGGTAAGTCGACCCTGTTCAGAATGCTCAGCGGCGCCGAGCAGCCGGACAGCGGTGAAATCGAGATCGGTGATACGGTACAAATCGCCTCTGTGGAACAGTTCCGTGACTCGATGAACGACAAGAACACAGTTTGGGAAGAGATTTCCGGCGGTCAGGACATAATGCGGATCAACAATCTGGAGATCCCGAGCCGCGCCTATGTCGGTCGCTTCAACTTCCGTGGTGGCGATCAGCAGAAGATCATCGGCTCACTTTCCGGCGGTGAACGTAACCGGGTGCATCTGGCCAAGCTGCTGCAGGCCGGTGGCAACGTGTTGCTGCTCGACGAACCGACCAACGATCTGGACGTGGAAACTCTGCGGGCACTGGAAGAAGCGCTGTTGGAATTCCCTGGCTGCGCCATGGTGATCTCGCACGACCGTTGGTTCCTCGACCGTATCTGTACTCACATCCTCGACTACCGTGACGAAGGTCAGGTTAACTTCTACGAAGGTAACTACACAGAATACTCGGCCTGGCTGAAAAACCAATTCGGTGCCGACGTGATTGAGCCGCACAGACTCAAGTACAAGCGGATGACCAAGTAATAGAAAACCGTACAAAAAACGGAGGCAAACGCCTCCGTTTTTTATTTCCTTTAACCCAGGCCGGCTTCAGAATCGTCCAACTGCCTGCCACTGTCCGAGCGAAACGCCTGCTCTCTGGGCACACACTCAAATACTTCACGCACATAATGGCGTTTGCCGCGGTTACCTATCCGCTCCAGCTTCATTCCCGGCATCTGCCGCTGGTAGAGCTCGGCCTTGGCCGGATCCCAGGAGACCCGAATAATCTCCTGTGCCGCTCTTGTAGTTTCCACCAGGCACTTGTAGTCCTGACGTTGCCCCTTGGGCTGTGCGGCAGCCAGGGGCAGACTCAAGAGTATGGCCAAAGACAGTATCAGCTTGTTCATCATCCGCTCCTCAGTTGGCCTGATAGTAATAGATCTTGTTGGTAGACGGTCCGCCGCCGACACACTTGTGATCGCCGGGTGGGCAGCCTGGATCCGACTTCACCTTCTCCATATCTTCGCCGGCATTGCCAATGCCTATCAAATACATATAGCTATCGGCCACAGTGCCATCACTCCTGATATTGGGCGGCACAACCAACTGCGGTGTATCCGGGACACTCTCTCCCATCTCCAGATAGGTTTTTGTGTAACTGCGGGTGCCCTTGTGCAGATCAAAGCCATAGAGGTAGCCCTGCCCGGCAACCAAACACTGGTTGGTGGAGGTCTGCGAGCCGGGCACATAGGAGGTAAAGAAAACCCGCCCTTTGATGATACTGGCATCGGAAAGGCTTTTTTCACCATTGCGGGTAAAGTCGTAATACCAACCACGCTTACGGCCAAAAGCAATATGTTCTTTCTCTGAAGTCGGCGCCTTGGCAGTCACATCGTAAAGATCCGCCAACGTCAGTGCCTGAGGCACTGCCTTGCCCTTGAAACTCTGACTGAGGGTATTTCTGTCCTGCAGAACAAAGAACATGTCCGAGCGACTGGTATTCGATGGAGATGGCCTGAGTCCGGAGCCGACCACCACGGCATCGTAAGGGATCTGCTGCGCCGAAATCACCGTCTTTGACTGGCCGTTGACCGTGACACGGTTCTCGCTCAGATTGCCAAACATGGTTTGCGCCACCACAGGGGCGGCAAAGAAGCGCCTATCGGTATTCTCTGTGCTGCCGCCAAGAGAAGCAAACTTGAAGGCACTCCATTGTTTGGTGTCGGCACCAGCCATATCCAGCCGCCAAACATTGGCCCCGGTATCTGTGGCATAGATACGGTCAGTAACGCCATCACCATTGCTGTCAAGAATCGCGACCGAATTAGGAATGCTGTCCCTCAGCCCCGGCATTGGAGTATCACCGCCGGGGCCAAATCTGTGCAGTAACTTGCCGGTTTCGGCATCCAGAATGAACACCCCGCGGCCCTGGCTATCGGCGCCACCGACCTCCAGAGTATCCTTGGCCGGAGAGTACCCTGCCCCAAAGATGAGTACCGGCTTATCACCCTGACCTGGAATGGTGGTCACCACAGGCTTGGCCCAGCTTTGCCCCAACTCACTCATGCCGGCCGAGTCTGCGCTGATATGCCACATCAGGCTAGGCTTATCCGGATTGGTCACATTCATGGCGTAGTAACCACGGCCACCACGCCGCAGCCCCATAAATACCCAGGCCTTCTCCATCTTGTTGCCGCTGCGCTTGATATAAGCCACGGGTGAACCATCAAAACCATAAACCGAATGCACACCAGAAGGTACATTGGCCCTGAGCGTTGCCAGATTGGGCAAAAATTCCCAAGGCATAAAGGCCCAGCTCTCATTGACCGAGTCCCCTTTGTCCTGAAACATATGCAGCATGCCGTGGTTACTGCCCACCAGAATACGGATATCCGGGTTCTTTGCGGACGAACCGAAATCTATGGCCAAAGGTTTGGAATGCAAGGGGTCGCCCAGAAGGTCATGGCGCTTATCGCTGCGGCTGTTGTTTTGGTTGTCATCGTCAATATCCTTGCCGATAACCCAGTCGAACAGATCCTGCAGTTGGCTTTTGTCTACTCCCATATGCTGCGCCAGCTTGGCCTCGCCACCGGCGTAACTGCTGGCCGCGGCCTTGGTCAGGGGCGACAAACCGCCTTTGGAAGCAAAATTGCCGTAGAAAGTGCGCTGCTTTTGGTTATAGAGGGCCTCGGCCACCCCACCTTTGGTGACATCGTCGCCATCACCACCGGCGTTGCAAGCCGCCTGAGAGCTCCAGAAGGAGCAGGCCGAGGTATTGATATTGCCATTGTCGGCAATGGCCGGATTGCCGTTTTTGTCTACCACATCCCCTGTGCCTGTCACCCTGAATTTCTTGATATTGCCACGCCAACGGGGGCCCTTGTTGGGCAGAAACATGGAGTAGTACACAGAGTCAAAGGTCTGCACCTTGTTAAAGTTGTTGCTGGCCACTGAGGGCGAGGTGAAACTGGCATTCTTCTCCAGAATTTGATTGACCACCAACTGGATTGCCGACTGCAGCTTGCTGGCATTTTGGGCATCAAAGTAACGGCCGCCGCCTTTTTCAGCAGTCTTTCTCAGCAAGGCTTCCGCCCTGGCCGCCCCCTCACTGAAACCTATGGTAAAAGTATTGACCGTCTGTTTGCCGGCCATATTGGGGTTGACATCATTGCTGGCCATCCAGCTGCTCAGGGCACTGAGATAACTGTTGCCATTACGGCTCACATAGGCATCCTTGCCCCCGGTCATCCCCTGCACCAAGCCGTCAGCGGCGCTATCCAGCGTCGGCTCACCGTCTGTGATATAGATTATATAGGCTTGGTTCTGACATTTTTTAAACGGTGAATCATAGATGCCATTCTTGATAATGCTCGGATCCGCTTGCGGCGTATTTTCCGTAAGGTAGGTGCGGGTGACTATGGGACGGCCCCAACGATCAGTGACAACCCGCCCCCAATAGTCCCTCTTGTAGAAAGTGTAATCGCTGTCATCGTCTCCAAAATACACCCCTTGGCCACTAAAGTAACGATAGGCCTCGTAGAGGGTTTCACACAAGGGTGTATTCTGGGCGTAAGCGATTTCCTTGACACTCTCGATAAGCGCTATCTTACTGGCAGCACTCTGCTGTTTTATCCCGGAGATGATCCGCCCGCCGTCACGCACTCCTTCCCTGTCATGGTTGAGGTTGAATATGGCCAGCCCCAAATCCACCCCGGGAGTCGTCACAATCACGTTCTGAATCGCTTCCTGGGCGAGTTGCAGGCGAGTCTTGGTGACCTTTTTCTTGTCGCTGTGGTACCAGCGTAGATAATCTTCTGTGTAGAGGGTCACCACACGACCTGTGCCAAAACCTGTGCGCTCGGCCGCGTCCTTAGCCGCCTTCTTCTGCGCCTCGGTCGAGCCATTGCTGACCTGGGTGTAGCTGATCACTTGATTGCGGTTACCGGCACTATCCAGCGGCAAACCATCGGGTATCCCTGCGGCATTGCCATAACGCTCATCCTGAATATCCTCGAAACAATCTACCAGGGTAACATTGGCACCATTGTTTTCGGGCAACTCTTTCCAGGTGCCATTTTGTCCGGAGAAACTGTATTCACGGACAAAGCCGGTATAAATCCCATACTTGTTCAGATATTCCCAGGACGTTTGGCAGCCGTTATTGCTGCGCAAAAAACGCCAGGTCTTATCCTGCTTGCCCGGAACCGGCATATTGTCTGAATCAGGAGCACCTTTGGTGAAGTAAATAAATTCTTTCTTTGGCTCAAGAGCGCCACCACCTGCGCCGGGAGAATAACTCTCATCCACATCGTATACATAATTACCCATACTGGCTGAGTTATCGAAAATGATCAGCATTTGCGGCCGGGCACCGCTGCGCGATGAGGACTCATAAACATAGAGTTCAGTGTCATCGGCCAATAATGGGCTGGCCAATATAAAACTGCCAATACAGGAGAGCAACAAGGCCAGGAATCGCCTGCTGATTTGCCGCCAACAAGGGCCGATACATCCGTGATTTGTCATGGTAGTTACGTCGTGTTTTACCGGTGTTTATTCCACTGTTTTGATAGAGATAAACAAAACACCGGACTGTAAAATAAGGCTTTTATCTCTTCGAGCCTCTATTTACCACGACAGGAACACCCAAACAACAAATTAATCAAATTATTTACATTAATATCAAAATGTGTCGATTTGGCCTCAGGTTAATCAAACAGATTTGACCTTAGCCAAATATCTGACTCGACTTCAACATTTAACCGAACACCCGCACAATATCAACCAGTTCATTTTAGAAGATCCGGTATTCACTACTATTATGGTGTTTTTAAAATGACCTTTATTCAAAACAGGAGTGGCACACCTCTTGGCTGCGCCGAATTAAATGTAAAACATTTGTATAGAAATGTTTGGTGATGGTTTACGCGACATTTGCTGATATCCTAAAAATTCGGAATAAGGCACCGGAGTGGAAAGTTATCAATAGGAGAGACTTGGCCACGAAAGAAACCTCTTGTTCGGGCATTTACCTATTTGATGCAAACAGAGCGATGAAGCCAACCCTGGGTTTCTCAGTGCAGATTTTTGCCGGCCCGGTCGATTTTTCTTCCTGTGGCAGAGTAAAATTCCTCATTCCTTGATACGCACTCAAACACTTCGCGTATGTAATGGCGCTGCCCACGATTGCCAATCCGCTCCAGCACCATTCCCGGCATCTGTCGCTGATAGAGTTCCGCCTTGGACGGATCCCAGGAGACCCGGATGATCTCATGCGACGCTCTTGTTGTTTCCACCAGGCACTTATAATCCTGTCGCGTTTGCCCCTCACTCGCCATCAGGGGGAAACATACGCTCAAAGACAAGCTAAGGATCACCTTGTTCACTGGACACCTCTGCGCTTCAATCGGCCTGGAAGTAATAGAGTTTGTGAGTCGCCGGGCCTTCACCGACACACTGATCGTCCCCCGCAGGGCACCCCATATCATCAACCAGCTTGTCCATGAGTGCTGCGGCATTCCCAATACCAATCAGATAGAGATAGCTGTCCCCGGCGGTTCCGTCGGCATTGGTGCCTGGCTGCACCACCAACTGCGGGGTGTCGGGGAGACTTTCCCCCGTCTCCAGATAAGTCTGGGTATAGCTGCGCGCCCCCTTATGCAGATCAAAGCCGTAGAGGTACCCCTTGCCCGAGACCAAACATTGCTCCGCAGAGGCTTTACTGCCCGGGACATAGGAAGTGAAAAACACCCGCCCTTTGATAATACTGGCATCGGACAGACTCTTCTCACCACTGCGGGTAAAGTCATAATACCAGCCGAGTTTGCGGCCAAAATCGATATGTTCCTGGGCGGAATTCGGCGCCTTGGCCGTCACATCGTAGAGTTCGGCCAGGGTCAGTGGTTGTGGGGGATCTATTTCATTGAAATTTTGGCTGGCAGTGTTTCTGTCCTGCAGCACAAAAAACATATCCGAACGACTGGTATCCGAAGGCGATGGCCTGAGTCCAGAGCCAACCACTACGGCATCATAGGGGATCTCCATGGATGAATTGACTGTCTTTGACTCGCCGTTGGTCGTGACCCGGTTCTCGGTCTGATTACTTAACATGGTTTGCGCCACTACAGGCGCGGCAAAGAAGCGCCTGTCCGTACTCTCAGTGCTGCCGCCAAGAGAAGCAAACTTGAAGGCGCTCCAATTATTGCGGTCGGCATCGGGCAGGTCCAGACGCCAGATATTGGCCCCTGTGTCTGTAGCATAGATGCGGTCGCTGACACCATCACTATTGTCATCAAGCACGGCCACCGTATTGGGGATACTGTCTCTGAGTTCAGGCATTTCGGTATCACCGCCGGGGCCGAACCTGTGCAGCAACTTACCGGTTTCAGCATCCAGGATAAATACCCCGCGCCCCTGGCTGTCGGCGCTGCCCACCCTCAGAGTATCCTTGGCCGGAGAGTACCCTGCCCCAAAGATGAGTACCGGCTTATCCCCATAACCAGGAATACTGGTCACCACAGGTTTGGCCCAGCTTTGCCCCAACTCGCTCATCCCGGCCGTATCGGCATTAACATGCCACATCAGCTTGGGATTATCCGGGTTGGTGACATCCAGAGCATAGTAACCACGGCCGCCGCGCCGCAGCCCCATAAACACCCAGGCTTTCTCAAGCCTGTTGCCCACACGTTTGGTAAAGGCCACAGGTGAACCATCGAAACCATAAACCGAATGCACACCCGACGGTGCATTGGCCTTAAGTTCAGCCAGATTGGGCAGAAATGCCCAGGGCATAAAGGCCCAACTCTCACTGACCGAAGCTCCCTTGTCCTGAAACATATGCAGCATGCCATGATTGCTGCCCACCAGGATACGGATATCCGGGTCGGTTGCCGACGAACCAAAATCTATAGCCAGAGGCTTGGAATGCAGGGGGTCACCCAAAAGATCGCGGCGATTGCTGTTGCGGTTGTCGTCATCGACATCCTCACCGCGTGCCCAATCAAACAGCTCCTGCAACTGGCTGCTGTCTACCCCCATATGCTGCGCCAGCTTGGCTTCACCACCGGCATAACCGCTGGCGGCATCTAAGGTCAGCGGTGACAAGTCGCCCCCGGCGGCAAAATTGCCATACAAAGTGCGCTGCTTTTGGTTATAGAGGGCTTCGGCCACCCCACCCTTGGTCACATCATCGCCGTCGCCTCCTTGACTGCAAGCCCCGCTGGAACTCCAGAAAGAACAGCTCTTGGCACTGATATTACCATTCTCGGCAATGGCCGGCTCACCTTTGCTGTCGACCACTTTGCCTTTATCCGTCACTTGGAACTTCTTGATATTGCCACGCCAGCGAGGCCCCTTGTTGGGCAAAAACATCGAGTAATACACTGAATCCAAGGTTTGTAGCTTGTTGAAGTTGTTACTGGCCACCGAAGGTGAAGTGAAGCTGGCACTCTTTTCCAGAATTTGGTTGACCACAGACTGAATTGCCGACTGCAGTTTAGTGGCATCTTTGGCATCAAAGTAGCGACCACCGCCCTTTTCAGCAGTCTTTTTCAGCAAAGCTTCTGCTCTGGCGGCCCCCTCACTGAAGCCTATAGTAAAAATACTGACCGTCTGTTTGCCGGCCAAGTTTGGATTGACATCATTACGGGTCATCCAGCTACTCAGAGCACTGAGGTAACTATTATCATAGGCGTCCTCACCACCAGTCATGTTTTGGATCAACTGATCGGCCGCACTGTCACGCGTAGGTGCACCATCGGTAATATAGACAATATAAGCTTGGTTCTGACACTTTTTGAATGGAGGAATATAGCCGCTATTAGCGTTGATGATCGACATATCTCTCTGCGGGGTTTCTCGTACCCTGTATTGACGGTTCACCTTTCCCGAGTCGTCATAGAATGTGTAGTCACTATCATCATCACCGAAATACACTCCTTGACCGCCAAAGTAACGGTAAGCTTCGTAGAGGGTTTCACATAAGGGAGTATTCAGGGCATATGAGATACTATTGACACTATCGATGAGCTCAATCTTACTATCAGCGCTCATCTGTTTGATCCCCGAGATGATCCGCCCACCATCCCGCTCCCCTTCTCCCTTAAAGTTCAAATTGAATATCGCCAAACCCAAATCTACTCCAGGAGTGGTCACTATCACATTCTGAATCGCGTCCTTGGCAAGCTGCAACCGGGTCTTGGTTACTTTCTTTTTGTCGCTGTGATACCAGCGCAGATAATCTTCCGTGTAGAAAGTAACCGGCCGCCCCGTGCCGAAACCGGTTCGCTCTGCGGCTTCCTTGGCGGTTTTTTTCAGCTCAGCGCTGGAGCCGTCATTCACCTCTGTGTAACCAACCACTTCTTTGCGATTGCCGGCGCCATCGAGCGGCAAGCCATCTACAATTCCTGAGGCGTTACCATAGCGTTCATCCTGAATATCTTCGAAACAATCGACCAGGGTAATATTGGCACCATTGTTTTCCGGCAGCTCTTTCCAAGTGCCGTTTTGTCCGGAAAAGCTATATTCACGAACAAACCCGGTATAGACACCATATTTATTCAAATACTCTCTGGATGTTTGGCAACCATTATTACTACGCAGAAACCGCAAGGTCTTATCCGATTTACCAGGAACCGGCATATTGTCTGAATCCGGCGCACCTTTGGTGAAATAAAGAAACTCTTCATTGGAGTCTTGAGCGTTTCTATTTGCACTACCTGGGTAACTCTCATCCACATCGTAGACATACTCCTCCATACTGGTGGAGTTATCAAAAATGATCAGCAATTGCGGCCGGGCGCCGGTTCGCGATGAGGATTCATAAACATAAAGTTCAGTATCATCGGCTGGTACCGGCCGCGCCATCATAAAAAAAATGACCAGCAGAATTAAATTACGAGCTTGCTTTCCGCCATAACAATAACGTGAAAGCTTTATACCCCTGTAAATATTCATTGTGTTTCACCATATTTATACAGGCACCAATACAGTATTCCATGAATAAACAGAACACCAAACCAAATAACAACACCAATATAAATAACTCAGTTAGCACATATAAAAACAGGCGCACAAGCGCCGAAGGAAATAATTTAATATGACTTATGAATATGATGACCAAGTCTCATTAAAACCAAAGTAAAATGACTCCTGACAAATATCTGACTCGGCAAGAATTTACAACTTCACATCTTACAACTCATTTTATTAAAAACTGTTGCAGGTGAGGAACAGTTTGAGAGAACAGATTCAGACATTCGCCATTGGTCACATTTTCACACTGGAATTTGCGCTTTTTTACACTGATTTACCAGTTTTATGCTCGAGGCTCCCGTAAAATAGGCGGCAATCAGATCCTAGCGGATCTCTACCGGCATCAGATGGGACACAATGAAAAAACCTTATATCGGACTCCTGGTCCTTGGCCTTTGTGTGGCCACCTATCTCCTATTAACTCCAACGGCAGAAAATACCGTCAAAAAGCCCGGCTCAGGCATGGGGATGGGCAAAGCCGCCGTTCCCGTAATTACCGCCACAGTCACAGAGCAATCCCTGGCGCAATCCCTGACTCTGATCGGCAAGCTGGAAGCTGAACGCTCGGTCACCATAGCGCCTCAAGTCGCCGGCAAGATAGACGCTATCGCGGTGCGCTCCAATCAAGAGGTGAAGGCGGGTGATCTCTTGCTGGTTTTGGAAGAATCCAAGGCCAAAGCGGCGGTGATGGAAGCCGAATCTTATCTGGCCGATGAGCGGCGTAAGTTGGGCGAATATGAAAAACTGATCGGCCGCAACGCCATTACCCAGACAGAAATTGATGCCCAACGCGCCAGCGTCAGCATCGCCGAAGCCAGACTGGCCTCGGCCAGGGCCGAACTTTCCTACCATCATCTGCGGGCTCCCTTTTCCGGTACAGTGGGCCTGGTGGATTTCAGTAAGGGCAAGCTGGTGAGCCAGGGAACCGAACTCTTGAGTCTCGATGATCTGAGCTTGTTGCGGCTCGATCTGCAGGTACCAGAGTCTTATCTGTCGCAACTGAGTGTCGGCATGCAGGTTCAAGGCAGCAGCAGTGCCTGGAACGGCCAACTGTTTCAGGGCAAGGTGATTGCCATAGATCCCAGAGTCAACCCGGATACCCTCAATGTCAGGGTGCGGGTAGAATTCAACAACCCAAACAAACGCTTGAGACCTGGCATGATGCTGTCGGCCACCCTGACCTTCCCACCACTGCACCAGGCGGTAGTGCCGGTGCAGGCGTTGGAGTATTCCGGCACCAAGCGCTATGTCTATCGCATAGATGAAAACAACATAGCCCACCGCACCGAAGTGCATCTGGGCGCCCGGGTCGAACATCTGGTGCTTATCACAGATGGCGTCAGCCTGGGAGATCGCATTGTGGTGCAGGGGCTGGTGAATATTCGTGATGGCGCCAGCGTCAAACCCTTGACCGCCGAAGCAGTACAGCAGACCGGGGAGCTTCACTGATGTTGTTATCCGATGTCTCGGTCAAACGGCCGATCAGTGCCATAGTGCTGAGCCTGCTTTTGTGTGTCTTTGGTCTGGTGTCTTTCAGCAAGCTGTCGGTGCGGGAAATGCCGGATGTGGAGAGCCCGGTCGTCACTGTGATGACCACCTATGAAGGGGCCAGCGCCTCTATCATGGAGAGTCAGGTCACCAAAAACCTTGAGGATGAGCTGACAGGCATCAGCGGTATCGATGAAATCACCTCGGTGAGCCGCAACGGCATGTCGCGGATCACAGTGACCTTCAAATTGGGCTGGAACCTCACCGAAGGGGTGAGCGATGTCCGTGATGCGGTGGCCAGGGCGCAGCGCCGGCTGCCGGAAGAGGCCAACGACCCGATAGTCTCCAAAGACAACGGCTCGGGCGAGCCCTCCATCTATGTCAACTTGAGCTCCAGCGAGATGGATCGTACCCAGCTCACTGACTATTCCCGCCGGGTACTGGAAGATAAGTTCAACCTGATCACAGGGGTCAGCTCGGTGGATATCTCAGGTGGCCTCTACAAGGTGATGTATGTGCGCCTCAAGCCTGAGCAGATGGCCGGTCGCAATGTCACTGTGCAGGATATCCTTGCAGCCCTGAAGGCGGAGAATATGGAATCCCCCGGCGGCGAGCTGCGTAACGACACCACAGTGATGACGGTGCGCACCGCCCGCCTCTATCTAAGTCCTGAACAATTCAACTATCTGCAGGTCAGCAGCGCAAACGGCTCGCCGGTTTATCTCAAGGATGTGGCCGAAGTGTTTGTCGGCGCCGAAAATGAGAACTCCACCTTCAAGAGCAACGGCATAGTCAACCTCAGCCTGGGGATAGTGCCGCAATCGGATGCCAACCCGCTGGATGTCGCCAAAGATGTTTACAAGCAGGTGGACGCACTGCAAAAGTTTCTGCCGGCCGGTACCGAGCTGTATGTGGACTACGACTCGACCGTGTTTATCGATCAGGCCATAGACGAGGTGTATTACACCCTCTATATCACGGCGGCGCTGGTACTGCTGGTGCTGTATATTTTTATCGGCCAGCTGCGGGCAACGCTTATTCCTGCAGTGACTGTGCCGGTATCGCTGATCTCGGCCTTTATGGCCGCCTACTTCATGGGCTTTTCCATCAACCTGCTGACCCTGATGGCACTGATCCTGGCCATAGGCCTGGTGGTGGATGACGCCATTGTGGTGGTAGAAAATATCTTTCACCACATAGAGCGCGGGGAAGATCCGCTGCTGGCCGCCTACAAGGGCACCCGCGAAGTGGGCTTTGCCGTTATTGCCACCACGGCGGTATTGGTGATGGTATTTCTGCCCATCTCCTTTATGGAAGGCATGGTCGGCTTACTGTTCACCGAGTTTTCCGTGCTACTGGCGGTATCAGTACTGTTCTCATCCCTGGTCGCGCTGACACTGACACCTGTACTCAGCAGCCAGTTGCTCAAGGCCAATGTCAAACCCAACGCCTTCAACCGCGCCTTGAATCGCTTCTTTGCGGCGCTCGAGCTTAAGTATCGCGCCATGGTGGCCATTGCCATACGTCACAAGGTTGCGGCGCCCTTGGTGATCCTCGCCTGTATCGGCGGCAGTGCCTTGCTGGTAAACCATATTCCAGCTCAGTTGGCACCACAGGAAGACCGCGGGGTGATCTTCGCCTTTATCAAGGGCGCCGAAGGCACCAGCTATAACCGCATGACAGCCAACATGGATATAGTACAGGACAGGCTGATGCCGCTGCTGGGCCAGGGCGTGCTCAAGTCCTTCAGTGTGCAGGCGCCGGCCTTTGGTGGCCGCGCCGGTGATCAGACAGGTTTTGTGATCATGCAGCTCGAGGATTGGAAAGACAGGGATATCAACGCCGAGCAGGCGCTGGTGATGATAGCCCAGGTATTGAAAGATATTCCCGATGTGATGGTGCGTCCCATGTTACCCGGCTTCCGTGGCCGCTCCAGTGAGCCGGTGCAGTTTGTGATCGGCGGATCCGACTATAAAGAGCTGTTCAAATGGGCACAACTGCTGCAACAGGAGGCCAACAGCAGCGGCCTGATGCGCGGCGCCGATCTCGATTATGCCGAAACCACCCCTGAGCTTCTGGTCACGGTTGACAGACAAAGGGCGGCAGAGCTTGGTGTCAGTGTTGCCGATGTTTCGGAAACCCTGGAGGTGATGCTCGGCGGCCGCAAACAAACCACTTATGTGGACAGAGGTGAAGAGTATGATGTCTACGTACGCGGAGATGAAAAACAGTTCAGCAACATGAGCGACCTCAGTCAGATCTATATGCGTACCAGCAAGGGCGAGCTGGTTACCCTCGACAGCCTGGCGCATATCGAAGAAGTCGCCTCGCCGCAGCGACTGAGCCATACCAATAAACAAAAATCCATCACCATCAAGGCTAACCTCATGGATGGCGCCACTCTGGGGGAAGCACTGGATTTCCTCGACGCCAAGGCGATTGAATCCCTCCCCGGTGATATCAGTATCAGCTACACAGGTGAGTCGAAAGACTTCAAGGAAAACCAGAGCAGCATGCTGCTGGTATTCGGTTTGGCCCTCTTGGTGGTTTATCTGGTACTGGCGGCTCAGTTCGAAAGCTTTATCAACCCACTGGTGGTGATGTTGACCGTCCCCATGGGGGTATTCGGCGGCTTCCTTGGTCTGTGGCTGACACAACAAGGGCTCAACCTCTATAGCCAGATAGGGATGATCATGTTGATAGGCATGGTAACCAAGAACGGTATTCTGATAGTCGAATTTGCCAACCAACTGCGAGACAAGGGGCTGGCCTTCGAACAGGCGGTTATCGATGCCTCGGCGCGGCGTTTGCGGCCTATCCTGATGACCTCCTTCACCGCGATTGTCGGCGCGATTCCGCTGATCTTCTCCACCGGTGCCGGCTCTGAGAGCCGTATTGCCGTGGGAACCGTGGTGTTCTTCGGTATGGCGTTTGCGACCTTTGTCACCCTGTTGGTGATCCCGGCCATGTATCGACTCTTGTCCTATAACACCAAGTCGCCCGGCCATGTCAAAGACAGGCTCAATGCCGCTATCGCCCGGCAGCAGGCGCAGATAAACATAGGCTCAGGTTCAGATTGATTCTGCCTGGCTCATATAGAAAGCGTCAATAAAACACGGGATGCCAAGCGGCATCCCGTGTTTTATTGAGGAGTCAAAGAAAGGTTACTCCTTGAGCAGCATCTCAAAGCCACCCCAGATCATCCTCTTGCCATCGAACGGCATATCGCCGAGAGTCTCGGGAACAGAAGGATCTGTCATGATAAACTGCATACCTTTATCGCGCGTGGCCTTGTCCGGCCAAACGATCCAGGAAACCACCACAGTCTCGTCGTCCTGGCGCTTTATCGCCATAGGCATGGAAGTAAGCTTACCTTCCGGGACATCATCCCCCCAGCATTCTACCAGCTCCAAAGCCCCCTGAGACTTGAACAGACCCGCCGCCCGGCGTGCATGCTCAAGATACTGCTGTTTCTTGGCGCTGGGAACCGGAGCGACCATCACATCGATATAACTCATTCTCGCCTCCTTTGCTATGTTATCCCTGAACTTGCATCTTCCCTTGCAAGTGTAGGAGGCGAAACGGCATTTTGCCGTCTGATTCAATGGTTATCTGTCCGCCTGTCAATATTCACAGCAGCAGTCCTGGTTCAGCGCTTTACTTTATTTAGCCCAGGTTTAGCAAGGACTGACAGCGCTCAAGCCAAGAGCATTTGAAGCTTCAGGCATCAGATACTTTGATGCTCTACTCTGGAGGCGCTCAACAGGTTGTCATGCACGGGACAACGATGGCAGACAGTATCGAGAAACTGCTGCTTTTGTTCTGCAGTCATGTCGGCGTCAATATCGGCATCCAGGGTAATACGGCGAAACCCGACAGGATCCTCGCTGACTTTCCCCAGCAAACCGTCGGAATTCATCTCACCACGCACCTTGATATTCATCCCCCGGAGATCGATTTTCTGCTCTCTGGCTACCATTCTGGCAATGGCAGAAATACAGCCCCCCAGAGAAAACAGGAAGGTCTCAAGCGGATTGGCTCCTTCGTTACCGGCCGTCGGTTGGTCAATGACCAAGGTATGCTCACGCACCTGCGCTGTCATTTTCCAGCCTTTACCCATTTTGGTTTCAAGTTCAATAATCTTTTCTGGCATGGTACACCCCTATCCATTAGAAAAATTTCATTGAGAATAATCTAATGATACATAGAATGCAAACCACCACAATAATAAACGCCAACTGGTTCACAATCGAAAACCCGGGCTTTGCGGCACTCGCTATGAGGGGATGCAATTTAAGCAAAACACACACCCTTTGCGAAAGGTGTGGCCCGGGTATTTGCTGATTTCAGTGGCCTGTGATTCGACTCAGGGCACAGATGGGACTTGCTCGCATCTTCCCTAAGACTCAGGTACTATTTTTAACCTTTCCAAACCAGGCGACTCAATCAAAGGATGAGAATGAGATCTGGAATAATAGCTGTATTAACTTGTTTTATTTACATGTTTTCTTCAACACTGGCTTGGGCCGAAGCAGAGACAAAAGTCTTACTCGCCGCCGAAGACAGCTGGCCACCTTTTGCCGACAGAACCGGGCAAGGCTTATCCCACCAACTGATAACCGCCGCTTTCTCTATTGAGCATATTCAAGTGGAAAGCTTGGTAGTGCCCTATTCCAGAGCCTTGATGATGGCCCGTAAGGGACAGGTGCAAGGGGTGTTCAATGTGACCCGTGAGCGCAGTACCGAGCCGGATTTTCTGTTTGGTGAAGAGCCGCTGTTTGTTGCCAATGCCTCCTTCTACTACAACAGAAATCGGCCACTGAATGCCCAAAACAAATGGCAGCTACCCAAGGACAGCGTCGTTGGGATAATCAAGGGTTACGAATACGGCGATGAATTTGCCAAACTGAGCCAACAGTTACACTTGGTACCGGTAGCCAGCCAGGAGCAATTACTCAACCTCTTACTGCTCAACCGCATAGATGCAGCCATTATGTTCGACAAGGTGGCCGAAGGTTTTATCAAACGTATGGGGGTTGAAGAGGAGATCCTACCGGCATTTTCCAACCACCAGAGCCGAATATTTCTGGCGTTTTCGCTGCAAAATGCCTCTTCTCCAAAGCTGGCCAAGGCACTGGATGAAGGACTGAGACAGATGAAACAAAGCGGTCAATACCAACAGATCATCAGCAGCAGCCGCCTCTGAGCTGACCTTTGCCGACGCGAGTGCTAAACTGCCGGGCGCGACTCAATTACAGGTATTTGCATGCAACTCAGCTTCAGCCCTTGGTTTCATTTTCAATTGCAGATCTACTACGAAGATACGGACTTTTCCGGTGTGGTGTATCACCCCAATTTTCTGAAGTACTTCGAGCGCGCCCGTGAACAGGTTATAGGGGCCAACGAACTGAAACGCCTGTGGCATTCAGATGGAATAGGTTTTGCTGTCTATCGCTCCGAACTCACCTGTCAGGAAGGGGTCGAGTTTGCCGATATCCTGGATGTCCGTACCCGCTTTGCTTTCGAAAGCAAATACCGCACAGTGTGGGAACAGGAGATCTGGCGCGAAAACGCCGCCAGGGCGGCAGTCAGTGGCCGGGTTGAAATGGTGTGCATGAATAATCAGCGCCAGCTTTGCCCTATGCCGGCGACACTACTCGAACAGTTGGGGACACAGTTAAGGGCATAGCAGCAACAAGATTGGACCTATAGCCAATAGTTCAGCTCACCGTCTTGGTTTGCATGCTGTGCTTGGCGTACCAGTATTCAAGCTCAGGTGCCGTCTTGGGTTTGGCGACAATATCACCCTGCAGCTGATCGGCCCCCAGGGAGATCAGCATCTGTTTCAGCGCCATAGATTCGACCCCCTCGACAGTAACCTCAAAACCCAGAGACTTGGCCATCTGGATGCTGGCACGCATAATGTGCTTGGCATTGCTGTTGCTGAGCAACTCTTCATTGAACGCCTTATCGATTTTGACTTCATCTACCGGCAGATTTTTCAAATAGGCCAACGACGAGTGCCCGGTACCAAAATCATCTATCGCCAGACGAATGTCCAGTTGCCGCAGCCGCTCCAGGATTTTTATCGCCTGCTCAAGATCGGCCATCAGGCTGCTCTCGGTGATCTCTATCGCCAGTACCTCACCCGGCAACTGATACTCCTGCAGTTGGCGTTCAATCTCCTGCAGCATGCAGCCGTTGTTGAGATCCTGCGCCGAAAGGTTAAGCGCTATCCGCACCTTGAAACCACCGCTGCGCCACTTGCGCTGCTGCACCATCACCTGCTCCAGCGCCCACTGACTCACCAAGCCTATCATGCCGGAATACTCGGCCAGTGGAATAAACTCGGCCGGAGAAATGGTGCCGAATTTGGGATGTTCCCAACGGATGAGCGCTTCAACCTGGCGACAAAGGCCGCTGCTCACTTCTTCTTTGGCCTGATAAACCAGATACAACTGACCTGTCTTCAACGCCTTGGGCAGGCTGTTGATGATCTCCAGCTCGCGCATTTGGATACTGTCTTCACCCGTCTGATAACCGGCCAGCAGATCACGACTATTGCGGGCTTTTTTCAGCGCCAGATCCAGGCGGCGCAACATCAGGCTGAGATCGGTATGATGGGCATGCAAATCCAGATAGCCCATCTGAATGCGGATACTCACAGGCGTACCTTCAATATCAAAAGGCACCTGTAACCTGCCCCGCAGCCGATGCAGATCTTCTTCTGTCTGTTGCTGCTCAAAGTACAACAGAAACTCATCTTCATTCATCCGCGCCAGTAACCTGGGCGCCTGCTGCAATCCCAGCAGACGGTCTGCCATCTGCTTGAGCAGCTGATCGCCAAAGGCAAAGCCAAACAGGTCATTGACGTAACGGAAACGGTAGATGTCCAGCAGCACCATGGTGCCCTGTTGCAGCGGCATCAAGGCGGTAACGCTGCGCTTGAGCCCTACCCTATTGGCAAGACCTGTGAGTTTATCTTTCCCCACAGGTGGCGGAAGGGCCTGCAGCAATTTCTCCAGGCTATTGACCAGCTCATAGAAGGCGTCCGGCACCCAAGGCAATTCAAGTGGTGCGCGCGCTTTTATCTGATTGTCGAGTTGTTTGCCGAGCAGCTTGATAAAGCGCCGCTCTTTTTGACGTTGGCGGCGCCACAAAAGGAGAATAAACACTGTGATTAACGCGATAGAAAGCAACCATGGGCCTATCATCAAAGCGGTATTCTCCCGTGAACGACAAAGATGGGTTAATTCAATACTTACTCATAGCTTTGCTTGATTGAATGGTACTTGTCCAGAAACTCATCACTGCCTAGCAGTTCGGCACTGACGGGCAAGCCCCTGTCGACAAAGACTTCCAGACGCTGTTCAAGCTCGGCGCCGGCTCGTAACTCCCCGGCATAGAAGGCCGCCGAGCGAATGAAGTCCAGGTAAGTCACATGATCCGGCAGATAGGGCAAATCAGCCCAGCGCTCGACCACTTCCATCACATCCGGGGCAAAGTCCCAGCTCTTGAGTACCGCCCGCCCTATGGGCCCTTGCATCTTGCGCACCAAGGCTCTTAGCTGATCTATGCTGCCAAAGAGCTCCGGGTGAGCCTCGGCCTCGGTCAGTACCGGCAAGGCACCGATATTATGCACCAGCCCCGCCAGGGTCAAAGTATCATAATTCAGGCCGCTACCCGGATGGGTCTTGTTATAGATAAGCAACATGGCGCCGGCCGCGGCGGTTACATCTATGGAAGTGCGCCACACCTCATCCATGACTTCCCACACCATCTCGTTGGTGGAGATGAACAACTGCTCCATGGCGATGGAGGTGGCGATGGATTTGATCTGCGCCAAGCCTATACGGGTTACGGCACTGTTGATGTTTTCCGCAGGAATACCCCGGCTGTAGAAAGCACTGTTGGCTACCTTGATCAAACGCGCCGATATGGCGGCATCCTGACCTATGATATCGGCAACTTCCCTAAGGCTTGAGTCGGGACGACTGACCACCTCCTGCACCCGCATGGCCACTTCCGGCAAGGTTGGCAGCACCAGGGTATCGTTCTTGAGTTTCCGCAACAAACCAACCAAGAGTTGATGTTCGGTAGACATGCACTCTCCAATGTAAAAAAACTGTTCAGATACTGTGACTCAGTATATCAGCAACCCCGGCAGCCGTGAGCGTAAAAAAACGCCAAGTGATATCAAGTTGCCGTAGTTGGCTACTGAAATCGACTGCCGGTCACTGTTTAATCGCCACCTTGTCCCAAATGGTACCAGAAGTCGCACCTTCCTTTGATAAGGCAAGGTTTCTTGTTGTTATGCCCGTTGTGATTGACAGCCAATGTTTGGGATATTTGCATACCCCTACTTTAATTAAGTAAAATGCCGCCCCTGCTGCCAAGTCGTGCAACCGCCGGACTGCCGTTAATTGAGAGTAAATTATGTTTAAACCAGAGCTTCTGTCTCCCGCCGGGACCCTGAAAAATATGCGTTATGCCTTTGCCTATGGTGCAGATGCCGTATATGCGGGCCAACCCAGATACAGCTTAAGGGTACGTAACAACGACTTTAAGATGGAAAACCTGGCTACGGGTATTCAGGAAGCCCATGCTCTGGGCAAGAAACTCTATGTGGTCAGCAATATCGCTCCCCACAATGCCAAGCTCAAGACCTATATCAAGGACATGGAGCCTGTGGTCGCCATGCAGCCGGATGCCCTTATCATGTCAGATCCCGGTCTCATCATGATGGTTCGTGAAGCCTTTCCCGAGCAGGTAGTGCACCTGTCGGTACAGGCCAACGCCATCAACTGGGCCTCGGTTAAATTCTGGCAGTCCCAGGGGATCAAGCGCGTGATCCTCTCCCGCGAGCTGTCACTGGATGAAATCGAAGAGATCCGCCAGCGTTGTTCGGACATAGAGCTGGAAGTGTTTGTTCACGGCGCACTTTGCATGGCCTATTCCGGCCGTTGCCTGTTGTCCGGCTATATCAATAAACGCGATCCCAACCAAGGCACCTGCACCAATGCCTGCCGCTGGAAGTATGATGCTCACGAGGCCAAGGAAAATGAAACCGGCGACATAGTCGCAGTCAATCCGGTGCAGATAGAGCAGCCGACTTTGGGCCAGGGCCCAAGCAGCGATCAGATTTTCCTGCTGCAGGAAGCCAACCGTCCCGGCGAATATATGCCGGCCTTCGAAGACGAGCACGGCACCTACATAATGAATTCCAAAGATCTGCGCGCCATTCAGCACGTAGAGCGCCTGAGCCGTATCGGCGTGGATTCATTGAAGATTGAAGGCCGCACCAAGTCATTCTACTACGTGGCGCGCACAGCGCAGCTTTACCGTCAGGCCATAGATGATGCCGCAGCCGGAAAAGACTTCGACCGTAGCCTGATGAACCGCCTGGAAGGCTTGGCCCACAGAGGTTACACCGAAGGCTTCCTGCGCCGTCATGTTCACGATGAGTACCAGAACTATGAATACGGCCACTCTATCAGTGACAACCAGCAGTTTGTCGGTGAGTTTACCGGTCAGCGTAACGCCGAAGGTCTGGCCGAAATCGAAGTGAAGAACAAGTTTTTGCTGGGCGACAGCCTGGAGATGATGACGCCACAAGGCAACATCAACCTGACATTGGAAAGCCTGCAAAACCGTAAGGGTGAAGCCATTGAGGCAGGTTTAGGTTCGGGCCATACCGTCTATATGCCGGTACCGGCCGATTTGGAACTGGACTCAGCCATCTTGCTGCGTAACTTGCCGGAGGGGACGGACACCCGTAATCCCCACGCCGAAACAAAAGCCGTAACAAAATAAACCAGGCTTGATTGAAAACAGAGAAAGGCTGCCTTAGCAGCCTTTTTTGTATGTTTTTCGCAAGCATTCACATTACCGAATACCACTGTGTTCTATATCGAATAGTCTCCAGCTACGGGGCGAAGCTTATCAGGAGATCTCGGCAGCCGGTATACGGGCATTTTCACGGCGATTGGTCGCTGTGATAAACAGCAGGCCAATCACGGGAACCAGAATGGCAGCGAATGGGATCATATCGGCACCCACTTGGCTATCGAGCACCATGCCGCCGAGAAATCCGCCGAAGGCATTGGCCAAATTAAATGCCGAGATATTGGCGGTCGCTGCTAGCTCCTGACCATCGCCACCGTGATTCATGACCCTTAGCTGCATGGCGGGCACGTTGGCAAAAGAGGCTATACCGAAGATGAAAGCCGTCACGATAAACATCAGTTTGCTCTCGACCGTCAGGCCAACCAGCAGCAGAGAAACTATCATCGCCAAGGTCCAGAACACAGATGCCTTCTGCAGATCCTTGTCAGAGGAGCGCCCACCCAAGGTATTGCCCACAATCAAGCCGACACCCACCACAACCAGGATCCAGGTCACCGCGCTTTCACCAAAACCGGTAACATGCATGGCAATGGGAGCCAGATAGCCGTAGAGGGTCATGAATCCGGACCAGGCAAAGACGGTTATCGCCAGGCTGAGCAGCAGCATGGGATTTTTAAAAGCCGCCAGTTGCGCCCTGACATCTTTGGCCTGACTGCTACCTGTGGACTGGATCACTGTCAGGATGGAAAACAAGGCAACCAGACCCAATGCGGCAACGGTCAGGAAAGTGGTATGCCAACCAAATTGTAAACCAATCCATGTTCCTCCTGGGACGCCAAGCACATTGGCCAGAGTCAGGCCGGCGAACATCTGCCCCACGGCTCGGCCGGCCATTTTTTCGGACACCAGATTAGTGGCCACCACAGCCCCTATGCCGTAAAAAGGACCTTGCACCAGGCCGCTAACAATGCGGCTTATCATCAAGACTTGATAGTCAGGGGCAAACGCCGACAACAGGTTGCCGGCAATGAACAACACCATCAAACCGGCCAGAACTTTCTTTTTGTTGAAACGTGCCAGGTAGATGGTGAGTATCGGCCCACCAAATACTATGGCCAGGGCATAAGCACTGATGAGATAGCCCGCCTGCCCTTCGGTAATTGACAATGAAGCGGCCACTTGGGGAAGTATACCGGCAATAACAAACTCGGCTGTGCCTATGGCAAATGCTGCAAGTGTCAAGATCCAGACCTGCAGCGGCATTTTTTGCTTGTTCATAATGAAATTTCCTGAGCTTTGAACGATGTCGGCTTGGCGCAGACACCGCACTATTGTTGTTGGGAATCGCTTTGGTAAAAGACGCTTAGTTGAGCAGCGCCCCGCCGTCGACATCGATAACCACGCCCGTCATATAGGGGTTTTGCAGCAATAACAGGTAGGCCAGGGCGATATCAGCAGTCTGGCCAATCCTCCTTACCGGCATGGCCGCTTCGGCGCGCTGATACATGGTGTTTCTGGCTTCGTCTGACATGCCATGGTGCGCTTGTGTGTCAGTTAACCCGGGACTGACGGCATTGACACGAATCGGAGCCAACTCCTTGGCAAGCACCCGGGTTACGGCTTCTAAAGCGGCATTGATTGCCGTTTTCACATAAGTCGCGGCAACCACTTTGCGCGCCAACATTCCGGAAGTCAGAGTGATGGAACCACCGTGTTTGATGTAACGTGCAGCCTGTTTGGCAGCATTTATTGCGCCCCAAAACTTGGTATCGAAGGCAGCTTTGGCCTGAGCCAGTTCAACATCAACCACCCTGCCTGCCGGAGCGAAGGAACCTGCGGTAATGATCAGGTGATCGAAGGCACCTACTGATTCAAAGAAGTGATAAACAGATTGCTCATCGCTGATATCCAGCCCGGTTCTACGACTCGCAACATGAACCTGTGCTCCTTCGGCCTTCAATAGCCCTGCGAGTTCGGCGCCTATGCCAGATGTTCCGCCTATAACCACATAAATTTGGTTGTCTGTTTGCATTGTGTCTGTCTCCAATTACTAAGATGGAGCCAGTATATTTGTTGGATAAATTTTGATAATTGGTTAGCATTTGAATTGATTATTCAGCTCAACCAAATAATAAGCGGGGCAAGTGGACAAATTTGCAGACATGACCTTGTTTGTCAGTATCGTCAAGAATCAGGGCCTGGCCGCCGCCGGTCGGGAATTGGGCCTGTCGCCGGCGACAGTCACCGCCAGATTGCAATCCCTTGAGGAGCGCTATGGTGTCAAGCTGCTGAATCGCAGCACTCGTCATATCTCCCTCACAGATGCCGGCGCCCTCTATCACCAGGCCAGCCTTGAAATAATCAACAGTGTCAAAGAGACGGAAAACCTGTTGCAAACCGGTACCAAAGAAGTACGGGGGCCATTGAAAATCTCGGCGCCGCGGGACATAGGCAAACAATATGTGTCGCCGATACTGACGGCCTTTACTGAGCTTTACCCGGATGTCATCCCCTACCTCTATCTGAACGACAATCTCACCAACCTGGCCGAATCCGGATTGGATATAGTGATACGTTATGGTGAACTGGCCGACAGCAATCTGATTTCCCGCAAACTGGCTTCCAGCAGAAGGGTTTTGTGCGCCTCGCCCGACTATCTGGCCAAAAAAGGCACACCCATTACGCCGCAGGATTTGGTCGGCCATGATTGCCTGGCCATGATCCGCAGTAATGAAGAGCTGAAAACCTGGCATTTTCAGGATGATGAAGGCTACAAGGCCATCACGGTTGTGCCCAAACGTTTCTCGGACGATGGTGAAGTGATCCGCCAGTGGGCGCTGCAAGGTGCCGGCATTGCCCTGAAATCAATTCTCGATGTACAGCAAGATATCAAGCAGCAACGTCTGGTTCCTGTGCTGAATGGCTATATGAAAAACTTCAGTGCTTCCTCCTCGGCAACTGGGGCTGATTTGAATGTTATTTACTTGAGTCGACAATACCAACCCAAGCGTATTCGCCTGTTTGTGAGTTTTTTGATTGAAAGATTTCGCGCCCAAACCCAAGGAAGTTCGCTGTCGAATTGAGACTTCAGGCAGGCAAAGCCTAACACCAATCTTTGCTGTGCCGCCCGGCTCACACTAATAGTGTTGCTCACAGGCACAGGCCCTGTGATAAAATCTGTGCTATGACTTAGTTTGGGCAGCACCTGCTACTGTTTTGTGCACCAAGCGTTGACCGAAAACCTGCTCGGCAGGATAAGTAATTCCGAGGTAATACAAGGCAATGGCCTTAATCATTGATGACAGCTGCATTAACTGCGACATGTGTGAGCCAGAGTGCCCCAATCAAGCCATCACTATGGGTGAAGAGATCTATGAGATAGATCCTGCGCGCTGCACCGAATGTGTTGGCCACTACGACAACCCAACCTGTGTTTCTGTCTGCCCTATAGACTGTATCGACAAGGATCCCGAACATCAGGAAACCCAAGACGAATTGCTGGTTAAATACGCTCAACTGACCGGCAAGCTATAAGGATAAAATGATGAAAACATTACTGCTTCTTGCTGCATTACTCAGTCTTGGCGCCTGTGCCGAGCTCAAGGAAACCGGCCGTACCATAGGCCATACCACCAGAGACGTGACCAAGGAGATAGGCCACACCACCCGGGATGTGACCCGTGAAATCGGCCACGCCTCCCGTGATGCCGCCAAATCGGTCAAGGAAGAATTGAAAGACTGAGCGCGCCAGCCAACCGGGCAAAGCTCAGCCTGGTCGGCAAGCGCATTCAAACATCAGAGTTATCAGGCGGCATTGGCCCGCATACCGTGAGGCACGGGCAAGCCGGCTTCATTCACATTGACGAAGACCATCTTGTCAATGCTGACAATAGGCGCCAAATTCAGTTTATTGCGCACTTCGCAGCGAATGGTGATGGAAGTATGCCCCAGGCTGATAAGCTCAAGGCCAAATTCAATCACATCCCCAAGCTTGGCCGGGGTCATAAAGTTGATTTCCGAGATAAGCTTGGTCACATGGCTGACACTCTTCATCTGGCATGCGGCGAAGATGGCCGCTTCCTCATCGATCCAGCTCATCAACTGTCCACCGAACAAGGCTCCCGCCGGGTTGAGATGTTCGTGTTTAACCAAACGCCGACTGTAGTATTTCATGTTTGCGTCCTCGCATTCGCCTGTGATTGGAATTCTCACTTGAACTAAAGCAAATTGGACGCCAAACATTCAATCAATATAATTCAATAAGTTACACCACACTTGTGTTCATAAATGCCATTGCGATGCACCAGGATCACTCCTGCTGCACCGTAATGGACCGTGTTCAAACCTGGCTGAGCACCCGCTTGAAAGCCTGCAAAGTCTTATCGATATCGGCAGCGCTGATATCTTTGTGAGTCACCAGGCGTAGTTGCCGAGCGCCGCTGATACGAACTCCTTCCTGCAACAAGCCTTTGACCAGAGCTTCAATATCCACTGCATCGGCCAAAGTGGCAAACACCATATTGGTTTGTACCTGGCTCATATCCAGTGCCAGCTCATCCAACTGACTCAAACCTTCGGCTAAAGCCTTGGCATTAGCGTGATCTTCCGCCAAACGCGCCACCTGCTCAGTCAAGGCCAGCTCAGCTGCAGCAGCCAGGATCCCGGCCTGGCGCATCCCGCCACCCAACATCTTCCGCCAGCGACGCGCCTTATGAATAAGCCGCTCATCCCCGAGTAATAAAGAGCCAACCGGCGCCGCCAACCCCTTGGAGAGACAGATGGATACCGAGTCGAAATATTGGGTTATATCGGCTATCTCCAGTCCTTGCGCCACGGCGGCATTGGCCACCCTGGCACCATCGAGATGGATTTTCAAACCGTGATTGAAGGCCAGCTGCTGCGCCCTGGCCAGATATTCCTGTGGCAATACCTTTCCGCCTATGGTGTTTTCCAGGCTTAATAGACGAGTGCGGGCAAAGTGAAAATCATCGGGTTTGATGGCAGCACGAATATCTTCGAGCGCTATGCTGCCGTCGGCCTGATTATTCAGTGGTTGAGGCTGAACACTGCCTAACACGGCCGCGCCACCGCCTTCAAACTTGTAATTGTGGGCGTGTTGGCCACACAGGTATTCATCACCCCGCTCGCAATGGGACATGAGTGCCAACAGGTTGGCCTGAGTGCCCGAGCTGGTAAACAAGGCACTGTCAAAGCCGAACATCTCGGCGGCCATGGCTTCCAGGCGGTTAACCGTCGGGTCATCGCCGTAGACGTCATCGCCCACCTGCGCGGCCGCCATGGCCTGGCGCATTGCGGCAGTAGGTTGGGTCACGGTATCGCTTCTGAAATCTATCATCTCTCCCCCATATCACATCCAGTTGCCCCGCATTAAGATACATGGGGCCAAAACACTCTAGCGCCGCTCGGCTTGACTGTACAGCACCAAGAGGGCAAAGCTAAATAACTGGACTTTTTACCAAACTGACACATCCAAACAGCCCAAACAAAACGAGAGAAAGACAAGCACACATATCAATCAGTAATCCTCATGCCAGATAAATAACAAAACCATTTAAAATCATAAAAATACACAAGTAATGCACAAAAAACACCAATCAACCATAAATATAACTAATCCAAAAATTTAAATAAAATCACTATTAAACTGCGGTATTTTCCGGCAGAATTCTGATCCTTTGTTATTTTGATGCGAATATTATGCAAGAAGCTCAGTTTATCGCCATACTTTGGCTGATTGGTGTACTGGCCGAAGCAATGACCGGCGCATTGGCGGCGGGTAAAAAACAGATGGATCTCTTTGGCGTGGTAATTGTGGGGTGCGCCACCGCCATAGGCGGCGGCACGCTCAGAGACATGCTATTGGGTAACTACCCGCTGATCTGGGTAGAAAACTGGCATTATCTGGTGGCTATCGGCTTTGCTTCTCTGCTGACTGTGATAATTGCCCCTGTAATGCGTTACCTGTCAAAGCTGTTTCTGGCAATCGATGCCCTTGGCCTGGCTGTGTTTTCCATTGTCGGAGCCCAAAAGACCCTGCTGCTGGGTTTCAGTCCCGTAGTGGCTGTGGTAATGGGGGTGGTTACCGGGGTTTTCGGCGGTATTATTCGCGACATTCTCTGTAATCAGATGCCGCTGATCTTTCGCAAGGAGCTGTACGCAGTGATCTCCATCATCACTGCCGGGCTCTATGTATTTTTGTCACAGTGGCAACTGGCCGAATGGATCAATCTCAGCCTGTGTCTCACTCTGGGTTTCAGTTTGCGGATGCTGGCCATCAAGTATCACTGGGCCATGCCAACCTTCGACTACCAAACCGGCTCAGATCCACATCTGGACTAAGTGAGCAGAGTCACCCTCTAAAACTGAAAACGCCGGCACACAAGCAGGCGTTTTCACATTCAGCCCTTGCTGATTTCGCTCAAGGCCTTGAGCGCCGCGTCGTAATCAGGATGGTGAGACACATCTGCCACCAGCTCACGGTACTTGAGCTGGCCATTGGCATCTATAATAAATATCGCTCTGGCCAGCAAGCCTCGGTTAGGGATCAACAAACCATATTTATTACCAAAATCACGCCAGACTGAGTCTGATAATACCTTGATTTTATCGACATTCTCCACCTTGCAGAAACGTTTCTGGGCAAAGGGTAAGTCCTCACTGACGGTCAACATGATCACTGAATCATCAAACTTGCTGAACTCCTTATTGAATCTCTTGGTCTGCAGGGCACAGACGCCGGTATCCAGACTGGGAACCGCGCTGATAAGTACAGTCTTACCCTTGAAGTCACTTAAAGTCACTGGGGCAAACTTGTCATCCACCACCTTAAACCCTGGTGCAAGCTGGTTAAGCTCGGGCAACCTACCCATCAAGGTGACACTCTGGCCGCCCATTTTGACTTCGGCTGCCACTTTCCCTTCTGTCGCCATAGCCGAGGCGCTCGCCAAGGCCAATACACACACGGCGCTCCACTTTGTCAGTTTCAACATAGTTTTCTCCATCAATTCTGGTTCAAATTCATCCTGGCTAATATAACCCATTGTCAGAATACAGGTAAAAAAAGACCGGCATCTGCCGGTCTTTGTCCAAAGCTGAACTTACTTGGAAGGCAGCTCTTTGACATGCAGATCCATCTGAGGATATGGAATGCCAATGCCGTTTTCGTCCAGAGACTGTTTAATCTGCTCCATCAGTTCGAAGTAGACCCCCCAGTAATCAGCGGACTTCACCCAAGGGCGAACCACATAGTTAACCGAAGAGTCAGCCAAGGTGTGCAGACCGACTGTATAACCAGGCTCTTTCAGTACTTTTTCATGGTTATCGAGAATGCTAGTCAGTATCTGCTTGGTATGACGGATATCTGCATCGTAAGAAACCCCGATCACCAGATCGATGCGGCGCTTGTCCATAGCCGAGTAGTTGGTGATGCTACCGTTCATGATAGTGGAGTTGGGCACTATGATGACCTTGTTATCCGGGGTTTTCAGACGAGTTGAAAAGATAGTGATTTCATCGACAGTACCGGCAACACCAGCAGCTTCAATATAATCTCCCACGCGGCAAGGGCGGAACAGAACCATCAAGACCCCGGCGGCAAAGTTAGATAGTGAGCCTTGCAGCGCTAAACCCACGGCCAAACCAGCGGCACCGAGAACCGCAACCAGAGACGCGGTCTGAATTCCAATCTGCCCCAAAGTAGCGATAACCGTGAACACAAACACCACTGCCCAAGCCATATTGGCCACAAAAGAAACCACGGTTTGGTCTATCTTGCGTTTGCTCAATACTTTAGCCGTAACCTTCTTGGCCACATTAGACAGATATTTACCGACAAAGAAAATAACAATGGCAAGCAATATCTTGATGCCGTAGGCTGCTATTAACTCAGGCGCCTGTTGCAATAGCCCTTCGAGATTTTCCATCATAAAACTCCCTTTAACACCTTGTTTAAATTACTTAGGTAAATCGACCACAAACTCAACCCTGCGGTTAAGGCTGCGGCCTGAGACATTGGTATTATCAGCGGCAGGCTGCTTACTGCCATATCCACGAGTACTGAATCGCGCCGCCGGAAAACCATAATCCTTAATCAATATTGCTTTAGCACTTTCGGCCCGGGCTGCAGATAAAGGTTGATTTATGGCATCCGAACCGCTGATATCGGCATGCCCTTCAATACTCAGGTTTACATTGTATTGCTCTAGAAAAACTTTCATTTTGGCCAGTTGCGGCCACTGCGCCAGAGGTATCTGCGCCGAGCCCAAGTCGAAATATAGCCTGACAGGTTCAGCGATGCCGCAACCTGCAGGATAGGCACCGGCAGCAGTTGTTGGCAGACAGATATCCGTCAGAGAAAAGGCCTTGTCCAAGACACAACCATTGGCACTCACTGGTATCAGTGTCTGAGTTCCGGGACAGGCATCTTTGTTATCAGGGACGCCATCACCGTCTGAGTCACCCCAGGCAAACACGCCCCAACTCAACAACAATAATGCCAAGCCTAAAGTCACTCGCCAACCACTTATCACTCGGCTCTCCCCGCTCATTTAAGCCATAGTATCGACTGTGTCACTGCAGAGAATAATCCACAATCAACATTGAAGCTTTGATGACTCAAGTCACAGTTTTTCAGAGACACATTGTATAGATATCCGTATTTTTAACCAAGACAAACCATTATTGGTTGATGACAATTAGTGAATGAATTAACGGAACAGCATTTTATTGTTTAACACCTTGCTGATATGGGCCGACATACTTGAGCCACAAACTGTCATAGAACCAGTTAAACAAGGGGTTGTAGCAAAAGAAGAACACCAGAATACCGGCTTCGATAAAGAAAGCGTTGAGCAAGCTGGTTTCCAGCGCCCAGGCAATAGCGGGAACCGTCACCAGAATGAGTCCACCTTCAAATCCCAGGGTATGCAATAACCTGAGCCCAATACCACGGGCATCACGGTTATTGCCATAAAGCCGGTCAAACCCCAGGTTGTACAAGTAGTTCCACACAATGGCACACAAACTTAAGAAAACACTCACGCCTGCCATGGTGCCCACTGCGCTGCCTGTGGCCCAGGAGGCAACCGGGATTAATAGAATAAGGGCTATGGCTTCGAATAGCAGTGCCTGAAAAATACGTTCTTGAGTAGTCATGCTTATTTCCATTCTGATTAACAGGCCGCGGATTATCATCTATCATCAAGATACTTAAAAGTTAGATACCATCACCAATAGTGATATGTTAACCACAGAACAATTGGAAGCTTTTGTCGCCAGTGTCGAGACGGGCTCCTTTTCAGCCGCCGCCAGACAACTGGGTAAAGTGCAATCCGGTATTAGCCAGCAGATAATGAATCTGGAGCTGGATACCGGGCTGCAACTCTTTGACCGCAGCGGTCGTTATCCCCAATTGACCGCGGCTGGGCATCACCTGTTGCCCTACGCCAAAGCCGTGTTGGCGCAGCACCGCAGATTGGCTCAACAGGTATCCGGTTTGGGCAGTGACACATCAATGGAAGTGATTTTGGCGGTTGATGAAGGGATCCCCTACAACCGCCTCGGCGATCTGCTCAGGCAACTGGAACAGGAGTTTCCGCAAATTTGCCTGAGTTTGCTGTGCGCCTCTAGCAAAGATGTGATTGCTCTGGTCAAGGAAGGCAAAGCCACTGTGGGCCTGCTGTTTAGTGAACCGGTTTACCCCGAAACCCTGGACTTTGAAACCATAGGCACTGTGACTTTTGAGTTACTGGTCAGCCCCAAACACCCCTTGGCCGAGATACGTGCCATGCATACGGATATTCTCAAACTGCACAGACAACTGGTCATAGGCAGCAAATACTCGAGTAATTTCTGGTTCGATCAGGTGCACTCGCCGGATGTTTGGTTTGCCGACAACTATTACGTCCTGTTGGAGCTGGCCAAACAAGGGTTTGGTTGGGCACTGCTGCCAAGGCCTTTGGCTCAGGAAGCAATGAGTAAGGGGGAATTACAGGCCGTAAAGCTGGATTTTGAAGTAGGCGGCTGGCAGGCCAATGTGGATGTACTCCAGTCATCGGCCAGTCAGGTGTCCAGAGTCAATGTCAGAATGCGGCAACTACTGCGTGAACTGCTTAAAAAACAATAAAGCGGCTTTATGCCGCTTTATTCCAATGTTGAATTCCCACAATGTGCCCGCGTGGATCAGAGGTTATTTTTCCACCTTGGGCGGGAAGTTGCTCATTACACTGGCTACCGCCTCGTTAACCTTGGCAATACGCTTTTGCGGAGTATCGCTATCGCGAATAGTGTCAGCCACTGAGCCACGCCAGATGAGCTTGCCGGACTTGGCGTCGACCAGATCCACAATCAAGGTACCGACTTCATATTCGCGTACTGTGGTTTGGGTCTGCATATTGCCACCCCAGCCCCAACCCGGCCCCCAATATGGGTTGTAACCATAGTTGGTGTTGAAAGTGTCGACATTGATTTTCTTGTCTACCTTGGTCAGATAGTTAACCAGGATATCGGCGTTTTCCTTGGTAGCAATCTGCAGGCCCTTTTGTGCCAACTGCCGATCCAAGGCATCACGTACTCGCTGATCCATCAAACCATCCAGATGATAGCTGGTGTCTTCGGATTGCTTTTCCACCCAGGCATAACTCTTGTACTGGCTGAAGTTCACACCCGGGTCATAATCCCAGCCAGTATTCAGTGTACTGCAAGCACTTAGCATCAGTGCCATTGCGGCTGTTATCAGATACTTCATCGAAATTTCCTCGTTTACCCAGGCCAGGAAACGGCCATAAAAACCCATGAAATCAGCTTACATTTCAATCTTCTGCTCTACAACCGAATTTAACAAAATTTAGTTTACCGATTCAGCTTGACTTCAGTATAGCACCAAATGATAATGATTATCATATAGATTAAATGGTGAATGACTCATGCTTTGGTATCTCGCATTCTTTATTATTGCCAGTGGCGTTTTGCTGACTCGAAATTCTCTGCTGCAACAGGCGCAGGAACTGGCCGGAATAGGCAGCATCAATCAAGCCAGGCGTTTGCTTATCCTGCCGCTGCTCATTCTCGGTTGGCTCGGTGCCAGATTGGTCGAGCAACAGATTTCACCTTTTGATCTGGCCGCTTTCGGCTTCGTCCTGACGACACTGACACTACTGTTGCCCAAGCTAAGAATACTGATGCTGCCCTGCGCCTTTTTATCTGTGGTGGCAGTGCTTGGCGGAATACTGCTTTCCTGACATCTTCTTGTGATTGCCGGCGTCCAAGCCGGTGGCTGATATTGTTCCCTGCACAATTTCAGTTTTTTACCAGCCACCTTAATGGTGGCTTTTTTTTGATTTCAGCGGCTTGGAGCAAGCCATTGGGCGCTTAGGCTAAATCTGCTAGACTGCGCCCATAAGCCATAGATCAGCATCAACAATGAAAACAGATCCCAATGTCAGTTTGGTATACAGTACCGACAAAGGCCGTATTAGCCAGCCCAAGGAACAAGCTACAGTCCCGACATCCGATGGTATCGTCCGGATCCACAAGGACAGCAAGGGCCGCAAAGGCAAAGGTGTTTCAGTAATCAAGGGGCTGGGACTGGACGCCAAGGCGCTGAAAGATCTGGCGCAAAAACTCAAGAAGCAGTGCGGTTGCGGCGGCACGGTAAAAGCGTTCGACATCGAGATTCAGACCGACAATCGTGAGCAACTCCAGGGCCTGCTGGAGAAGCTGGGCTACAAGGTGAAGCTGGCCGGCGGCTGACAGGCAACAAGTACCAGGAGCAGTATGATGGACAGTTTGCAAAATCATTTTCTTATCGCCATGCCTTCGCTCGATGATACTTTCTTCGAGCGTTCGCTCATCTATGTGTGCGAGCACGACAGCCAGGGCGCCATGGGACTCATGGTCAATCGTCCCATAGGCATTGAGGTCGATGAGTTACTGCTGCAGATGGAGCTGGCAGAAGAGGTATCTCTCAAGCCTTCAATAGACAACAGCGTTCTGGTAGGCGGTCCGGTCAACCCGGAGCGGGGCTTTGTGCTGCACAGCAGTCAACCCTATTGGGCCAACAGCACTGCCATAAATGACGAGATAATGTTGACCAGCTCACGGGATATTCTCACCTCTCTTGGCACCTCAAAGGCGCCGGAGCATTTTCTGGTGGCGCTGGGATACGCTGGTTGGAGCCGCCACCAGCTGGAGCAGGAACTGGCGGAAAACAGCTGGCTGACCATTCCCGCCACACCCGAGATACTGTTCAATACTCCCCATGAGCATCGTTGGCTCAAGGCCACCCAATCACTGGGATTCGATATCTGGCAAATGTCCAGCCAGATGGGACACGCTTGATTACAGAGGCAAAATGACAGCAAAAACCGTACTGGGCTTCGATTTCGGCACCAAGAGCATAGGCATAGCCATAGGTCAGCAGTTGACCGGCAGTGCCAGCCCACTGACATCCATCAAGGCAATGGATGGTATTCCCGATTGGCAGCAGATAGCGGCTTTAATCGAAGAATGGCAACCGGATCTCGTGGTGGTGGGACTGCCACTCAATATGGATGGCACAGAGCAAGAGATGACCCAGAGAGCCCGTAAGTTTGCCAACCGTATTGCCGGGCGTTTCGGTGTCAAGGTAGCCACCCAGGATGAACGCCTGACCACGGCCGATGCCAAGGCCAGATTATTTGAACTCGGTGGCTTCAAGGCGCTGACCAAGGGCCAGATCGATGCCGTCTCTGCTGTGCTGATCATCGAAAGCTATTTCGAGAACCAGTACTGAAACCTCTGCGGCTTAAAGACCCCCGGGGAGTTTAAGCCGCAGCTGGTCCAATCTTATTTCGGCTTCCTCAGGAATGAGTCTCATCTGAATCGGCCCTAGATCCTGCCCCCAAGCTATCAGGGCCTTTTGCCGGCCAACTGTCTGAGCCCCTGCAGTAAAACCTCCATATCCTCACCATCGGTATAGATATGCGGCGAAAAGCGAAAGCCAAATCTTGGGCGCAAGTCTGTCTTGATCCCCAGTCTGTTGAACACTTGCTGCGCCGCCTGCCTATCGGCGAAATCGACTACCACAGTGCCACTGCGCTCGCCGCTGATATTGGGCGTTACCACCTTGAGTTCATGACTCAGGGCACAATCCAGGATCCCCTGCCCCAGACGCTGGTTGTGTTGATAAATTTGACTATCGCCGAAAGCGCGGAGCTGCTGTAGTGACGCCGCTGCCAGCATGTAAGGCAATATGGAAGGTGTGCCCCCCCAAAACCTTTTTGCTCCCTTGGCATAGCGAAAATCATGGATATCGAACTCAAACGGCGCCTCATGGGAGAACCATCCCAGATCCACAGGCTCCAGCGTCTGGGCCAACTTATCGCTGAGCCATAAAAAGGCCGCCCCCGGGCCAGCACAACACCATTTAACGCAGGAACCCAAGACAGCATCAGCCTGCCACTGCCCCAAATCTATCGGTATAACTCCGAGAGACTGGGCAATGTCCACCACAGTCATTACTCCTAAGCTTCGGGCCAGAGCGCAAATTTCACTCACAGACTGTAACTGACCGGTTTCAGAAATGGCATGGGTGATAAAGGCCAGCGCCACATCCTCTCCCAAGGCCTGTTGCCACTGACTCAAAGACACCAGCCCGGCTTGCGGCTCAAGCAGCTGCAGGCGGTAGCCCTTCTTCTCGGCCTGTTGCAGTACAAACCCCATGGAGGGGAAATCCAGTTCGGTGGCCAAGATCCGCTGACCGGGCTTGGCATTCGGCAGGGCGCCGACCAGCTTGGATAAAGCCGAAGAGAGATTCAGCTGCGGGCAAAAGCCACTGGCGGGAACTCGGGTCAAAGCCGCAAGTTGCTGCAAAAACAGCTCAACCCCCTCGAGCCACACAGGCCAGGCGTCACCGCCTTGATGTTTCCAGGCGCCGAGAAACTCGCTGACCGCAACTTCGCAGCCCTTTGGCATGGCGCCCACAGAGTGGGACAAAAAATAGTGCCCTTCGGGCAGATGAAAACGCGATTTCAACGACATTCCAGGCTCCTCAGTCGGCAATCGAGTCGCGTTTGACACCGTAAACACCGCCCCAGATATCTGTCATCTGACCGCGAATTTGCCATAGTTTAGGGAAAAACTGCATCTTCATACCTGAGTTGAGGATTTCAGTGCTGCGCCCCTTCAGTGACATGCTGTCTATGCCTATGCTTCTGTGGATGAGTTTGATGTGATGGTAACGGAAGTGCTGAAACAGCTGGTCGTACTCTATCATGGCCTCGGCCACCATATAGCTTTCATCGTGACTGTATTCACTGTTGTATATCTGCTCGACCGTCAGCCCCTTTTGCTCAAGGTAGACTCGCTCAAAGGTGAGCCACAGCGGCTTATAAAGCTGCAACAGGGTTTTGAATCCCGGTGATTCCTGACCGCTGCCGTTGCCCAGTTGCAGCCGAATGGCCTGATAATCCTTGATAGACATAGTGTCGAGAATACTCAGTTGCTCGATAAGAAACCCCATCGCCTTATGTACCCTGGAAAACAGGGTCAACACCTTGAAGGTCTCCCCTGCGGCCATACGCTCATCAATCTCCAGCAGGGTGTAACAGATGAGCTTCATCCACAACTCCTCCGACTGATGCACTATTTGAAACTGCAACTCATCGGCGTTACACAGTTGCTCATAGGGCTTCTGGCAGCTGAGCAATTTGGGAGTATTGAGGTACTTTTCATAATCCAGTCGACCCTCTCCGGCCATGCTGGCATATATCTGCTCGCGATCCATGATGCCTTATCCTTATTCTTGTATTGTTAACCATAAATTAACATTCAACTTGCCAAGCTAAGGCATAGCGTGGCAGGCAACAAGGGCAGCGAAGCGATCCGCAAACAGCGGCAGTGTCAAATATTGTTGGCAGGGCTGCCGGACTGCAGCCCTGGATAGGGGGACGAGCGCTTACAGATAGGGACGAACCAACTCCGCCATCATCTCTATATGGCGCGGTCTGTCGTTGAGCGCCGCTATATAGCGGAATGACTTACCACCGGCCTGTTCGAAAAACTCACGGTTCTGCCCGGCAATCTCCTCCAGAGTTTCCAGGCAGTCGGCGCTGAATGCAGGACAGGCAACGGCTACATCTGTGATCCCCTGCTTTGGCAGAGCCATCATGGTTTCATCCGTGTAAGGGCCCAGCCATTTGGCCTTGCCGAAACGGGACTGGAAGCTACTGATCACATCATCCTCTGCCAGCCCAAGACGCTCGACCAACAATCTTGAGGTCTTGATACAGAAGCAGTAGTAAGGGTCGCCCAGCTTGAGATTCCGCTCCGGCATACCATGGTACGACAGCACCAATTTCTGCGGTTTGCCGTGTTGGGCAAAGTCTACTTCGATGGACTCGGCCAGCGCCTCGATAAACAGCGGATTATCGTGGTAGGTATGGATAAAGTGCAGCGACGGCAGGTAACGCCATTGAGTCAACTCTTTGGCTATGGCATCAAATGCAGAGCCCGTGGTAGGGCCGGCATATTGAGGATAGAGCGGCAGCACAACCAGTTTATCGACCCCTTGATTGTGCAGGCGTTTGAGCACATCGCCCACCGCCGGGTTGCCGTAACGCATCGCCAAGGCAACTTCGGCTTCAACGCCTTCGGCCTTGAGTTTTTCTGCCAAGGCCTGGGTCTGGCGCTCACTGATATCCATCAGTGGCGAGCCCTTATCAGTCCACACCTCACGGTAAAGGGCCGCCGATTTGGCCGGCCTGACCCTGAGAATAATGCCATGGAGAATAAGCTTCCACAGCGCCTTGGGGATCTCCACCACCCTGGGATCGGAGAGAAATTCGGCCAGATAACGCCGCACCGCCGCGGGTGTCGGTGCGTCCGGCGTCCCCAGATTCAACAGCAATATCCCGGTTTTACCACGCCCGGCGTGGCCCTTGTCTTTATCAAGACCGATAAACTTAGCCAAAATCACCTCAGATAGAAAACGAATAAGTCAGATATTAAAGCACAGATTCAATCGCTTTGATCAATTCATCACTATCGGGTTTGACTCTGGAGTTAAAGCTCTGCACCTGTTTACCGTCGCCACTGACCAGGTACTTGTAGAAGTTCCACTTGGGCGCGCCGGCCTGCTGCCCCAGATAGGCAAATACCGGGTTCACATCACTGCCACGAACCGCAGAGGTAGCCACCATGGTAAAGGTCACGCCATAGTTGATGTAGCACACCTTGGCGGTATCTTTCTCTTCGTTTTCTTCCTGGAAGAAGTCATCGGATGGGAAACCTATCACCACCAGCCCGCGCTCGCGGTAGTCCTTATGCAGGGCTTCAAGCGCTTTGAATTGAGGCGTAAAACCACAATTGCTGGCGGTATTGACCAGAAGCACAGGTTTACCTTGGGTGAGTTCACATAGGTCGACAGACTCCTGGGAATGGAGCTTTCTCAACTTGATATTGAGGTAATCGGGGCACTGACCGGCAACAGCCGCCGTGGGCGCTAAAGCCAATGCTGTAAAAGCCAGCCTCTTCAATGCAGGCCCGGTTAAATTCAATCTTGCCAAGGGCTTGAACACCTTCACCATAACACCTCCATTTGTTTTTATTCTTACCAGCTTCAGCCGTTAAAAGTAGAAGCCAACATTGATATTCAGCCTTGAATGCCAGCTGCTGTCGCCTTCGGCAATACCTATGCCGGGGCCGTTGACAAACCACATGTTTTTACCGGCGATCCAGTCCACGTAGGAGTAAAACTTACCGGCGCTGATGGCGCATCCTGTGACATTCTGCACCGAATCATCCAACCCGGTACCCGAGGCAAATACCTGGCTGTAGTCGTTATAACAGTTGAGCTGAGTGATAGGGCCCCAATCAACATCTATGGTGCGCGAAAGGTTAAATGTGAGCACATCGGCCTCGGTCGCTATCTCAAACGGGTAGGCAAAGGCCGACAGTGCCAAACGCTCGCCTGGCATGTCATAGTCATAATGCAGATACTGCACCTGAGTCTGCCAGGCGTGCCAATCCATTTGCCAATGGGCTGCTACCGCCAAGCCATCTGTGTCTTCACCGGCAACGGCGCCGGCCATTGGCTTGTAGTCCAAACGGCTATATTGCACAGAAGCGCCCAGTTTATGGGCAAACTCACCGGACTTCAGGCTGCGCTCGACTCTGGCGTTAAACTGCCCTGCCTCTTCATAGGGGGCGTTTTCTGTGGTGGCGACATCGAAGGAATAGCGCTTGAAGCGGCTACCGTCGCCATATTCATCATTGGCAAACCAGGCGAGATCGTAGCGCCAGCCGTCCTTGTTGTACTGCCAGTGAATACCAGCATCATAGTCGTCTTCAAAGCCGAGATAATAAGTCGCGCCGAACCAGAAGGAATGAGCCGCATAGGGCAGCAAACCGAAAGGCACCTGGGTGACCCCGAGGCGAATGTCCGAGTTTTCTGAAAAGCGATAGCCAAAGAAGGCATGCTGGATCACATCCTGATCCTGATACCAGCGGTACTGAGCCGACGCGAACAGTTCTCCGTTATCGTATTTGACATCGGCGCGAAACAGCTCGAACTCCAACTTGGCATCGTCATCATAGTCTTTCCAGCCATAGTTGACTCGTACCGCCCCGCCGATATCCAGCTCGTCGGAAACCGGCACGGCCGCGGCCGGCAGAGTGAAACAACCGGCCAGAGCCAGACCCAAAGCTGAAAATAAAGTGGTTTGCTGCAATTGCATTCCCCTTCCATCCTTTTCACAAAACAGGCGCAACACAATAACAAAAAGATAGCTCTTTTTCGAACAATCCACTCAATACAAACAAAAAAGGCGTCATTCCGACGCCTTTTGCAGTGCTTTCCCACTAATCCATATCCAGGGTAACTCCCTCCATGAAACCTGAGTTGCCGGTGTCATTGCTGTGGAGTTTAATCATGAGTCGCAGGTCGTTTGGCGAGTCGGCATGATGCAGTGCATCGGCGTAGCTGATCTCCCCTTCACAGTAGAGCTTGAACAACGCCTGGTCGAAGGTTTGCATCCCCTGCTCGTTGGACTTGGCCATGGTATCCTTGAGCACGTGCAGTTCGTTCTTTTGAATAAGACTGGCCACCCTGGGGGTGTTGATCAGCACTTCGATGGCGGCGCGCCGGCCGCTGCCGTCCACCTTGGGCACCAACTGCTGGGCCACAATACCGCGCAAGTTAAGCGACAGGTCAAATAGCAGTTGTTGGTGCTTACTCTCTGGCACCAGGTGCATGATGCGATCCAGCGCCTGGTTGGCGTTGTTGGCGTGCAGGGTTGCCATACACAAGTGGCCGGTTTCGGCGAACGACAGGGCAAACTCCATGGTTTCCTGGGTACGGATCTCACCGATAAGGATAACGTCCGGCGCCTGGCGCAATGAGCTCTTGAGCGCCGCATCAAACGACTCGGTATCTATACCCACTTCCCGCTGGGTGATAATGCTCTTGCCGTGTTGGTGAACAAATTCCACCGGATCTTCGATGGTGAGTATGTGTCCCCTAGCATTAGCATTACGGTAACCGATAAGTGCCGCCAGCGAGGTGGACTTACCCGTACCGGTTCCCCCGACCATGATCACCAATCCGCGCTTGCTCATTACCAAGTCTTTGAGAATGGGCGGCAGGTACAGCTGCTCCACAGTAGGGATCTTGGTTTCGATACGCCGCATCACGCAGCCCGCCGACTCCCGTTGCCAGAAGGCACTGACCCGGAAACGCCCCAGCTCTTTGGCGCCCACGGCAAAGTTACATTCGCGGGTCTCGTGAAACTCCTTTTTCTGCTCCGGCGTCATCAAAGACTCAACAAACTCCAGCGACTGCGCCGGGGTAAAGGCGTTTTCCGCCAAGGGCCTGAGTTCACCGTCCACCTTGGCACTGGGAGGAAAGGCAGCGGTAATAAAGAGATCCGAGGCCTTGCGATCCACCATAGCCTTGAGAAAAGGTCTGACTTCCATGGGAACTCCTTAGAAATTTGCTTGTTTGTTGGAGCTCTTGGCCATGGCATCTTCCCGACTGATCAAGCCGCGATTCACCAGGTTCTGCAGGCTCTGCTCCAAGGTTTGCATGCCATGGGCCATACCGGTTTGGATAGCAGAATACATCTGTGCCACCTTGTCCTCACGGATAAGGTTTCGGATAGCCGGGGTTCCCATCATGATCTCATGGGCCGCCACCCGGCCGCCGCCAACTTTCTTGATCAGGGTCTGGGAGATAACCGCCTGCAACGACTCAGACAACATGGTACGCACCATGTCCTTCTCGCCTGCGGGGAATACGTCAACCACACGGTCAATGGTCTTGGCCGCCGAGGTGGTGTGCAAGGTACCGAACACCAGGTGGCCGGTTTCTGCCGCGGTCATCGCCAGGCGTATGGTTTCCAAATCCCGCATCTCACCGACCAGGATGACATCGGGGTCTTCACGCAGGGCGCTTCTGAGGGCAGCGTTAAAGCTGTGGGTATGGCGGTGCACTTCCCGCTGGTTGATAAGGCATTGCTTGTTTTGGTGCACGAATTCGATAGGGTCTTCAATGGTGAGAATATGATCGTGGCGGTTCTCATTGACGTAATCTATCATCGCCGCCAGGGTGGTACTCTTACCCGAACCTGTGGGGCCGGTTACCAGCACCAGGCCGCGAGGATATGAAGCGATTTTCTTGAAGATTTCCGGCGCGCCCAGTTGTTCCAAAGTCAAAATGTCGCTGGGAATAGTACGAAAAACCGCGGCGGCGCCGCGGGACTGATTGAAGGCATTGACACGAAAACGCGCCAGATTGGGAACTTCAAAGGAAAAGTCGATTTCCAGAAACTCTTCATAATCCTTACGCTGCTTGTCATTCATTATGTCGTAGACAAGTCTGTGAACCCCTTGGTGATCAAGCGCAGGGACATTAATCTTTCTGACCTCGCCGTCGACGCGTATCATGGGAGGCACACCGGCCGACAGGTGCAGATCCGAAGCGTTATGCTTTACACTAAAGGCCAATAATTCAGTGATTTCCATAGTTTGGGATATCCGTTCAACCAAAAAGTTTACATCATGACAACAATAGCAGACAGACTGGCGCTAGCCCAGCGCAGGATAGCTCAAGCGGCGCAAATTTCGTCCCGAAATGCAAGCGAGATCAAGCTGCTGGCTGTCAGCAAGACCAAGCCGATCGCCGACATTGAACAAGCTTATGCCGCCGGGCAACGTTGCTTTGGCGAAAACTATGTCCAGGAGGGACAACAGAAAGCCATGGAACTGGCGCAGCGCTGCCCCGATATAGAATGGCACTTTATCGGCCCGCTGCAATCCAATAAATCAAGAATTGTCGCCGAGCACTTCCATTGGATGCACACCCTGGAGCGGGAAAAAATTGCCCGCCGCCTGTCGGAGCAGCGCCCAGAAGGCATGCCACCACTGGAAATCTGCATCCAAATCAATGTTTCGGGTGAAAATTCCAAAGCAGGAATAGCAACACAGAGCGAGATGTTTCAGTTGGCAAGCCTGGTGGACTCATTGCCCAACCTCAGACTCAGGGGACTGATGACAATTCCCAGTGCCGGTGAAGGCCCAAGGCTTGAGGCGGAGCTGTCGCACATGCAGCAACTATTTGCCGAACTGAAGCTCAAGTTTCCACAGGTGGATACCCTGTCCATGGGTATGAGTCAGGATCTTGAGCTCGCCATCGCCAAAGGCTCTACCATGGTCAGAGTCGGTAGCGCTATTTTCGGCGAGCGGAACTACGGCTGATAAACCAGTCAATAAGATCTGAGATTGGCCGCTGAGACCTTGTTTTTGATAGTATTGGCCCAAATACTAATATCTCCCGCACGGTCAAACCCGATGCGGGATACACTCCAATCACAAGTGACAGGGGACAGCATGGCTCAAAAGAAAATCTGTTTTATCGGCGCCGGCAATATGAGCCGCAGTATCATCAGCGGGCTGGTGGGCAGCGGTTATCCGGCTGAATTGATCCAGGCCAGCAACCCAAGCACAGGTAAACTCGATGCCCTCAAGCGCGATTTCGGCATCCTCACCACCACAGACAACCAAGCCGCCTGTGACTGGGCCGATATCATAGTGCTGTCGGTCAAACCGCAACTGATGCAGCAGGTGTGTGAGCAACTGGCAACACTGCCGCTGGCCGACAAGCTGTTTATTACCATAGCGGCAGGGATCCTGGCCACCAGATACAATGACTACTTCGGCCAGCAGATTAAGCTTATCCGCACCATGCCCAACACCCCAACCCAACTTGGCTATGGCATGACAGGCCTTTATGCCGCAAGTGGGGTTGAGCAGGCGGATAAAGATCTTTGTCAGCAGATTATGGCCAGTGGCGGCGAGACCCTGTGGGTAGACAAAGAAGCAGATCTCAATTTGGTGATCGCCTTGGCAGGCAGCTCTCCGGCCTATTTTTTCCTGTTTATGGAAGGCATGATGGATGCGGCCAAAGAGCTGGGGCTGGATGAATCCAAGGCCAGGTTACTGGTGCAGCAGGCGGCTCTTGGGGCCTCACAGATGGTGATTCAAAATCCTCTGCTGAGCGCCGGCCAACTGCGGCAGAATGTCACCTCCAAGGGCGGTACCACCCATGAAGCGGTGGAAACCTTCCAACGGGGTGATCTCAAGGGACTGATCAAGCAAGCAATGAATAACTGCATTGCCAGGGCTGAAGCCATGGCCAAAGAATTCTAAACGACCCAAGGGCGAAACTTTTCATGAATGAAGCATTGATTTACCTGATTACAGTCGTATTCGACCTCTATTTTATGGTAGTCATACTGAGGATCTGGCTGCAGCTGGTGCGGGCAGATTTTTATAACCCCTTCAGCCAGTTTATCGTCAAGGCCACCCACCCTATTGTGGCGCCCATGCGGCGGATACTGCCCTCCATAGGCAGTCTGGATACGGCCTCTGTGGTGCTGGCGCTGCTGGTAGTGGTAGTCAAAATACTCTTGCTGACCCTGATGGCGGGCCAGGCGTTCAACCTGGTTGCAACCTTGATGTTTGCCCTGGTGTCCTTGTTCAAAAAGGCCGGGGTATTGCTGTTTTGGATCCTGATCATTCGCGCTATCCTCAGTTGGGTCAGCCAGGGGCGCAACCCGATTGAATATGTGATGATGCAGTTGACCGAGCCACTGCTGGCGCCCATTCGCCGCTTCCTGCCGCCCATGGGCGGGCTGGACTTGTCGCTGCTGGTGCTGATGGTATTGATGAATTTCGTCAACATACTGTTGGCCAAGACGATTCCTTTCTGGGCCATCGCTTGATGAAAGCTGTTAGCTGGGAGCAGCAGGATCTGCTGCTCAATCTCTATATCCAGCCCAAGGCCAGCCGGGATCAACTGGTTGGCCTACATGGTGAAGAGTTCAAGGTGGCCATTACTGCGCCACCTGTGGACGGCAAGGCCAACGCCCACCTGACCAAATATCTGTCCAAGGCCTTCAAGGTGCCCAAGGGGCAGATAGCCATAGTCAAGGGAGAACTGGGCCGCCACAAGCAGGTGCGTATTGAAGCGCCCAAGATACTGCCCGCTGAAATCGAGGCCTTGCTCTGATGCCATGGCAGCAGACAAGGGACTATAATCAATTCAACACACTTAACCTCAGGTAAAGCATTATGTTGCGCAAATTTTTGACCCTGCTTTTGTGTCTCGGCTCTCTGGCCGGTGTCGCCCAAGCCGAACAGAAGCAGACCGTCGGCCAGTTCGATATTCACTATATGGCGCTGGGCAGCACCTTTTTGACGCCATCCATCGCCAAGAGCTACGGCATAGAACGCAGCCGTTACACGGGTATCATCAATATCGCCGTATTGGATACCAGTGAAGAGGGCAATCCGGCAGTACCGGTCGAGATATCCGGCCTGGCCAACAATCTTATCGATGCCAGAATGCAGTTGAAATTCCGCGAAATTCGCGAGGGTGATGCCATCTACTATATTGCCGAGGTGCCCTATCGCGACGATCAGGAGATTAACTTTCAAATCCTGATAAAACACGGCAACGAGCTCAACACCACTCTGGCGTTCAAACAGAAATTCTACGTCGATTGAGCAGCACATTCCGTCAATAGAGCGCCGCCGAATGAGCGGCGTTTTTTATGGCCGCCCCGAGTGGGTATTGACCGCCGACTTAGAGAAACGACAGCAGCCATTAGGGCTCAAACAAGATTGACGTAGTCCAGACCCCGATAAACCTTCCACTGCTCTACTTGCTTCCGCACCTTTTCATTGTCGCTGAGTGAGTAAACTCTTTTGCAAAATGGTACTATTGCCGGCATTGCGAAATAAGGAGAATCCAAGATGAAACAGATAGTGCTTGCCAGTGGCAACAAGGGAAAACTCAAAGAATTCGCCGAGATGTTCAGCGCCTTCAATATTGAGGTGTTGCCACAAAACCAATTCGACGTGCCTGAAGTGGCGGAAACCGGCACCACTTTTGTTGAAAATGCCATTATCAAGGCGCGCCATGCCGCCGAAATCACCGGCCTGCCAGCTATTGCCGATGACTCAGGCCTCGAAGTTGATGCTCTGGACGGCGCTCCCGGCATCTACTCCGCCCGTTACAGTGGCGCCAACGCCACGGCCGAAGGCAACTACAACAAGTTGCTTGGCGCCATAGAGGCAACGCCGGCCCCCCGTACCGCCCGTTTCCAGTGTGTACTTGTGTATATGCGTCATGCCAAGGATCCGACTCCCATCATCTGCCAGGCCGCTTGGGAAGGGGAAATAGGTTTTGAACCCAAGGGCGACAATGGCCATGGTTATGATCCCGTATTCATTCCCTGTGGTTACCAGCAAACTGCCGCCGAGCTCAGCAGTGATGAAAAGAACCATCTCAGCCACAGAGGCAAGGCGCTGAAATTGCTGCTTGAAGCCTTCAAACAACAGGGGATCCTCGGCTGATGCTGACGCTGCCACCGCTGAGTCTCTATATTCATATTCCCTGGTGTGTGCAGAAATGCCCTTACTGTGATTTCAACTCTCACGGAAAACAGGGTGAGCTGCCACAGCAGGAGTATGTCGATGCCCTGCTTGGCGATCTCGACGCCGACCTGCACTATGTTCAAGGCCGGCAACTGCACAGCATCTTTATCGGTGGTGGCACCCCCTCCCTGTTCGATGCTGCCCAGATAGGCAGGCTGCTGCATTGCGTGAACCGGCGCATTCCCTTTGCCGATGACATAGAGATCACCATGGAGGCCAACCCAGGCACCCTGGAACATGATGACTTCAGCGCTTACCGCGCCGCAGGTGTCACTCGCCTCTCCATCGGTGTGCAGAGCTTTGCCAAAGACAAGCTCAACCTGCTGGGGCGAATTCACGGCAAGGATGAAGCAGTCAACGCCGCCAAAGGCGTTGCTGCAGCCGGATACCAGAGCTTTAACCTGGATCTGATGCACGGTCTGCCGAACCAGAGCTTTGAAGAGGCCATGGCCGATATCGACACGGCGGCGGCGCTCAATCCTCCGCACCTGTCCTGGTATCAGCTCACCATAGAGCCCAATACCCTGTTTCATTCACGCCCGCCGCAACTGCCGGACGATGAAGCGCTTTGGCACATCTATGAACAGGGCCAGCAAAGACTTGCAGCCCTTGGCTACCAGCAGTATGAAATATCCGCCTACGCCAAACCCGGTTTTCAGTGCCGCCATAACCTCAACTATTGGGAGTTCGGTGATTATCTGGGAATTGGTTGCGGCGCCCACGGCAAGCTGACGCTACCGGAGCAGGACCGCATAGTACGCACGGTAAAGATAAAACATCCAAAGGGATACTTAGCCACAGAGGATTATCTGTTTGAGGAGAGCTATGTACTGCCAGAAGACAGGGCGCTGGAGTACCTGATGAACAGGCTGCGACTGATGAGCCCCATCCCCTGGAGCGAATTTGAAGCGCGCACCGGCGTTGCGGCCAACACCCTGGATAAAGGCATGCAGCAGGCCGCCGAGCGCGGGCTGGTGGAGATCACTCCCGGTTACTGGAAGCTCACCAACAAGGGGCATATGTTCGTCAACGATCTGCTGTCGCAGTTTTGTTAACTCCATCTCTTATTAGCCTCCTCTTGCTACTGCCAAAGCGAAAGCAGCAAGAGGAAATATTTTCTAACATTTACGCCAATACTTAATTACCGTATTTCATTAGGATTAACTTCTTTAGACGCAAATGAGCCATAGCAGTCGCGGTTTCTGTGCGTCTTTCCTGACTCGGGCCATCGTCATCCGGCCTGCCATTGCCAAGCAAAAAGGAAGTTGTCCATGCCGATAACCATAAGAAAAAGTCTGTTGACGCTGGCCCTTGGCGCCGTTTTAAGCAGCAGTTATCCCCTTCTCGCCCAAGCCTCCGTCTCCGGGCAGAGTAACCAAGCATCAAACCTGGCTCCTGAGGTCATCAAGGCCGAATCCGCCAAAGCCAACGCCCTGTTTGAAGCCATCTTCAACGAAGATGTCGCCGCCAGCCCGGTGCGGCAGACCTTTCTTGGTATCAAGACAGATTACGGCAAATGGGACTCACTGGGAGATGCGGCCGATGATGCCGCGCTTGCTCGCGCCAAGCAGCAGCTTGAGCGCCTGTCACTACTGGATCCGACAAAGTTGGACTCACAGAGCAAGTTGAGCCTGGAGCTGTTGACCGCCAAGCTGCAACGCCAGATCCGCGATGATAAGTTCCGCCACTACAACTACCCGGTCAACCAGATGTACGGCATTCACTCGCTGGTGCCTTCATTGTTGATAAACCAACACTCGATAGCCGACGAAGCCGATGCCCGCGCCTATATCAGCCGTATAGCCGGGGTTCCTGAGCTGTTCGAGCAGCTGATTACCGCCCTTGAGGTTCGCGCCGAGGAAGGCATAATCGCCCCCAAATTCGTATTCCCCCACGTACTTTCAGACAGTCGCAATATTATTCATGGCGCGCCGTTTGATGGTGAGCCGGACAGCGCCATCTGGGCCGACTTCAAGAGCAAGTTGGCAAAACTCAAGCTGGATGAAGACACCCAAGATAAACTGCTGGATCAAGCCACCATCGCCCTCAAAGAACAATTGAGGCCAGCTTACCAAAAGCTGATTGCCTATCTCGAAACCCTGGAAAAACGGGCCGACAGTAGAGATGGAGTCTGGAAATTCCCGAGCGGCAGCGCCTTCTATAACAATGCCCTGGCCAATACCACCACCACAGAGATGAGCGCCGATACCATTCATCAATTAGGACTGGACGAGGTCGCCAGGATCCACGGCGAAATGCGCGCCATCATGGACAAAGTTGGCTTCAAGGGCGATCTCAAAGCCTTCTTCAAGTTTATGCGCCAGAATGAGGGCTTCTACTTCCCGGACAATGACGCCGGCCGCCGGGCCTACCTGAGAGAGGCCACCGCCCTTATCGATAACATGAACTCGCGCCTGGATGAAGTATTCAAGGTAAAGCCCAAAGCGCCTTTGATAGTCAAACAGGTGGAAGCCTTCAGGGAGAAGTCTGCCGGCAAGGCTTTCTACAACCAGCCCTCGGCCGATGGCAGTCGCCCGGGAACTTACTATGCCAACCTCTATGACATAATGGCTATGCCCAAATACCAGATGGAGGCACTGGCCTACCATGAAGGGATCCCCGGGCATCACATGCAGATAGCCATAGCCCAGGAACTGGAAGGACTTCCCAGCTTCCGTCGCTTCGGCTCTTACACGGCTTATATCGAGGGCTGGGGCCTTTACAGTGAGTACTTCCCCAAGGAGATGGGGCTTTACAGCGATCCTTACTCAGATTTTGGCAGATTGGCGATGGAGCTATGGCGCTCCTGCCGTTTGGTGGTAGATACCGGGATCCATGCCAAGAAATGGACTCGAGAGCAAGCCATAGCCTATTACATGGACAACACTCCCAATGCCGAATCTGACGCAGTAAAAATGGTTGAGCGGCACATAGTTATGCCCTCGCAGGCAACCGCTTACAAGGTGGGGATGAACAAGATACTTGCGCTTAGAGCCTACGCCAAGGAGGCGCTGGGTGAGCGTTTCGACATTCGCGCCTTCCACACCCTGGTATTGCAAAACGGCCCCTTGCCGCTGGATGTACTTGAGCAGGAAGTAAAAGACTGGGTGGCCGCGCAAAGCCAGGCTTGAAATTGAATCAACTGCCGCTCCCGTGAGCGGCTTTTTTATGCGCTTGATTCCGTCCTGAAAACAGGCATAAAAATACCCCGGCCACCTGGGCCGGGGTAAACCAAAATCAGGATGATGGTTTTAAGGCCGACATTGTTTTAGTTCGAAAACCTGGGTCGGCATTGATAAGGGCTTAACACTCTGTGTTGAACCAAGCAGTCTACAGCAGGAGGGGTCAGTCCCGCGGCACACCCGTATGTTGGTTCCACCCGAATCAACTGCAACCATTGTATTGATTTCAGAACAGACTGCAACAAGATTATTAAAAACCTTTAGGATTCACTAAACAATAAAGCGATAAAAAAACCAACAAAATCTCAATATCTATATGATATAAAAACAAAAAACACCCAAGCAGAACTTGAGTGTTTTTCATTGTTCTATTATAAGAACGATATTTCTTTATTTTTCCTGGCGCAGGGCAAACAGATCTGCGTATTTTTTGTCCCAATAGGGTGGTGTACCTATGTGATCCTTAATGAACTCGATAAAGGCACTCACCTTGGGAGCCAAGTGTTTACGTCTTGGATAAACCGCCTGCAGCGGCAGATGATGGGTCAGTTGCCAATCGGGAAGTAGAGGAACCAGAGTGCCTTTTTCTATTTCATCTTCCAGCAGATAACTGGCGAGATAAACCACCCCAAGCCCACTGACAGCGGCAGACTTGAGCGCCGGCGCATTGTCGACTCTGAAATTCCCCGAAACCCCTATCTCACAGTAGTCATCGCCCTTCTTGAATTGCCAGACGCTGTGCTCATGCCATTCACCGTGGTAAACCAAACAGTTGTGCTCCACCAGCTGCTCCGGACGGGCCGGCATACCGTGGGCCGCAACATACCCGGGGGAAGCCACCAGCAGGAACTGACACTTCATCAACGGGCGGGCCACCATACCCAGAGGCAGTTGCTCTGACATGGTCAGCAGCAGATCCAGGCCTTCACTGACCACATCAACCTTATGGTCCAACAGGCTCACCTGCAGCTCGAGATCCGGGTGACGGGTCATAAACTCGGGCAGTGCCGGAATAATATGCATGGTGCCGAACGACTGGGAGATCCCTACCTTGAGCACGCCTCGGGTGGCATCATTGAGGTTGTGCACACTGGCCACCGCCTGATCCGCATCCCGGAGCAGTTCTTCCCCCTGCACATACAGCAGATTACCGGCTTCGGTGAGGCTTAAGCTACGGGTTGTTCGCTGGATCAACTGGATCCCGAGTTTATGTTCAAGATCGGCAACCTGGGTACTGACCTTGGATTTGGATATTCCAAGCCTGCGCGCCGCGGCACTGAAGCTGCCGGCACGGGCGACATGAGTGAAAATAGCGATAGGTTCTAACAGTTCTAACATGAAAGTCGCCTTAAGCCGTTTACAACACTGGTAAAAGCTTTCCTGGAAAAGCGACGGGCCTCACCGTCAAGACCCCAAAATGGGGTGTGGGCTGCCGGGTTTTGGAAAGCGCACTGGGTAGAGTCACTGAGTCCTGACTTGGGTGTCAGTTTTATTATTTTTGCGAAGTATACCAATTCTTTCTTATTGACTCTAACCCAAGGATAGCCTTGAGCCAAAAAAACCGCCGCAGTGATGGCATAATCAACAGACAACCAATAAAAAACCCCTGTATCAAGGGAGGGGAAGATACAGGGGGAATCACCAGCTTAAATCTTATTGCTGCAGTTCAACCTTGCCGGACAGTACCTGGAATTCGCCCAGCTCAGGGATCTGTTTGCGTAACTTGTCTTCCAGCACCACCAAACGTTGGAAGTTGTCGCAAAGCGCGTCGGCTCTCTGCTCCATCTCCTGGGCGCGGGACTCCATTTGTACTTCAATATCCTTGCCCATCTTTTCCATTTTCTGGCTGAAGGCATTGATCTTCTCATCAAAGGTTTCGCCCTCACCTGACATCATGGCGCTGCCCATGGCCATCATCAAACTGCCTAGCGACTGCTGTACCAGTTGCTCTATTTCTTTGGAAAACTCATCACCAAAGGCGTTTTCCAGCGACGCTTCAGTGGCCCCGAGGAAGTACTGGTCACCATTGCGATGAGCCACTTCATAGACTCGCTGTTGCAGACTGCCCATGGTTTCATCCAACTTGGCACCGGCGGCATCACCCAAGAGTGGTGTCAGGGCCATGCTCACGGCCTCGCTCGCCATGGTAACGGCATCTTCCACCAAAGAGATGACTTCGGGTAACTGCTGAGCCATGGCATCCGAGTACTCGTTGACAAGCTTGCTCTGCTCGGCATTCAAGGCCACTTCTTCACCTTCCACGTAGAGACGGCCCGGCTCAATTCGATAGTGTTCTTTCCCTTGATTACTGACACTCAGCTTCTTGGGTTCCAGTGAGATGTCGTAGTTTAGCGACATCTCGCATTGCTCATCTCTTGGCTCAAAGTTGATCGCCATAGCAGGCGCCGCCGCAAACAGTGCACACACCAAAGATATTCCACCAATCGCTTGTTTCATTCTGTCTTCCCTCTCGTTTTAATCTGCCGAGTAAACTTGGTTACCGCTTATAGCTCAGAATAAAGCAGACTTTGTGCCAAAGTTATAATTAACTGATACTAAAAGAGTTAATATCAAGTAAGGCAGCAGAATATGAAAATCGACCATCTAGGAGTGGCAAATTTTACCAACTTGTAGCCGTTATGATGAATAAGACACAAGAGACCAAAGAAAGGTTTAACTGGGAATACTCTGGATGGCCAAGACTGTTCCTTTTCTTCACTGCATTCGGGATTAAAAGCCATAATAGCCGCTGTGCCAGCGGCCTAAAGTCGTGGTGTTCCACACCACACCGGGCAAGAGGCTTTGCTTGTCCAAAGCCCCTTGCATCCCCAAGGACACCCCGACGTAGCCGAAATCCCCGCTGGCTTATGAAACAAATTGGCTACACTCAGGACTCGCATCCGTGCTCGACCTTCGAGCCTCTACATCCCTGTCTCGGCTACGCCAATTTGCAACAACGCCAGCGGCGGCTCCGAAGGGGAGTCGGTGCAATTCTGTAAGAGCTAACTTGTTTGAAGCGACCTATATGCCCGCAGACATACACCTCATTTTCAGGCACAGGCGGAACTGTGACCTTCCGAGCCAGGGATGGCGAGGCAGAGCTTACAGGGACGTACTTGCAGCGAGTCACAGGATCGCCTGTGCATAAGCCTGCGGCAGGCAATGAGAAACATCCGTCGCCGGAAACCCGGCAAGCGCCTAATGTGCAACTTTAGGCTGAAAGCTATGGTATGGCGTAAAAAACAAAGGCAGCGGAGTGCTGCCTTTGGGATCAGAAGATTGAGCGGCCAACGGCCAGCCTGAGTTGCTCCAGCGCTGCCGTACCGGCGAGTGAGTTGCCGCTGCGGTCAAGCTCCGGCGACCAGACACAGATGGACATGTCACCGGGGATCACGGCGATTATACCACCACCGACACCACTCTTGCCCGGCATGCCGACCCGATAGGCAAACTCACCGGCGCCGTCATAAAGCCCGGATGTAGCCAGGAGCGCATTGAGTCTGCGGCTCTGCAGCGGTGATATCAGCTCTTTGCCATCCAATGCCTTACCGCCTTGGACCAGATACATCATGGCCCGGGAAAGATCGGCGCAGCTCATTTTCAAGGCGCAGTAATGGAAATAGCTTCGCAGCACAGTATCCACATCATTGTTGAAGTTACCGAAGGACTTCATCAGATAGGCAATCGCGGCATTGCGGGCACTATGCTGATACTCGGAATCGGCCACCACCTTGTCGTAGCAGATATGCGGATTACCCGCCAAACGCCGAACCACTTCCAGCATTCTGTGCTTGGGCGCTCCGAGGCGGCTCTGCAGCAAGTCGGCTATGACCAGTGCCCCGGCATTGATAAAGGGATTACGGGGAATGCCGCGCTCCAACTCCACCTGCACCAGAGAATTAAATGAGTGACCCGACGGCTCTTTGCCTACCCGGCTCCAGATTTCGCTTTCTTCATAGAGTGTCAGCGCCAGTGTCAGGCTGAACACTTTGGAAATACTTTGAATGGAAAAAGGCTCTAAATAATCCCCTGCCCCCACTGTGGTGCCGTCGGCCATGGTGACGGCAATCCCCAGCTTGTTGGCATTGACCCGGGCAAGGGCCGGAATATAATCCGCCACCTTACCCTGGCCAATCAGAGGGCGAACCCTGTCGAGCACCTGCTCAAGCAAGGCCTCGTCCGGGATTAGCTCCACCAAATGTCGTACAGCTCAGTAACTTCCAACTCGCTGATTGGCTGAGCTTCCCAGAATGCCTTGACTGCGCTTCTGTCATCTTCGGTGCACTTGCCAATTCTTTGGGTGGCAATAATGCCTTCCCACTCTCTGTGGCCACCACCGTGGAAGCCCAAGCCTCTAGGTTCTATGACTTCATCAATAAAACGGTCAACCAGGGGATCTATCTGTTCCTCCGACACTGAGTCGGCAAAACGCCAACTTACGTCAAATCCCAACTCCTGGAATTCATCAACACGCAACTTCTTGCGCAAACGACGACTGCGAATAGCCATACTGCTTCTCCCTCAGGTGTAATTACTCTGTACGTTCGAACATCAGATCCCAAACACCGTGACCCAGGCGCTGGCCACGGGCCTCGAATTTGGTCAACGGACGATAATCCGGGCGTGGCACTACAGTGCCATCGCTGGAAAGGTTACGATAGCCGGAGGCGGCATTCATCACTTCCAGCATATGCTCGCTGTAGTTTTCCCAATCGGTAGCCATGTGGAACACACCGCCAATTTTCAGTTTACGGCGCACCAACTCGGCAAAGGCCGGCTGCACTATGCGGCGCTTGTGGTGGCGTTTCTTGTGCCATGGATCGGGGAAAAACAGCTGCAGCCGCGCCAGAGAGTTATCGGCAATGGCGTGCTCCAGCACTTCCATGGCATCGTGATGGAATACTCTCAGGTTGGTGACTCCGGCTTCGCCGGCATCGGCAAGACAGGCGCCCACACCGGGCTTGTGCACTTCAATACCGATAAAGTTAAGCTCGGGGGCTTCCTTGGCCATGGTCACCAGTGAGGCACCCATACCGAAACCTATCTCCAGCACTGTGTCTGCCTCACGGGCAAAAACGGCGTTCAAATCCAGAGGCTCTGGGGAGTAATCCAGCCCCATGCTGCCCCAATGCGCTTCTATGGCCTGGGCCTGGCCCTTGGTGAGGCGACCCTCACGCAGCACAAAACTTCTTACTTTGCGCAGATACTTGCCTTCTTCGTTAAACTCGGCCGTTGTGACTTCGCTCATTTTTGCCCCTAGAGAGGTGTGAAAAAAGAAGGGCATTATCCAAAGTTCACCATACAGTGCAAGCCCTGATGCTGAAAAAGTATACCAACAATCCACAAGAACGAAATAAGTCAATCATTTGGGGGGATCAATCTCCTTGTTTCGCCCCTTGGCTGCGGCTACACTGCGCCGATGAACAAAACAGCCTCTTTCGCAGAACGTATCATAAAATGGTACGACTTGAATGGTCGCAAGACTCTGCCATGGCAACAGCAAAAGACCCCACACAAAGTATGGATTTCTGAGATTATGTTGCAGCAGACCCAGGTCGCGACTGTTATCCCCTACTTCCAAAAATTCATTGCCCGTTTCCCCGATGTCGTCAGCCTGGCCAATGCCGACACGGACGAAGTGCTGCATCTGTGGACAGGTCTGGGCTATTACGCCCGCGCCCGTAACCTGCACAAGGCCGCCATCAAGGTGCGTGATGAGTTCCAAGGCGAGTTTCCAACCGACTTTGACTCGGTACTGGCACTGCCGGGCATTGGTCGCTCAACCGCAGGTGCGGTGCTGTCGCTGTCTTTGGGGCAACATCACCCCATATTGGATGGCAACGTCAAACGGGTACTCGCCCGCCACGGCGCCATAAAAGGTTGGCCCGGGCAAAAGGATGTGGAAAACCAACTCTGGCAGCTGACTGAAGCACTCACGCCCAAGGCCGAAATCCAAAAATACAACCAGGCGATGATGGATATAGGTGCCACCATATGCACCCGCTCCCGCCCCGCCTGTGACCAGTGCCCGGTCGCCCGCGACTGCAAGGCGCAGCTAATGGGGCGCCAGGGCGAATTCCCCGGTAAGAAGCCGAAGAAGGCGATTCCGGCCAAAGAAGCCTGGCTACTGGTGCTGGAACACAAGGGCGAGATCTTGCTGCAGCAAAGGCCACCCGCCGGGATCTGGGGCGGCCTCTGGTGTTTCCCCGAGTTCAGCAACAGACAAAACCTGCTGCAAGCCGCCAAAGCCTTAGGGCTTGCAGAGCACAGCATCACTGAGCTACCCGGTTTTCGTCACACCTTCAGCCACTTTCACCTGGACGCCCAGCCTATGCTGCTGCGGCTAAAGAGCAAAGTAGCCACAGACACGCTGCTGGACCAAGGTCACAGCGCCCAGAGTAAAGACAGGGTAATGGAACCCAAACCCTGTCTCTGGTATAACTTAAACCAACCTTCCCGGGTGGGACTGGCCGCTGCAACAGAGCGGGTATTGGCCAGCCTGGAACCGAGTCTGACCAAGGAGTAAACATGGCACGCACAGTTAACTGCGTCTATCTCAAGAAAGAAGCCGATGGCCTGGATTTCCAACTGTATCCCGGCGAACTCGGCAAGCGCATTTTCGACAGCATCAGCAAAGAGGCCTGGGGCCTGTGGCAGAAAAAACAGACCATGCTGATCAACGAAAAGAAACTTAACATGATGAATGTCGATGATCGCAAACTGCTGGAAGACCAGATGGTCGCCTTCCTGTTCGAAGGTCAGGAAGTACAGATTGAAGGCTATGTGCCACCGGCAGAAGATGAATAAGCCGCTGTAGCTGTAGCAAGCGAAATGAGAAAAGGCCCTTATGGGCCTTTATCTTTACTGTTAACCAGTTTTAAGAATCAATTCTCGTTGTTCACTAATCCAGCCAACCAAAATGCAAAGTTAGGTTTTATTGACCACTAATATTTCTCAGAGCTAAAAGAACAGACTCAAGACGAGCCGATAAGTTACTCCTGCCAACAAAATTATCAACGTACTTACGCTAAGTACTTACACTAATAGTCTTACCAGCATAGCCGCACAATATGCAGCCAATAGAATGGTACTTTGCTACGTTATAGTCTTTCCCCCAACAGACCTTATATATCGTCCGTAAAGTCCCATTGCTGTACCAGTGTGTTTAACAAGCTATCTGAGACTTCCTCAAGTCACTCCAACACACTGTAATCAGAAAAACTTATCCAAATGAGTACTCAATCAAACTATCGTCCCCCAAAAAACTATCAAACATTTATTAACAAACATATAATTTCAGACACAAATGCCACGTGCTATAGCAGATCGTCAAGAGAGTTACCCTATGTCCCAAGCAGAGTCCTCCTCCAGAAAGTTGAGTTTTTTCATCATTGGCCTCGTCTTTTTCATTTGGCTCTATAGCTTGTGGGCTGATCGTGTAACCCCAATGACAGGGATGGCCAGAATCCACTCTTATCTGGTTAGAGTCGCTCCCGAAGTTTCAGGCAACATTACCGAGGTCAAGGTCAGAAATAACCAGGTGGTGGAACCCGGCCAGACTTTATTTGAAATTGATTCCAGAAATTATCAAATCAACTTGCGCACGGCTCAAGCCAACCTGGCTATTGCTGGGCAAAATATCGGTGCCAGTACTGCAGCCGTTGAAGTCGCGCAAGCCAAAGTGATTGAGTCATTGGCGGCGCGCGATAATACCAGAGAGCAAGCGGCCCGAATCACTGAATTGGCAGCAAAAGGCGTATTGAGTAAAGCTGAGCTGGATAATGCGATTGAAGCCAGGGATCGAGCCCAAGCCGCCTTAAATGCAGCAGAAGCCTCTCTGGTACAAGCAAAACAAAACCTTGGTCCTGAAGGACAAGACAACCCGCAGATCCTCGCCGCAATAGCCAGCCTGGAAAAAGCAGAGTTAGACTTACAACGCACTAAAGTTATTGCCCCTTCCAAAGGTATTGTGACCAACCTACAACTCACTGTTGGGCAAAAAGCCAGTGTAGGCTCTCCGCTACTTACTTTTATCGACCCAAGAGGTGTCTGGATATCGGCGCTGGTAAGAGAAAATTCTCTGGAGCATATCCGTGTCAATCAAAAAGTAAAAATTGTCATGGACGCTTTACCGGGTCGAGTGCTCGAAGGAAGAGTCGAAAGCATAGGCTGGGGCACGGGAGGGAGTAATGAAACGGATCAGGCTACCGGTTTTTTAGTCGCAAACAATAACTCCCTAAACGCGCAACGGTATCCGGTTAACATTATCTTTGAGAACGGTAATGTGCCCGGTAATGTTCGTTATGGTTCTAAAGCAACGGTTGCATTCTTAACCGAGCAAAGTAGCTTTGGTGATTGGTTGGCGTCCATCTGGATGAACATTCTGAGCGTTTTGACTTATGTTTCATAGTACAGCAAATTCAATCATCAGGCTGGTTTTCACACCAGCGCTGCTCCTGTTCTATCTCATATATTCAGGCGCCGCCATACCTGTTATCGCCCCTGTATTTGTAGTGATATTGTTTACCCTGATGCCATCCAGGCCACAGCTTAAGGTGCTATTAAAGCTACTGGTAGTACTCCTGTTTATCAGTTTTGGCATAGTAACACTGGGAAATCTGTTGATAGGTACGCCCACTGGATTTTTACTGTTTACTTGGTCACTGATGTTTCTGAGCTATTACCGTGGCCATCAAGATCCCAAAGATATTATTGCCAATTTAACTTTAGTTATCGTCATTTTCATGGTGGTAATGAAGCAACAGATGTCCATACCATTAAGCGTCTTACCATGGACATTGTTCGAAAGCTTTATCATTGCGGTGTTGGCAACCTACCTTGGTTTTTGGTTATTTCCTGGTGACGAGACAAATATCCCGCCCGATGAAACCAGCATTGAAGGTGCTGATAAAAACATGGGGAAAATCGTCTTTAAAGCAACCGCTACAAGCATTGTGCTTTATGCATTAATCTGGGCTGGCAGCTCACAAGCCTTGTTGATAGCCATAACTTTTGGCAGCATGATAAAATCGCCTATTACCAAAGACAGCCACACGTTTGGCTACCATAGACTTATCACAACTTCTGTCGGGATACTATTTACCATACCATGCATGCTGTTAACCTCTGTGAATGCACCGACTTTCGTGATCATAGGGGTAACTATTTTTTCAGGATTACAATTAGCCTGTTTCGCAATACGCCGTAAAACCCACCTGACTATCTACCAGTTACTGTTTACCAACTTTATCGTATTGACTTATCAAATTGTCAATAATCCAAGTGTATTATCGCTCTCTTCTCAAATGGTTAGACTGGCATCCATTGTTGCCGCAATCTCAATTGGGGTTCTGACCATAAACTTACTCAAGAGTGAGCCGAAAAACACCCATTAACCACAATAGCCTCCTCAAAGACCCTATCAGCAGCGAAGGCCACACCTGAATAAGCTCAAGTGTGGCCTGCAAGCTTATAAGAAGCTATTTACTCTGCCGCCTGCCCAGCAGGATAAAGCCCGCAGCCAACAGGGAAGAGATAAAGATATACACGGCTATGGTGGCCGAGGTTCCGGGCGGGATCAGCTTTATCAGCACACTGACCATCAGGCTTAAGTACAGGCTTTCCAGCGCATAATAAAGCGCCGTTGCCAAACCCGCCGAAGCGGAGAAGGCGTGCAGCGCGCCGTTGGCCGAGACGGCACAAGTCAAGGCAATATTGACTCCAATCAGGTACATGGGAAGCATAAAGCCCAGCAGGGTAACGCCAAAGAGCCACTCGCACAGATAGAGGATAAGCCCACTGACAAATAGCCCCGCCAGCCCTCGAAACACTGTGCCGCTGATTCCCCAACGCCTAACCAAAGGCTTGACGAACCTGGTGGTCAGTATCATCACAATCGCCACCGAGCCGAACCAGAGGCTGAACTCGACTTTACTCAGGCTCAAGGTATCCATCAGCACCGAGGGCGAGGTGGAAAAGTAGGCGAAGAAGGTTCCCATTGCCGTTGCATAAGCCAAGGTATAACCGATAAAAGTCTTGGATCCCAGGATGGTGAACAAGCTATTGAAACGAAACGGCTGGGTTTTGGCCGGCCGGGTTTCTGGCCATTTAAACACTGTGTGCACGGCAACCACGGCAGCAAATATTCCCAGGAAGTAAAATATGCCCTGCCAATGCCACTGCTTTTCTATCAAGGCGCCCAGAAACGGAGCCACTGCCGGTACACAAGCCAACACTGAACCCATGATGGCATAAACGACTACGCCTTCTTCCCTTTCGGCAAATACATCTCTGACCGTGGCAAACGCCGCAACCAATAGTGCAGACGCGCTCAGCGACTGTAACAATCTCAGTCCCAGGAAGTAATCGAAGTTCGGACTTAAGGGAATAGCCAGGCTGGACAATGAGTACAAGACAGCGCCAATAACGACTATCGGCCTTCTGCCAAACTTGTCCGAGAGGGGGCCAAACAGCAATTGCCCAAGGCCTAGAAGCGCCATATACATGGTCAGCGTCAGCTGAACCTGCTCCCTTCCTACCTTGAAACTTGTGCCGATGTCATTCACTGCCGGAAGGTATAAGTCCATCCCCAGTGAAGCAAGCAGATCGAAAGGTACCAGAAGTACCAAAGAGTATAAGAATGAGTAATTCCAGATATTGTTTCTATTCATTTTTGCGTCCAATTATTGCTAAGAATCTATTCAAGCGATAATTGGACTGCCTTCACTGCTCTCTTCATAATCTAACCTCTATTTTGCGGCGCCTTCGCGCCCGCATGACTATAGCGCCATGTTTGAACTCTGCCAAAGAGCAGCAAACAGGCTGGCGCATATTGGCACAAATAATCTTGGTCCGCCACAGCCAAATAGCGAACGCCATGTCAGCTGTTTTCAGGCCGGGCGTACCTCTATCGATAGCGCTTCCTCGGCCGTTGGCGCCTCAAAATAGGCACTAACCTGCCGAAAGACGGTTTCATTGTCGAAGGCTGCCCGCTCCGGGCATTGAACTCTTCTGAGTGCCAGACGCTCGAGACACAACTCATCATCTGCCTCTAAATAGACCAGCAGATGCTGCGCTCCGGCCGCCTCGGCCAGGGCCTTGAACCCATGACGCTGCACTGCGGTATTGGCCGGGAAGTCCAGCACCACATCGACACCGCAACCGAGTAAGGCCTGAATATGTGCGCTCATAACAAGTTTGAGCCGGGCCGAAAACTTGAGATAGTCGCCAAAGTTTTGGATCTCTTGCGGGAAAAGAGCGGCAAGCCACTGATCTTCACTGATACAGACGGCGCGCCGCTCTGAAGCCAACTCTTGCGATAGAGTCGACTTGCCCGCGCCCATCTTGCCGCAGAAAAAGATTAAGGTACCCACTTGATTCATGCCTGTGTCTCCCTTTGAAACTGATAACGATTCTTTACCAATTGCCCCAACAGCAACTGTGATGACACCAGCTTCAAGTTCACAGAACCAGGCAAGGTATCAAATAGCCGAATCCCGCCCCCGAGCAACACAGGCACTGTAGTAATGGTCAGCTCATCGACCAGAGCGGCGGCAATAAAGGAGCGAATAAGAGCGCCGCCATCAAGATAGATGTTGTAGTATCCCTTTGCATGCAAGGCGCTGAGCATTTCAGTTGCCGAGCCGCAAATTAACTCGGCTTTGCCGGCAAAACCCTCCGGTAATTGCTTGAGACTATTGCTGGCAACAAATACAGGTTTATCGTAGGGCCAGGCATCGAAGGCGGCCACCACTTCAAAAGTGTTGCGCCCCATGAGCAGAGCATCGACCGAAGCCATAAACTCGGCAAATCCCAGATCGCTGCCCTCCGGGTTATCTATTGCCGCCAACCAATCAAGCTCACCATTAGGTCCGGCAATAAAACCATCCAGACTCTGGGCCATATACACCCTATTTTTCATCTAACTACTCCTTTAGCTCCGAACTCAATAACAGAAAGCCCTGTCGATTATTTTCCCTAAGACTCAAAACTGAGCCGATAGGGCCTGTCGATTGCCTCTCGCAGATCCGCCAGAGAAAATACCCGCTGCAACTCGGCAAACTTTTCGCCGTCAAAATAGACCTGCACCACGGGCAGACTGAAGATACTCATCTGGGCGGATAGCTGCTGGCCAGCGCCCTGACAATCGATATAGGCCGCCTGCAATAGTGGATACTCGTCGGCCAACATGGCGCTTATTCTGGGCTTCAACGCCTGGCACACGCCGCAATGCTCGCCGCCGAACAGCAGTAATACCGCGGGTTGGCTTTCGAGCAGTTGTTTAAGCTGCTCAAGGGTTTCGATATTCAACATGGTTTCAGCTCACAACGATGCGGCGGCCCCAGGTACCCGGGCTCTATTGTTTGTATTGGCGCTCATTGTGCCATATCGGCGCTAACTTTCGGTGACTTTCGCTGCCCGTTTGTGGGCCAAAGAAAAAGGCGCCGACGGCGCCTTCTGTAAAAACTATTGTGGGTTACTGCTTGACCCCTTCAACCACCAGGTCGAGTTTGACGTGAGTGGAAGCCGGGCCCAGATCGGTAGTAATCTTGTAATCCTTGAGGGCAAACTCGGTAGAGCCGACAAATCCGGCGCGATAACCCCCCCAAGGGTCCTGCCCTTCACCGATAGCCTTGGCATCTATGGTCAGCGGCTTAGTCACCCCATTGAGGGTAAAGTCACCGGTAATCGCCAATTCGCCATTCCCTTTGTCCTCCACCTTGGTGGACTTGAAGCTGGCCTTGGGATACTTGCCGGCATTGATGAAGTCAGCCGAACGCAGGTGCTTGTCCCGCTCGGCATGGTTTGAATCCAGGCTTTGGGTGTTGATGGTCACATTCACCTTGGCATCTGCCGGATTGGCCTTGTCAAAGCTGAAGCTGCCTTCAAATTCGTTAAAACGCCCGACCACAAAGCTGTAGCCAAGATGGTTGACTCTAAAGTTGATAGAGGCATGGGCGCCCTGGGTATCAATCACATAGTCGGCGGCATTCACGGCGCAAGGCAATAACAGGGCGCTGCCAAGCAAACCGGCAAACAGGGTCTTTTTCATTTTGCTATCCTCTCTTGAGTTTAATCATCCTGACGAGTGTCTGATCTTTATCGATAAAATGGTGTTTCAGCGCCGCCAAGGCATGCAGCACCACCAGGGTTATCAAGCTATAGGCGGCGTATTTATGTATCGCCCCGGCGATATCGGCCTGATTGTTAAACAGCTCACCGACACCCGGCAGCTCAAACCAGTCAAATACCGTGATACCCCGACCATCGGCGGTGGAGATCAATATGCCGCTCAACATAATTAGCAGCAGCAACAGGTAGAGTCCCCAATGCGTCAAACGGGCCGCCTTCTGCAGTAAAGGCTTGTCCGGTATCGCCTGTGGCGACTGGCTCAGCAGTTTCCACAACAATCTGACCAAAGTAAGCGCCAACATCAAAATGCCGATACTCTTGTGCAGATGCGGCCCCTTCTGATACCAAGCACTGTAATAGGTCAAATCAACCATCCAGTAGCCGAGCCCAAACAGGCCTATCACGGCAATGGCCGATAACCAGTGGCTCAAAATGCTGACAAGGCCGTAGCCCTGACGAGTGTTGGCAAGCATTTTCTATCCTTAAGCTATGTCTTAAGCTCATCATATGGAGGCTAAATGAAAACTAAAATCATTAAATATTGGCCATTTCTTTCGAAATTTTAGAAAGTAGGACAAAAGGTGGGCTTAAAGGGCCACAGTGATGCGGGTAACACGGCAGATTGCGGCGAAGATAGTTTGATGCAATAGGCGGCCTGCTGGCTTTTCAAGCGATATCAGTTTGATTTCAGCTCAAAAAGCCCAATTCTGAGCATTAACTGAGCGAACACAGGATTTATGCCGAAAAAGCACTTGCAGGAAAAAATTCAGAACTATATTATACGCGCACTCCGAACGACACGGGCCTCAACTCCCGGTTCGAAGTAGATGACTGACACTCAGTTCAGTTGCCCGAATAGCTCAGTTGGTAGAGCAGCGGATTGAAAATCCGCGTGTCCCTGGTTCGATTCCGGGTTCGGGCACCACAATTTAGCCGGCATAGCTCAGTTGGTAGAGCAACTGACTTGTAATCAGTAGGTCCCGAGTTCGACTCTTGGTGCCGGCACCATGAAACAGCAAAAACGCCACTCACTGAGTGGCGTTTTTGTTTATATCATTCCCGCTGACTTCAGCCATGGTTTGACCCGATTTCTGCGGCAGACCGCCCTTTCCCTCTCCCTTTGCGCTAACTCATGGCTTAACCCAAAGCCGCTTTGCTTAAGCATAAAAAGCCAGCTAACCTTAAGGATAAACACTCGAAAAGGTCATTTTAATGCTTGAAGGAACAGCAAGTTATGAAATTCACTCCTGCAGTAACTGCCTAAACAAAAAGGAGTTGGGGTTTGATTTCTCAATGGCTTTTCAACCCATAATAAACATCAAAAATAACAGCGTGTTTGGCTATGAAGCACTGGTTAGGGGATTAAACAATGAGGCGGCAGGCCAGATATTTTCCAAGGTCAATGACCACAACCGCTATATCTTTGATCAGATGTGCCGGATAAAAGCCATCTCGCTGGCCTCGCGGCTTGGCATAGACTCCATGTTGAGTATCAACTTTCTCCCCAATGCCGTATATAAACCCGAGCGCTGCATTCGAACCACTCTGGAAGCGGCCAAAAAGTACAACTTCCCTACCGAGAGGATCATGTTTGAATTCACTGAAGTGGAGAAGATTGAAGACAGCAATCACGTTAAACGTATTGTGGAATGCTATCGAGCCCTGGGCTTCATAACCGCCATAGATGACTTTGGTTCCGGGTATTCAGGGCTGGATCTACTGGCAAATTTCCAGACCAATATCATAAAGCTTGATATGGCGTTAATCCGGAATATAGATACAGACAAAGTTCGCCAATCGATAGTGACACATTGCCTGAGCATGTTTCAGGATTTGGGCATCATCCCTTTGGCCGAGGGAATAGAAACCCAAGGAGAATGTTTTTGGCTCAAAACAGCAGGAATCGAACTGATGCAGGGCTACCTTTTTGCCCACCCGGGTTTTGAGAGCTTGCCCCGGGTCGATTTCTCCAATCTCTAAGCCACAGGTTTGTAGTGCCCTCTGTTCGTGCCTTCTATTAGAGCCCTGCGAGTGCACTCCCTATTTATGGGGACTTGTGCCTCTATCAAAAACCAAACACAAACTACATCTATACACGCCTTTCAGCCTGAGTGATTTTTGCTACCGTAAATTTCAATTTAAAGATCATTGCCTTATGATTCTTGCCAATTTTTCAGGGCGAAGACAATGGGTAGCGTAATAACACTTGATGGTTATGCTCAAAGATTTAAGCGGGTAAATGCCATAGCTCACTTCCTGGATGATGGGTTTAACAAACCAGCGTATCGCCAGTACCTCAAGCTGTAACCGGGTTAACTCCAATCCCCCTTCACGAACTCGATATTGATAGTGGTCAACGCCTTTCGACTACGATGAAAAAGCCATTCGGGCTTGAGCCAGCCGTCATTGACTTCTTTATGACACAAGAGTGTTTGGGTTCGTGACTGAGATATCAGGTATGACGAGATCCCCGAGTCAAAAGGCTCGGGGAATTGAAGCAAACGGCTATTACCGACCATGAGCAGTTAAGTCACCAAGGAGGGCTAAACTCTCGCTGTTACCAACTGCGCATCTTATGGCCTTTCAGCGCATAGAAGAGGATAAACAGATAACAGGGCAAGCCTATCCAGTAACCCAACTGCACATTGTCGCTGAAGTGGGCAATCTTGCCGAATATCAGCGGCAGTATGGCGCCACCTGAAATACCCATGATCAGCAGCGCCGAGCCCTGGGCCGTGTACTTGCCCAGCCCTTCCAGCGCCAGCGGCCACACAGAGGGCCAAACCAGAGCGTGAGCCAGGCCCATCATGGCGACGAAGGTGACTGTATCCGGAATAGTTGGAATACCGCTCCACCCCCACAGCAGCGACGAGATAGCATGGCTCTCGGCCGATGAGAAGATGATGCCAAAGATGCAAGCAATACCCGCCAAGGCCGAGGCGAGCAAAGCCTTTTCCTGGCTGATAAAACGTGGAATACAGCTAACCCCCAAGAGGTAGCCGATAACCATAAACACCATGGTGTAGGAGGTCAGGGATGCGAAATTGTTGACGTCTAGGCTGGCACCATAGAGACCTATGGTATCGCCGGCAATCACTTCAACCCCCACATAGGCAAAGATGGCTATTGCGCCAAGGATCACCTGAGGGAAATGCACTATACCGCTCTTGTCGGCGTGCTCTCCCTCTTCTCCCTCGAAGGCGATTTCAGGCAAAGCAGAAAACTTCACCAGTGCAATCAACACCACAAGCGCCAGCGTCATATAGATATAGGGCATCACCAGACGCGCAGACAGTTCGCTTATTTGGGCTTCTCGCTCGGCCGGGGCCATGGCAGCCAGATGCCCGGCGGTGAACCCTTCCAGATCAGCCAATACCAAAGCGGTAAACAGAATAGGCACTATCACCCCGGCGCCCTTGTTAATCAGCCCCATGATGGAGATCCGCATGGCGGCGCTCTCCTTAGGACCAATATGCACCACATAGGGGTTGGACGCCGTCTGCAAAATGGTCAGGCCGGTTCCCAGTACAAAAAGCGCCAACAGAAACATTAAAAAGTTGGCGCTGAAGGCGGCTGGAATAAACAGCACAGAGCCGACTGCCATGATCCCCAGCCCCACCGCCATGCCATTGCGATAGCCGGTGCGACGCAGGATCGACGACATGGGCAGCGCCATCACGGTATAGGCGATGTAGAAGGCAAAGGTGACAAACAGTGCCTGAAACTCATTGAGCTCACAGATGATTTGCAGAAAAGGGATCAATGAACCATTCAACCAGGTCACAAATCCAAAGATAAAAAACAGCGCACCTACGATAGTCATAGGCAGAAAACTGCTTCTTGAGGCTGCATCAGCCGGGGTAGCAACTGTCATGTTCATAAACCTGCTTCTTATAGTAATTTATTGTTTGGCAACCAAATTTATCGGCGCCCCATCCATCTTGAGTGGTGTTTAACGCTTGAAACCTTGATGCCGCGGCAGCTTTATACACGGCTTTGTTTCAATAAAGTTACGTCATAATAACAAAAAAGACAACGCTGTCATTAATTTTAAACCAGGCAGATGTCGCTTGTTCGCCTCACTTAGGCAAGCTAAGGAAGGTGCGAATAAGTCCTCGTGGCACTCTGGCTTGCACAGCAATTGGCGTTCAAGGCATCTGACTGAAGGCATGCCGGGGCCTGTCAAAGTCGGATAACGCAGAGAGCCGGTTGCTGTGAAAGCCCCAAAGGGCGTGGCTTACAGACCTGTCTGCTGTGTTGTGCTTCTTGTAAAGGACTAAGCCATTTGCGGCGAACCACGCCTTGCATCCAGGCCTGTAAGCCGACGCAGAGCACACATGGGGCTTGTTCGAACCTTCCCTAAGCCTCAAACCCGAATAAACAACTGCCTGCGATACATCCACCAGAGCAGCAACCATTGCACCCCGAGCATGGCCAATACACCAAGCAGTGGCTGCCAGTTCTCGGGGGCGCTATTGATAAAACCGCCAAGCAGACTTTCGCTGCTATAGCGCCACTGAACCAGACTGGAAGCGAGATAGATGATGATGGCGTTGCAACCAATCACCACAAAGGGGAAACCCAACCAACGCAGCCCAAGCACATCGATAACGGCGTAGAACAGCGCCAGCAGCAACAGACTCCAGCCGCTGCTCACCAGCACAAAACTGCTGGTCCAGAGATCCTTATTAACCGGGATCAGAGGATTAAGCAGCCAGCCAAGCCCCAAACAAACAAGCCCGGCCAAACACAGCAAACCTACCCTGCCCCAGGCTGAAAGACTTTGCTGCTGCAAAAAGCGGCCCACAAACACACCGGCCAAAGCATTGACCACTGCGGGAAGGGTCGATAACAGGCCTTCCGGATCATAAGGCTTATGTTGGTAGCTGATCCCGGGCAGGAAATGACTGTCTACCCAGGCGTTGATGGAACCGGCGGCGCTAAAGTCCCCGGCACTGCCGCCCGGGACCGGTAGCCACAGCTGCACCATGGCGTATCCCAGCAGGATAGCGACAGCAGCATAGATCTGGGTTCTGAGCCCTGTGTGCCACACCAGCATGGCGGCAAAAAACCAGGCGAAGGCGATACGTCCCAAGACGCTGGCATAGCGTATCTCATCCAGGGCAGCCGGCATGCCCGTCCCCCAGCCGTGATTGTAGAGCACGCCAAAAAACAGCAGTAAAGCCAAACGCTTAACTGCGTGCTTATATTTTGGAAGTCGCTCGGCCAACGCCAACTTGTCCAGACGCTTGGGAGACAAACCCAGGGCAACGCCGGAGAGGAAGATAAACAGCGGGAAGATAAGATCGTAGAAGGTAAAACCATGCCAACTGCTGTGGTGCATCTGGCCATCGAACCAACGCCAGCCACTCCAAGTAGTCAGCAGCAAGAGGGCGGCAAACAGCGCTTCACCGCCGAGGATCCAGAACATGTCAAAGCCCCGTAGCGCATCGAGCGACATCAGCCTGGGCTTGTTGGCGGTCTCAGTTGCCGCCGCTATCTTTTCAGTCATAGGGCTTCCCTGTTGTTATTATCTTTATCCGGGTAAAAGCTGCACTGCTTATGTGAAGAGGGTTAATCGCGTTCTTGGCGCAACGGCTTATTTCAGCGCACTCTTTCCTCGGCGGCGTAAACCAATTGACCGCCGATATAGGTGCTTTGCACCTTGAGTTCATTATCGAGCACCAGAAAATCGGCACGTTTGCCCGCAGCCAAGTGGCCTTGCTGCTCGAGTCCAAGAAATGCCGCCGGATACTCGCTCGCCATCCGTATGGATTCTTCAACACTGAGCCCCAGTAGAGAGACAGCGTTTCGCACCGCGGTATTCATATCCAGCACACATCCGGCCAACTCTCCTGTGATGGCGTTGAGTCTGTCGCCCTGGCGCAGCACCTGCTGGCCAAAGAGCTCAAAACTGGCATCTTGATCCAACCCCACAGGTGGCATGGCGTCCGTCACCAAGAGCATCTTGCCTTTGGCCTTGGCGCGGATGGCCACCTTGGCTGCGGCAGGATGCACATGGTGACCATCGACGATAAGGCCACACCAACTGGCCTCGTCCTCTATGGCGGCACCCACCATACCCGGTGCTCTGGAGCCCAAGGGCGACATGGCGTTATAGAGGTGAGTAAAACCGCTGGCACCGGCCGCCAGGGCCAAACGCACGGTATCATAGTCGGCATTGGAGTGACCAAGACAAACACGGACACCTGCCTCGACCAAGGCACTGATAACCTCTGGCGCCACATTTTCCGGCGCCAGGGTCACCAAACGAACACCCAAGTCCTGACGGCTGAACAATGCCAGCTCGGCATCGGAAATTCGGCGGATATACTGCTGTGGATGCACGCCTTTCTTCGGCACAGACAAGTGCGGCCCCTCAAAATGTATCCCCAAAACCCCTGTGCTTTGCCTGGCTATCGCCTCGGCCACCGCATCGGCTGCGCGGTTCATCACTTCGATTCTGTCGCTGATCAGGGTCGGCAAAAAGCCTGTGGTGCCGAACCTGGCGTGGGCCCGGCCTATGGTTGCGATACACTCGAGTGTAGGCTCGCCGTTAAACAGCGCGCCGCCACCGCCATTGACCTGCACATCGATAAACCCGGGTACGACCAGGCCTTGCAGGCGAATAGCATCTGAACCTGCCGCAGAGCCCAAGGCCTGCAGATTGCCGTTCTCCACGGCAAAGCTCAGATTGTGATGATATTGCCTGCCATCGAACAAGCGCTCGGCGATAAAGGTTTGCGTCATTCTCTGCTCTCCACTGCGTTGTCCCGTTTAGGCACGTCGGCCACTTTAATCAAAGGGTTTGGGTGACTTTCTTAAGCCCGGCCGGTTGATCCGGATCTATGCCTCTGGCTATGGCCACAGCGGCCACATCGATATAAAAACGCTGCAGCAATGCCAGAGGCGCGACTCTGGGATGAACCTCATTGGCGGTTTGCTTGAGGTGAACCAACTCAGCGCCGCGGCGCCCGACTTCGGCTATCTGCTCAAGATGGCTGGCATAGGATTCATCGGCCACACAGACATCGACTATTTTGAGGTGGTTCTCCACCAGGGTCACAGGGCCGTGAAGAAATTCGGCGCTGGAGAAGGCCTCGGCATGGATAGCACAGACCTCCTTGAGTTTGAGCGCTATCTCTTTACTGATGGCATAACCCAGTCCTCGTCCCAGCACTACCAGATTGTTGCTGTGCTGCAAAGATTCGGCAGTCAGTTGAGGTTCTGCATCCACAGCCGCCTGCAGCGCCTGGGGCAATTCATCTATGGCGCGGGCCAACCCAGGGCTCTGGGTCCAGGCTGCGGCCAGTTGCAGCAGCGCCGACAGGGTAGCCAAATAGCTCTTGGTGGCGGCCACCGCCTGCTCCTCTCCGGCGCGAAGCGGCAATACAAGATCGACTATGTCCTTGATAGGTGCAGTTTCATCATTGACCAGCGCCACGCAAAAGGCACCGGCTTCGCGGGCCATCTTGGCCTGGGCCAGAATATCCGGGCTGCGTCCCGACTGAGAGATGACTATCACCAGACCACCGGCCAACTGCAAGCGCTTGCCATAGACACTGGCCACCGAAGGCGCGGCGGCAAAAGTAGGCACACCGGCCTCTATTTCAAACAGATACTTGGCAAATACCCCGGCGTGATCAGAAGAGCCGCGCCCCACAATCATCACAAACTTGGGAGCAAACTCGCGCAGCCGCTGCCCCAGTTCTAGGGCTAACCGGTCATTGGCCTGCAACTGGTTGGCAATCTTCTCGGGAGCACTGCGAGCCTCGCGCTCCATTATGGTATGGGTCATGGTTTCACCTTTGCTAAGTCGTATGCGCCGGCATCGGCCGGACAGGCTGAAAATTGCGAGTGTTGGTGCATGGCAAAGTGCACGGCACCGATTTCCGGTGGCGCCAACACGGGGGCGATTCGTTCGACCACATCGTCGGCCAGCCAGGGCCTGAGCGGCTCGGCCAGGCCGCCTATCATGGCAAATCGCGGCGGATTGAGTTCAAACAGGCGCCGTGCCAACCGGCTGATATAGTCGGCACCTTCGCTGACAATAGCGGTGGCGGTATCATCGCCCTCGGCCGCACAGGACAGCACTATTCTCGCCAGGGCGGCATAACAACTGGAGGAGCGTCCGGCAAGGTTTTCCACTATCCCCAGGGCATCGGTCACCCCGAAATGGGCCAGCAGTTTGGCGCCAAGGGCTGTTTGCGGCGCAAAACCATCGAGCGACAACAACACCTGCTCCGCGGCTTTCAAGCCCATCCAGGCGCCGCTGCCCTTATCGCCCAGAGCAAAGCCATGACCACCGAGAGACAATTGCCGCTCACCCACATGGGCATAACCACAGGAGCCAGTACCTGTGATGATGACGGCACCATCGTCCCCTTGGTGGGCGCCAATGCAGGCAGTATGCAGATCTGTGGTCAGGTACATGGCGGCAAAGGGATGCCTCCAATCGAGGATCTCCTGATAAAGCCTGGGAATATTGACACCGGCAAGCCCGAGACCGGCCACCATATTGGCGCAATCGGCTTGCCGCAGACCGGCATCGGCCAGGGCCAAACCTGTAGCACTTATGATGGAGTCGAAAGTTTGGCTCAGACCGTGCAAAGGATTGGCCCGACCGGCAACTCCGGTTCCCAGCACACCCTTTTGCCGGCAGTAGACGGTTGCCCGGCACTTACTGCCGCCGCCGTCTATCCCTATATACACTTGTGTATCCGGTGTCGGGTTTTCCCCCATGGCAGACCTCTTTCTGTTTCTTTTATGGTCACGGCGCAATCTGGCGCGGCGGAACACTGACAAATCGCTGCAGTAAGGCGCCTTTCAGGATTTACCCGGTGACATTCCACTGAGCGGACTCAAGTTAAAGCTATCGTTAACCATGTGGTTAAACTAATGTTACATCACAAATGACAGCGCTGTCATTTATTTTTAATCAGCAGAAATAAATCGACTCACGGCTGGGACTCAGGCTTCCTTAACCACTCTCAAACGCCACTCAAGCATTAAAAATAAGGCATTAAAAATAAGTCAGGCAGTAAGCTAAGACGTGGCTGGCGTTATCTGTTAACGTCAGCCCACATCCGTACCTGCTTAAAGACTAATTCAGTGGCTGAACCCGGCTATAGCGGCGGCCATCGGGCGAGACACTGCGAAGCTCAAGCGGCGCTGCAATTGCCACAGGGCCGCGATACTCCTGCCATTCAGCCCCTGGTAGGCGATATTGGATCTTGAGCCCGGGAAAGATGATATTGGCCTCAAGCTTGCCATCCTTGATTCTGCCGCCCGGCAGCGGCAAACGGTAATGCACCCCGGCCTTATCCAGCTTGGCCAGCTCCTTATGCCCCAGGATGTTGGCCAGTCGATGCCAATCCTCTGCCTGCGCCTGTCGCTCCTCGGCACCGAAGTGGCCGGAATCCTGGCTGTAACTTGCCCCCTGGTGCCGGTAAGCCAGTTCCCAGTCCGGCTTATGCCAGGTCTTTTCCGCCAAAACCAAGAGGCGAGGGAAAATCATATAAGCTGCGGTCGTGTCGCTGCGAATCGTCTCGCTCCAGAGTTGTCCCTGTAGGCCTATAAAGCCCCTGCCCGGCGCCATTGGGCCACTGAGACGCTTTCCTTGTGGGCTGAGTTGCTCTGTGTCATCAGCGACAAAAGGCCTGGCCTCAATATCGCCCCACTGCTCGGCATTGGCCGGCAGGTTATCCGGCATAAAGCTGTGTAACTTGCGACTGTTGCTGCTGCGACTGGCCCAGTAATAGCCGGGCTCTTTCGGATCGGCTGCCGGCGGCATATCGAAATAGAGTACTTCCGGGTTGGACAGCACAGTATCCCAGCCGAGATTGGCCTGGGCATGCGCCCGTTTGAAGCCGCCGTGGGCGACTATGTCCCAGATATTACTTTGCACCGGGCTCGGCATATTGGCCGGGTTGACGTGACTCATGCCATCGCTCCAACCGGCCGCCTCTATGCCGCGCTCAGCCAGCATCTGCGATACCCGCTCAATAAAGTAGGCGCCGAGGGCAGATTTGTCGGCCACCCGCTGCGAATTGGCCGCAATAAAGCGTTCACAGGCCGGCGAGTCGAGCCAGGCACCGGCGGTCTCATCGGCACCTATGTGGTAGCGCTTAAGCGGTACTCCGGCGGCCTGATGCAGCTTGGCAATTTCATCTATCACCTTGGCGACAAAGGTGTAACTGGACTCCATACAGACATTGAGCGTGTTGTCGTTGTAGTACTGAATGGAGCTGTAAACAGTGGTATCCTCGGGATCCGCCAGCAGATATTGGCTGGCGGCCTGACTGTCGCCCTGAGCCAATAGCTTGCGGCTACGGGCCTGCATCGATTTAATAGCGGCGCGGGAGTGCCCCGGCATATCCATCGACGGGATCACCTGGATCTGTCTTGCGGCGGCAAACTTGAGAATATCTATATAGTCCTGGGTCGTGTAGTACCCGTTGACCTGAGTCTCAGGATTGGGGCCACTGCCCAGTTGCGGCAGCAAACAGCGGTTTTCATCGAGATCGTGGCAGCGTTTGCTGCCAATCTCGGTCAGCTCCGGCAGACCGGGGATCTGCAGGCGCCAGCCTTCATCGTCGGCCATGTGCAAATGCAATACGTTGAGCTTATAGGCCGCCATCTGCTCCAGCAGGCTCAGCACAAACGCCTTGGAATGGAAGTTGCGGCCAACATCCAGATGCATACCACGAAACGGGTATCTGGGGCCATCTTGAATCCGCAGCTGTGGCAGTGCTATTGATTGGGTCTCATCGGCAGGCAACTGCAGCAAGGCTGCAAGACTCGCCAAGCCATAGGAGTAACCCGCGGCGTCTGCGGCGGCCAGGTTAATTCCGCCGGCCTCAATCTCGAGTCGATAGTGCTCGCTTTGCCCTCCCTCAAGTGGCAGCAAGTTAAGCGCCAATCCTTGTTCGCTCTGGCTGACACCCAACCTTTGTAGGCGCAAGAGCGCCGCCTCAAGTGATTGCAGCTCGACTCCGTTAGCTATGTGGCTCGGGTTAAGCTTAATCCCGGCATTGAGGGTGACAGGTGTTTGTTCAAGCCAAGTCACTGAATCCGGCTTAGGAATAAGGCTTGCCACCGCAAGGCCGGCATCATCGGGAGTATCGGCATTTTGGCCGAAGACAACATTGGCGGTATCCCAGGGCAGCTTATCCTGTGAGCTGCGGCGATATTGTTTCTCGGCATCCGTGTAAGGCTGCACATAGGGAAGCAACTCAAGCCCGGTATCCGGGTCTTGCTTAACTTCAGTGCTGGCGATGACCTCCGGCTTGAACCCCTCAACCACCATGTAATAGTTGGGCATGGCATCAATTTCCGACAGCTGCCACAGCTCACCGCGAAAATTGATGATTTCGCTGACACCCTTTTTGAAACCGCCGAAGGTGGCGGTTGGCGTCAGACGATGCAGATCGCCCTGAATATGCTCTATATGAAACTCAGGCGAGGCAACCGAGAGTACCGGACGCATCTGGCTAAAATAGATGGCCCAGTCAGAAGCGCTGAGATCTTCGCTCGGAGTCAGGCGAATTTGCGCCTGGAAACAGCGGCCTTCGGCACGGCTCGGGTCGCAGTTGTCATCCGGCACATTGGACAGCACGGCATATTTCAATTGCAAACTCTGGGCAAAGCTATGCAGCTTATTCTGAGTCAGATCTTCGTTCGAGGCTTTTGACGAAGAACCGGCTTGGCTCTGCCCAGGTTCAGTCCCGGTTGCCGGCGGCTTGTCAGAACAAGCCGTCAGCCCCAAGCTCAAGGCAATGGCTAACGCCGCGATAGTTAACTTCATTCCGTTACTCTCCTGTCCTTATTATTGTTTTCACCATGATGCCATATTCCCTGTCGACTCAAGCAGTGGCTGCCACCTCGACAAACTATGTTGAGTGACAACCGGGATAAAAAAATGGCCAGGTACTGAAATCAGCACCCAGCCCACTCTAGTTTCCGGGGAGAGACTACAGTATTGAAAACACAGTTGCGCAGCCGCCCGACAGATACTCAACTGTGGAAGGCATGTAAAGGAGACCTCATCCTCGACATGCAGACCTTACAAGACAACATGGCCATAGACACAATAGTCACACAAGCAATGACAACGCTGTCATCAATAAACATACACAAGTACAAACCTTATTTCTACATTTTTTTGACAATTTTTATTTTCCCAATCCCTCTTGAAAACAGCGCTTGCGAACATATTTTTAACAATGACATCCAGTTTGACCACTGTTAACATCCGCAGCATGCTTGGGGTCACAAGCCAATAAGTCTCAAGCTGAACTTTTTACTGGTTTGCGGTACTAATACAACCGAAGAAGCGGTTCTGGCCCCGATATTTCAGTGACGATTTATTTTCCGGTGCGTCAGTTGATTGGCTGACGGAACCTCAAATAACAACAAGGATAAAAAGACAATGACAGCACAATACGTCCCGCTCAACAACGGCGCACACAAGGCTCTGAAAGTCACTCCAGGCATAGATTTCAGCGAATTTGAGAAGCACCATATGTTGCCTTTGCTGGTGCAGGAATTTTTGCCTGCCGCCACCAGTTTCCCGATCATTTTCGCCAAGAACAGCCAAAGTGGAGAATTCCAGCCGGTTGCCATCACCTCTCTGAAGCCTGAGAGCAACTGCTTTATCAAGGACAACACCTGGACCCGACGTTACCTGCCAATGCAGTGCCGGATGCAACCTTTTGCCGCCGGAGACTCCAGCCAGGAAAATGTACTTATCGGTATCGATGTCAACAGCAAGCATGTCAGCGAAGACAAGGGCGAATCCCTGTTTACCGAAACCGGTGAGCAGACCGAATTCCTGAAAAACCGCATCGAATTTATCGGCAACCTGATTGAGTACCGTGAAATCACCAAGCAGTTCGTCAAGACCCTGACCAGCCATGAATTACTGCAACCCAAGACTCTGACAGTAACCAACAAACAGGGTGAAAAGAGCAATATAGATGGCCTCTATATCGTCGATGAGCAAAAGCTCAATGCCCTGAGCGATGAGGTTAAACTGGAATTTGCCAAGCGCGGCGTCTACTCACCGGTTTATGCTCACCTGTGTTCACTGAACCAAATCGACTTGCTGCTGGATTAATCCCAATACAGAGATCAGAAGGCTGCCTTGGCAGCCTTTTTATTGGCTCACTGTCTTACCTGTGCAAGGGGCCGCACTAGAAAGGGGAGTAGGTACAATTCTTCCCAAACAGAGTCATTGGAAGCTACAGATATACACATATATTTCTGGCACAGACGGAACTGTGACAGTCGAAAACAGGGCCGAATTTTGTTCCAGACAAATTCGGCATACACTCCATCCATGGAGATAAGGGACGTATTCACGCCGAGTCACAGGATCGCCTGTGCGAGAGGCCGTTCTCAGGCGCCCTGTCCTTCACGGCATTTGGGCTTCCTGCCCATCCGCACCGCAGGTGATTGGCAGCTGCTTAGCCAGAAGCTAAGACCTAGTTTATTGGTGAGTTTTGGCTTAAAGCCATGATAGCCGCTGTGCCAGCGGCCTAAAGTCGTGGTGTTCCACACCACACCGGCCAAGGGGCTTTGCTTGTCCAAAGCCCCTTGCATCCCCAAGGACACCCCGACGTAGCCGAAATCCCCGCGGGCTTATGAAACAAATTGACTACACTCAGGACTCGCATCCTTGCTCGACCTTCGAGCCTCGACATCCCTGTCTCGGCTACGCCAATTTGCAACAACGCCAGCGGCGGCTCCGAAGGGGGGAATTGGTGCAATTCTGTGAGAACTAACTTGTTTGAAGCTACCTATATGCCCACAGACATACGCCTATTTTCCAGGCACAGGCGGAACTGTGACCGTCGAAAACAGGGACGTTTTCGTCGAGGCTACAGGGACGTATTCACGCCGTGTCACAGTATCGCCTGTGCATAAGCCTGCGGCAGGCAATGAGAAACATCCATCGCCGGAGACCCAACCAATGCTATTTGGCTATTTTGAGCTGAAAGCTATGCTAGCCGCTGTACCAGCGGCCTAACATCGTGGTGCTGATGCAAAAAGCCGACCCTGGGGTCGGCTTTGGTATTGAAGATAAAGACCTGTACTTAGAAGCGCAGGGCTACACCTACTTTATATCTGGCTTCGCCTTCAAAGCTCCACACTGGGTAATCGGCCTTGAACTCGCTGATCACATCCTCTGCACTAATTGGGGAAACACCCGTCTGTATGCTGTCTTCTTCAGTGATGTTGACCGCTTCAAAGGTGATATCCAAATAGTCGGTTACCGAGTAGCTGGCACTGAGGTCCAAGGTCCCGTAAGACTCGTGCTGACGGTTACCGTAGAAGCCAGGCAGCTCGCGCATCATATACTCGGAGCGCCAGTTATAGGCCAGACGAGCGCTAAAGTCGTCCATCTCATAGTAACCTACCAGGTTGACGGTATGCTTGGATGAGTCAGAGAACACGCCCACACGATCAGGATAGTTTTCTGCCGGAGAGGATGCATCGGCAAAGGTGTAGTTCACTGAGTAACCCAAACCATTGTCGAAGGAGTCCTGCAGTTGCAGCTCGATACCATCTATGCTGCCGCCGTCGGCATTGTACTTCTCGCTCACAGTCCAGCAGTCATAGATACCTACGCCACAAGAACTTTCACCTTCGGTTACCAGGTTGGGATCTTCAATACCTATCTGCTGATTCAGCTTCTGTTTGGTGGTGATAAAAGAGCTGACATCCTTGATAAAGTAAGTGGCGGCAAACAGGCCCGAATCACTGAAGTACCACTCCAGACTCAAGTCGGCCTGGGTCGCCTTGAATGGTTCCAGCGCCACGCTGCCACGCACCAGCTTTTCATTAAAAGGTGTACCGTCGTTGTAACCCGGCAGGGTCGAGGTAGCAAACAGCTCGGCGTAGTTGGGGCGGGAGATCACCTGAGCGGCTGAGGCGCGCAGTATCACATCCTCGCTCAAGTCGAAGGCGATGTTAACACTCGGCAGTACATCGTTATAGCTGGACTTGTCTGTGCTCAGATCATCGGCGAACTGGCCCTGATCGTTCAGCGCGTAATAGTCAGACTCAATGTCGGTAGAGATATAACGGAAACCGAAGTTACCGCGGAATCCTTCCCCGGCAAAAGTAGCCATGGCGTACAGAGCCAGGTTCTCTTCCTGGATAGTGCCGTAACCAGACTTGTCGACGGTAAAGCCATCGATGGCCGCATAGGCATCGGCAATCATGGCATCAAATATCGGCTCAGGCAGAGTGAAACCGGCGCCGGATGACATGGTGCCATTGTAGTAGGCAGAAGCGTCCTTGGTCAGTACCTTGGCGTCATTGACTATCGCCGCATCTGTCATCTGGGTGACTTCATGATCGGCATAGCTCACACCTGTCTTGATGGCACTGATAGCGCCCCAGGCTACCGGGAAGTTGAAGTCCAACTGAGCGAAGGTTTCTTCATCCGTGTTGGGCTGCTTCTTCAGCGCCCAGCCGGCAGTGGCCAATGGGTCGTTAAAGTCACCGGCCTCAAAATACTTGTTGGCGATGTCGATGTTGATCTTGTCGCCGGTGGCGTCATAGATACCGGCAAAGTCAGCCGGGACACCGATTGAGTTGCCATAGTTGGCAGTCAAGTCGGTACCGCCCTCTGCTTCGGTGCGGCCTATGCGGCCTTCAACGGTGAAGTTATCCGCTTCATAGTTGAAGTTGAAATCCACTGTATCCGAGCTCATGCTCGCCTTACGGGCCCAGGTTTGTGCCCAGGCAAAACCGCCCTGATCGCTGTGATTTATCTTGGTACAAACGCCGGCGGCATTGACCTGTTCACAGGTGTAGTCACCTCGCTGAGTGGGAAACAGGAAGATGGAGGTGTTGGCGTTGTTGGCGTCCAGCTCCAGATTCATGTAGTTGAGCCCCAATTCCAGTCTGTCGGTGGGACGATACTGCAACACCAGGTTGATTGCGGTGCGCTCACGATCCTGTTGGAAGGTGGTTGGCACTATCTCACCCCAGCCAAGCAGGGTTTCAATGCCATTGCGCTGATAGTCCGTCTGGCTCCAGGAACCGGCCAGCAACACACCGAAGTTTTCATCTTCGTTTTTCCAGCTGTAGAGACCGGAGGCTTCAGGATCTATCTCTTCCGAGACGCTACCATAGTCCCCTTTGGCGCTCAGGAAAACCGAATTGGCATCCAAATCCAGCGGTTTGCGGGTGTTGATTATGACAGTGCCGCCTATGCCCCCTTCGGCAATATCGGCCTGGGAAGATTTGTAGACTTCAATCGAGCCCACCATCTCTGGCGGCAGCAAGGTGTAGTTGAAACTGCGGTCGATGGCCTGCTGATCGAACCAACCGGTAGAAGCTACCGAGTGGCCATTAAGCTGGGTACTGGTCAGCTGCGCCGAGGCGCCGCGGATAGAAACCTGTTGCCCCTGACCGAACTGGCGGTTAACGGCGACACCAGGAATACGTCCCAGAGACTCCCCCACATCACTGTCGGGGAATTTACCTATATCTTCTGAAGTTACCGCATCGACCACGGCATCTGAAAAACGCTTGGTATTGACCGAAGCCTTCATCGAGGCACGCATACCACGGACTTCAATTTTTTCAATATTGGCAGTTTCGTTGCTGTTGTTATCTGCTGCCTCGGCAGCCAGCGCGCCAACAGATACCACTCCCCCAAGGAGGATCGCGATATTTGCAGCGAGGGCAGTTTTCTTAAAGGTAGATGTTCGCATCTCGTTTCCCTTCCATCACTTTATTATCTTTTTTGTTGCCATAACCATTCCCTTCAAGAGAATGACAACGCTGTCATGTCTAAGGATAAACATTACACAATAATTAACAGTCTTGCCACAACAAAATAACGCCAGAGTGAATAAAAACTGTCATATTGCTGTGTTAATGGGAGAAAACAGATTTTTATTCTGGTCAAAAACTGTCCAGGCAGAAGTTTGTGTAACCAAGGGCGTTAACAATAGCGGGAAACGAATTTATATAATGGCCTAATCACTAAGGAAGTCGGATAACGCCGAAAGCTAATTGCTGTGCAAGCCACTCTCTGCAAAAGAGAAGGCCATGAGGACTTATTCGCACCTTCCCTAAATTCTGCGTTGCCAAACTGGCTAAAAGTCAGCAGTATAAGATGCTCGACAAGCGGCCATGCCGCTTCCGGCCCCCGCTGGCTGTGAGTATTCGCCTGACATCTCGGACTAAGTTGAATGAAAGTAACCATCAATGACGTGGCTAAATATGCCGGCGTTTCCATCAAGACAGTATCCCGGGTCACCAATAATGAGCCTTCGGTTAAACAGGCTACTATCGACAAGGTCAATGCTGCAATCAAGGCGTTGAATTACCAGCCGAATTTAGCTGCCCGCAACCTGGCTGCCACCAGTTCTTATGTCATAGGCTTCGTCTATGACAACCCCAATGCCTACTACATTATCGATATGCAGAACGGTATTCTTTCCGCCTGTCGGGACAAGGGCTATGAGCTGCTGATCCACCCCTGTGATGCCAAGGCCGATGGTATTTGTGAACAACTGACCACTATGGTGAAACATGCCCGCCTGGCCGGACTGGTACTAACGCCGCCGCTGTCGGAAGATCCCAAGGTACTCTCCGCCCTGGATGCCATAGGTGCCAACTATGTTCGCATCATGGCCGGTGACAGAGTAAAGGCCGATACCGGGCTGGCGGTATTGGTTAACGACAGATCCGGCGCCGTGGCCATTACCCAACATCTTATCGATCTCGGGCATCGGCAAATCGCCTTTCTCAGCGGCGACTATCATCACCAATCCACCAAGGAGCGTCTCGAAGGTTATCGTCAGGCCTTGAGGGATAACGGCCTGGACGAGTCTCCCGAGCTGATTGTCGAGGGGGAATATTCGTTTGAATCCGGAGTTGAAGGTGCCAAGAAGCTACTCAAAGGGGCTAACCGGCCCAGCGCCATAGTGGCCTGTAACGACGAAATCGCCGCCGGAGCCCTGTTTGCCGCCAGGCTTGAAGGGGTGGATATTCCCACCGAGCTCTCGATTGTCGGCTTTGAGGACAGCCCCTTCTCACGCCAAACCTGGCCCAAGTTGACCACGGTGCATCAGCCCAACGGCAAGATTGCCCAGATAGCTACCGAGCTGTTGATCGCCAATCGCCGTGAGCAGAGCGCTCGCAGCGAGATCTTCACCCCAGAGCCGGTTATCAGAGACTCGAGCGCCAGAGTGCAAGCAAGCTGAAATTCCAGCCACTAAAAAGGCGCTCTACTGAGCGCCTTTGCGATAAGGTTCAAAATCACTTTATCAATGCAGCTTGAGTTTGGGCCTGTGCCACTTCAGCAGCCGCTGCGCCAGACGATACACCAACGCCGAAAACCAACCGTACAAACTCGCCAGATGGCGTTGATACAGGGACATGTACATCATCCGCGCCACGTAACCCTCAATAAACAGGGAGCCGGATCTCAGGTTGCCCATCAGATTGCCCACCGCCGAGAAACGGCTCAGTGACACCAATGAACCATAGTCGCGGTAGACAAAAGGATTTTCTGCCTTGCCCTTCAAGCGGTTGAGAATATTCTTATACAGGGTTTCCGCCATCTGCGATGCGGCTTGTGCCCGGGGAGGCACAGGCTTGCCGTTGTCCTGCACCAAAAAGGCGCAGTCGCCCAAGGCGTAGATATCCTTATGGCCCTTGACCCGCATACAGGCATCGACCTCGATAAGGTTACGGTTATTGACCGGCAACTTATCAAACTGCTGCAGTACATCCGGCCCCTTGACGCCGGCGGCCCACACCTTAAGCCCGGCAGGGATCAGCACATCTTCCTGGGTAATAAAGCCCTGCTTGGTCACCTCTTTGACCTGCACCCCTATGTGCAAGCGAACTCCGATATGATCCAGTACAGACTGGGCTCTGGAGCTCACCTTGTCCGGCAGAGCTGGCAATATCTTGGGCGCTGCCTCAATCAGGTGAATTTCCAGATGATGCTTATCGACATTGAGGTAACCGTATTCTTTGACCGAGTCCAGCACATGATGCAACTCGGCGGCCAGCTCAACCCCGGTCGCGCCGGCACCCACTATGCCGATACTGAGCTTTTCGCTGGTTTCATCCAGCAGTAACAGGTTGTCCAGCAACTTGTGGTGAAATTGATTGGCGCTGTCGAGGCTGTCGAGGAAGATACAGTGCTCTTTGGCACCCGGGGTGTTAAAGCTGTTGGCCACCCCGCCGATGGCGACCACCAGATAGTCATAGGGCAACTCACGCTCGGCGATAATCTGCTCGCCATCATCATTGCTGACTCCGGCCAGGGTGATGGTCTTGGCCTCGGGATCGCATTGCAGCATTTCACCGCGCAGGAAGCGATAGCCATTTTTCAGGCCATGGTCGCGATACAGCAAGCCTTCTACCGATTGATCTATCACCCCAACGGCCACTTCGTGCAGTTTGGGCTTCCAGATATGTACCGGACTCTTGTCTATCAGGGTTATTTCAGCCTCTTCCTTCAGGCCCAATTTGCGTCCCAGCTTGGAAGCCAGCGCCAATCCTCCGGCGCCGCCGCCCACAATTAAAATCCGCTTACCGGTCACAAATTCCCCCAAGAGTATGAACTAATGCAAGATAGTCTTTTATAACATGATCCTGCTCAAAAATAACCTGAGTTCTAAATTAATATTTCTTTATATATCACTGATGCAGGTGAATATTTGCCATCATTTCCTGTCGCTCAAGGCTGGTGTAATGCCACCTTGGTGCGCTTTAAACTGTAGAACATCCACAGGCACAATAGGCTGCTGCAGGATGCCAAGGAGATCCACACGCCCGGCACGCCAAAGGCCCAGGCAAACACCCAGAGGAACAGGCCTATCAGCAGCAACTTACTGCCCGTGAGTATCGAGGCCTCTGCCGGACGATTGATGGCCTGAAAGAAGCTGGCTCCTACCAAAATCAAGCCTTCCATCGGCAAGCCCCAGAAATAGAGATACATGCCCTCAATGGCAACCGGGGCCAGAGTCGGGTTGTCACCGACAAACAGATACACCATCCATTCCGGACGGCTATAGATAAGCACCAAGCCCAGCAAGGCGCAGATTAAGGTGACGGAAAACGCCATTTTGGCGGTCTGCTTGACCCTGTCATATCGACCGGCACCGGCATTGAAGCTGAGAATGGGTTGGGTGCCGAGGGCTATGCCTTCAAACACAAAGTAAAACAGGGCTTCGGTATAACTCACCACGCCATAGGCGGCCACATGCAGCGAAGTGCCGGTCCAGAGCAGCGCCATGTTATGCATGGTCAATACAATCGACAGATAGAGATTCATCAGGAAACTGGGCATCCCCAGCTTGACGATTTCCCAAACCAGCTCCTGGCTCAGTTTCATCTGCTGCCAGTCGATATTGAGCCGGGTGCGCTTGCCAAAGAAATGTTGCAGACACAGGCCGCCGGTGACCGCCTGGGACAACATGGTAGCAATGGCGGCACCGGTCAGTCCAAAGGGAAAGACCACAATAAACAGCCAATCCAGCAGGGTGTTGAGCACGCCTCCAAACACCAGGATCCAGGTGACGAAACTGGGGCGACCGTCGTTACGCAAAAGCGCCGAGAAGGCCATGGAGATGATGGGGAAAATGCCCAAGGCAAAGTACCAGAACAGGTATTGGTAGGCGCCTTCATAGACCTCACCTTCGGCTTTCAGCCAGCGCAGAATGTCGTCGGTCAGCATGGTACCGGCAAGCGACACCACCAATGCACTCAACAGACAAAGACTGAAGGTATTGCCGAGAATTTTTCTGGCCCTGGTGACATCACCGCGGCCAAGATTGATGGAGATAAGCGCGGCGCCGCCCATGCCCAAAAGCGCACCGAGCGCATAGAGAATGGCGCCCACAGGGTAAGCCAGCATAATACCCGCCAGACCCGTTTCCCCCAGGTAGTGGCCGATGAACATCCCGTCTATGGTGACGTAAATTCCGGTCACCAACATGGACATCACAGTGGGGACTGTGTAACGCCAAAAGAGTTTACTGACAGGTTGCTGCAGTAAGGCGAGATCCTGCTCAGTCTGGGGGACGCTGTTTGGGGTCATGACGCTTTCTCAACATCAAAGGTGTTAAACCATAAGTTCGATATCAGAGGCCATATTAGGAGGCGCCAGCTCGGCCTTCATTCAAATTGGCACTCCGAAATCAATCACCTCGGAAAAAGTGGATGGCGGATTGTACCCGAGTTATCAGCCTGGATGCCACAGCCTTGAATAGGGCGTTATTCGGCGACTTTCATGGCGAGCAGTTGCTGCTCCAAAGATTCAGGCTGCAAAGGGGCGCGACTGATGATCTCCAGCCTGGAGTCCATGGCATCATCGAGCTCTTCAACGCTCAATTCACCGTCGAGCATATTGAGCGCCGCTATGCCGTCTTTGGTGATCATCACAGCTTTTAGTCGCACCACATCGAGTGCCTTGGCCCAGCGATAGAGGCGCTCGAGATCGAACAGCCAATCCGGAGTAAAGATCCAGCCATAGCTGTAACAGCCCTCGCCTTTATTACTTTTGAACACTATGCCGCGAGCGTCCCACTCGGGTGCTTCCGGGCTCTGCGGCTCGACGCCGAGTGGCTTGATGGCAAACACACCGGCATTTTGCCGCAACAGCCCGGCGCCTAAGGGAGTGGCTTTAGTGTTCAAATTGGCCTTTGCCGGCCGAGCCAGCGCCCGCAACAATTCATCATTGAGCTTCTGCTCTTTGGACCAGTAAAACAGCTCCCCTTCCAGTTGCTGAGCGGCAATAAAGGTGGCTATTTGTTCCCTCAAGTGTGCAGCTAGCTGCCCACTCTCCTGATCACTTTCCGGCTCATCCCCTTTTGCACTTAGCGGCTCATCCCCAGGCAGAACCATTGACTCTTGGTGTTGCCAGAGGTCCTGCTTGCCGGCCAGCAGGATATCGGCTATCTGCAGCTGGGAGAGAAAATTCTCATGTTCGGTATAACGCTTGTCACTGAGTTTGCGCGGGTCAAACAGACAGATACTGGCCTTGAGGCTGAGCACTTCGGCAAACGGTTTCGAGCTTAGGGTTTTCAAAATCTCTTTGGGATGGCCAAGGCCTGTTGGCTCTATCAGCAATCTGTCGGGTTTGGCCCGGGCCAGCAGCTGAGTCACCGCCACTTGAGTCGGCACCCCGGCGGCGCAGCACAAACAGCCGCCGGGCACTTCTCGTATGACAACGCCAGAGTCACTCGGCCCCATCAGGCCGGCATCTATTCCTATTTCACCGAACTCATTGACCAATACCGCCCAGGTCTCGCCAGCGGGCTTATTGGCCAGCAGTGCTTTGATAAAGGTGGTTTTGCCTGAGCCGAGAAAGCCGGTGATCAGATTGGTGGCGACGGGTTTGAGGATCATCTGTGACTCCATTCCTTACAGCATTGAGGCAGCAGAGTGTAACCCAAGCAGGGAAAGAGTTAGCTCGAAATTGTAAACAGATGCAAAATGGGCGCGTATAGCGCCCATTTCTGTATACCTTCCCTAAGGCTTGAGTTCGTGATCCACTATCGGTGTCAGCCCCTTGGCACGATTTTTCATGGCATCGTCCAAGTCAAAGCCGCTGGCACGCCAGCCTTTGGCCTCAGCCGCAGAGAAGCTCTGCAAGTGCCACTCTTTGGCATCTTGGAGTTTAAAGCCTGCATCCTGCCAGGCGCCTGCGCTTGAGGCATCGAAACCGGCAACATGCCACTGCTGGGCGCTTCGGGAGTCAAAACCTGCCTCTTTCCAGGAGGCTATCTCGGTTGAACTCATACCGGACCAGTCTTTGGGAATGGAACTGCAAGCCACAAGCATACTCAACCACAGCAAGATCACTAATTTTCGCAACATACTCATCTCCTGATACCTTTACTATTCCTTAAGCTAAGGGGGCTGCGCTGCCGACGGCTTATTGAGGCAACGCATTGAGTATAGCAGGGCAGATTGCATTATCTGCGTCTTGGGCCTTTGGGAGCCTGGCCCTTGCGACCGGGTTTATGGCCCCTGTGAGTCTTGGCATGTCGGGGCTTCTCTATTGGCTGTAAATAACGCTCCGGCAGCGGCGCGCCCTTCTCGTAACCCGGCAGTACTTCTCTTGGCAGCTTGTAACCGAGCAGGGCTTCTATTTCAGCCAGTTTTTGCTCTTCGGCCGGGCTCACCAAAGAAATGGCTTCTCCGCTGCGCCCTGCTCTGCCGGTACGGCCAATGCGATGAATATAGTCATCAGCCTGGGATGGCAGCTCGAGATTGATAACCCTTGGCAAAGCCGGAATATCCAGGCCTCGGGCCGCGACATCGGTTGCTACCAATACCCTAACTTCTCCATCAATGAACTGCGCCAGAGCGCGGCTGCGGGCGCCCTGAGTCTTGTCACCGTGAAAACAGGCGCTCTTGATGCCGTCGAGTTTTAGCTCTTGCTGCAACTGCTCGGCACTCTCCTTGGTACTGACAAAGGCCAACACCTGTTGCCAGTTGTTGCGACCAATAAGCTCGGCAAGCAACTCGGCTTTACGGCGATAGTCCACCGGATACACCTTTTGCTGGATCTGCTCCTGAGTGCGGCTCTCTTTATCTACTTCAAACCATTCTGGCTTATCGAGCAGCTTGTGCCCGAGGCGCTTGACCGCCTCGGGGAAGGTCGCCGAAAACAGCATGGTCTGATGCCCATCTGGCAGATAGCGCCCCAGACGCTCAATATCCGGCAAGAATCCCAGGTCCAACATGCGGTCGGCCTCATCCAGCACCAGGGCCCTAACCTTATCCAGCCTGAGATGATCTTGGCTCAGGTGATCGAACAGCCGCCCCGGCGTCGCCACCAGCACCTCAATACCGGCCGCTATCGCCTTGCGTTGAGGGTTGAAGTTGGCGCCGCCAAAAATGGCCAAAATGCGAAATGGCGTATGGGCGGCGTATTTACCCAACTGAGTCGCCACTTGCTGCGCCAGCTCGCGGGTTGGTGTCAGGATAAGCACTCTGGGAGCGGCGCCATACTCAGGCTCAGCGAGCCCCTGTTGCTGCCACTCATTAATCAAGGCGGCCAACAGCGGCAAGCCAAAGGCCGCGGTTTTGCCTGTGCCTGTCTGGGCCGAAGCCATAATATCCCGTCCGGCCAGCGCCGCCGGCAGTACCTGCTGCTGCACCGCCGTCAACTCACGATAGCCGCACTGGGCAACGGCTTCGAGCAGCGCTCCCGGCAGCTGGGTTTCAGAAAACTGCATCTTCAACACCTGAAACATAAAAAGGCCGGCGAGTATACCGCAAACACAAGTTATCAGCTGGCATTTCCACCACCTATGACCTGATGCTTGCCAAGATATTTTTGCTCAAAGCCTTCGATATCCAACGCCTGGGAGTAGAGGTAACCCTGGGCATAGTCGCAGCCTATGCGGGTCAAGATCTCGGCCTGACCGGCTGTCTCTACCCCTTCGGCTATCACCTTCATCCCCAACTTGTGCGCCATGACTATGATGGCTTCACAGAGGGTCAGGTCACTCTCATCCGTTTCCAAATTACGGGTAAAAGATTGATCTATCTTGAGATAGTCGATATCAAACCGCTTCAGATAAGCCAGGGAGGAATAGCCGGTGCCAAAGTCATCCAGAGACACCTGAATGCCAGCATCCCTATAGGCCAACAGCTTTTCGGTCACTCCCATATTGGCATCCAGCAACAGGCCTTCAGTTATCTCTATACAGATCCCCGAGCCAGAGACACCCAGACTTGTCAGCAGCTCAAGCCACTCAGCAAAGCGGTTGCCTTCGTCGCGAAATTGGATTGGCGATTTGTTGATACTGATCTGCACCTCGCTCCCATAAGCCTCGCGCCAGGCGGCACTCTGACGCGCCGCCTGCTCAAACACCCAGTTACCGATTTCAAAGATAAGCCCTGTGTCTTCTGCCACCGGAATAAACTCAGCCGGCGAGACGCTGCCGCGCTCACTATGATTCCAGCGCAGCAAGGCTTCGGCCTTGAATACCTTACCGCTGCCCAGCTCGACTATGGGTTGGAACCTGAGTTCGAATTCGCGCCGCTCCAATGCCTGACGCAAATCCTGAATAAGCCGCATCCTGTATCTGGCGTATTCCTGCATAGAAGCAGTGAAATAGTTGAAACGGTTGCGGCCCTGATCTTTGGCGGCATACATGGCCTGATCCGCATGTTTAAGCAACAACTCCACTGTCTGACCATCATCGGGATACAGGGTAATGCCGATACTGGCGCTGATAAAGGCGGTTTCATCGCCCAACTTGAAGGGCTCCGCCAGACTGCTGAGAATATGGTTGGCAACCCGCTCGACCCCGTTATGATCCTGCACATCCGAGAGCAGCAAGGTGAACTCATCGCCGCCGAGTCTGGCCACCACGTCGGACTCACGCACACAGGCCTGCAGCCGCTCCGAGGTTTCCACCAGCAGTAAATCCCCCATGTCATGACCCAGGGTATCATTAACCTCTTTGAAGAAATCCAGATCCAGAAACAGCAGCGCAAAACCATGGCCATGGCGCTTGGCCTTACGGATTTCATTGCCAAGATGCTCGGTGAACATGCGCCGGTTCGGCAAACCTGTCAGGGCATCATAGTTGGCCTGACGCCAGATAAGACGTTCATTCTGCTTCTTGTCGGTGATATCGGAAAACAGCGCCACCCTTCTCAGAGGGGTATCATCCGTGCTGTGAATGGTATTGATGCTGAGCCAAATCATTATCTTGCGGCCATCACTGCAGCGCAGCCACATCTCTCCCTGCCAGCGCCCCTTGTGGCTGAGATCATGATTCAGCTCACGGTAAAACCTCTCATCGTGGTCGTCGCACTTGAGCATATCTATGTTACTGCCCAGCACATCTTGTGGCTGATACCCTGTGATGGCGCTGAACGCCGAATTGACCGTCATTATGGTGCCGACATCATCCAGCACACTCATCGCCTCGCTGGAATTTTCATAGACGGAAGCCGCCAGCTTGAGTGAGGCTTCCAGCTGTTTTTGCTCGGTAATATCCACATGCACGCCGCAAACCCTGAGAGGCCTGCCCTTCTCGTCACGACTGACCACCTTGCCGGTATCCTGCACCCAGCGCAGTTCGCCGTCCGGACGGATCAGCCGGTACTGCACCTTGTGTTGCTCGGTTTTGCACGCCAGGTGCTCATCCAAAGAGCGCAGTACCCAGGCCCTGTCCTTGGGATGAATACCATCTAACCACAGGCGTTTGTTGTCGTTGAGATTGTTAAGGGAGCAGCCGAGAATTTCGGCACTGCGTTTGTTGCGCACTACGGTATCCTTGACTGGGTCCCAGTCCCAGAAGCCGAGTTGACCGCTTTGCAGCACCAGCTCCAACTGATCGCGACTGGCGGCAATCGCCTGCTCGGCCAACTTGGCCGAGGTAATATCGATATAGCCGGCTATCACCAACTGTACCTGCTGATGATGGCGCTGACAGGCCACAGTCATATGGGTATAGACATACTGCCCCTGCTTGGAGACGAAGCGTTTTTCCATCTCATATTCGTCGATTTCACCATCCAGCATCCGCCTGAATTGCGCCATGTCGGCGGGCAGATCATCCGGGTGGGTCAGCTCAGACCAGGTCAGTTGCGACAACTCCTGCTCTGTGTAACCCAACATCCGGCACATGTGGGGGTTTATCTTGAGCCAGCGTTGATCCGGCGAGGTGATGGAAATCCCTATGTTGCCAACATGGAACTGGGAGCGAAACAGAAAGTCATCCTGCAGCCGAATGCGGTTGTCGCGCTCAAATTCAAGCCGCCGCGACAGCAAGCGCCCCAGCAACACATTGGTGAGTGGGAACAAGGTCAGCACTGGCAAACTGATACTGGCAAGCACCCCTTTGGCGGTTTCCCAGGGCAGCAGTAACATCCAGGCCAGCATCACCAGATGCACCAATAGGGAAAAGCCGGCCAGCTCCGGGTAGCCTATATCGGCGAGGGATTGCTTGCGCCGTTTGCGCCACAACAGGCCTATCAAGCCGCTGGAGAAGATCACTCCAACACCAACCCAAACAGCACCGCCACCGAGGTAGATGCGAAAAGCGGCGGTAATCACGCAGGCGATTATGGTCGGCAGGCCGCCGAAAAACAGGCCTGAGATACTTAAAAGTACGGAGCGACTATCGAAGAAGATCCCCGGCTCATAGCTCCAGGGGGTAAGCATCACCGCAATACAGATGCCACCGATAATGACGCCAATCAACAAACGCCACAGCAGGAAGTATTCCCGCTGCTGCTGTCTGGGAATAGCATCATAAATAAACACCAATGCCAGCAAAAATGCGGCATTTTGTGCCAAAGGAAGGAAAATGCTCTGCTCCATCTGCCCCCAAGCCTGTGAATAACAAAGAAGAAATCTACAGGTCTAGTGTAGCAGAGCACCTTCGGAAACCTGACTAATTTATGGCGCTTTCCACTGGGCGCCGCTCATCCTTGCTGGAATTTTCCACCTGGTAGAGTTGCGTCAGATAAAGCCTTGCGCTGTCTTGCCATGAAAAGCGGCTGGCGGAAGCCCTTTTTCTAAGGGCGTTCCAGTTGGCAGTGGAATAGAGCTCAAAGGCCCGGGACAGGGCGTCGAGCAGCGCCTTGGCCTGTTCATCCAGCCCCGTCCCCGAGAATACCAAGCCATTGTCACCGTCGCTGATGGTATCGGCCAGTCCGCCTGTGGCATGCACCAAGCAGGGTTGGCCTGCTCTCAAAGCCAGCATCTGGCTGATACCGCAAGGCTCGAAGGAGCTTGGCATCACAAACAGATCGCCGCATTGATAGAGGGCATCGGCCAGCTCCTGATGATAACCATTGATAAAGCGAAAATTGCTGTTGCTCGCGGCGATGCGGCCAAAGAGTGCCGCTATCTGCTCATCGCCGCTGCCGAGCAGCCAAAAACAGGCGCTGTCGCTAAACTGCGCCAGCCTTAGCAGCAGCTCTTCCAGCACTGTCTTGCCCTGCCAGGGATGACACAGCAAGAGTAACTTCTGTTCAGTGAGCCTGCCAACCGAGGTCAGCAGCATTCCCGGTGAGTCCGATATCTGGCCCAAGCGGATTTGAGCAATCATATCTGCCGGCGTCACTGCATCGCTGCGCCCGAGTTTACTCAACAATGCCTCTGTGGCTATCTTGGGCAGTTGCAACTTGAGTTGCCGCCGCTTGCCGGCAGCGAGCGGTAATCCTTTTTGATAGTCACAGCCGTTGAGAATACCGAACACCTGGCCAAGCTTGGCTTTGGCCTGCAGGTCAACCTCCAATCCTTCGCCGCCAAAGAAACCTAGCTCTGGCTGTGACGGACGCAGCACTTCCTTGGCATAAGTCGCCGAGACCAGATGGATAACATCACTGAACTGAATCGCCGCTCGCAGCGGATTGATGCACCCGGGGTAGCGGGTATCCTGCGCCAGTTGCAGCTTGGGGTTTCCCCCTTCGGCCAACAGCCAGGGATACCAGGCCGCCAGGGAAGATGCCTCGCCGGCAAGCGGCCGCACACCCTGCATCGCCAGGTTGTGAATACTGAGGACACAGGGCACTTTTGATAGGCCGTGATAGGCAGGATCCAGTGCTCTTAACATGGCAAAACCGCCGCAGTGCCAGTCGTGCAGGTGAAACCTGTCCGGCAGCGGCAGTAATCCCTGTTTCAGCGCCGCCGCCACTGCAGCGCCGAAGAGGGCAAACTTGCCTGCATCTGTGGCAAAGGGGCGCTCAGGGCCATCAAGGCTGTAGACTTCACGCTTAACGCCGCAAAAACCTTCATGAGCCAGAAGATAGATCCACAACCCCTGGGAGCCTGGCTGAACCGCCGGATTGGCGATACGATACAGCCGCGCCCGGGTGGTGCCTGCGCCGAAAGCAAATTCAAACTCGCACAGAAAATCGGCCCCCTGCTCCTTGGCCAAAAAGCCATAGTCCGGCATTATGATATGCGCCGCTACGCCTTGGCCTTGCAGCGCCGGAGCCAACTCGGCCAGCACATCGGCCATACCGCCGACTTTGGCGCCGGCCAGGGCAGCGTTTTCCGCTGCCAACATCAACACCTGCAGTTTTGCTTTCGCCGCCATTATTCGTACCCCACAGGCAGTCCCAACATGTCGCGGGTCACCAGCACCACACCGTTTTCCGAGACCCGAAAACCCTTGGCCCTGTCGTGGTCATGGTTGAAGCCTATCTCCATCCCCTCGGGGATAATGCAGCCCCGATCTATGATAGCCTTGCGAATGCGGCAATGACGCAACACCACCACATCGGGCAGGATCACTGAGTCTTCCACCTCTGAGTAAGAACAAACCCTGACCTCATTGAAGAGGACGCAGTGGCGCACAGTGGCACCTGAGATAATGCAGCCGCTGGAAACCACAGAGTCCAGTGCCATGCCGCGCCTGTCATCATCGTCAAATACAAACTTGGCCGGCGGCAGTTGTTCCTGATAGGTCCAGATGGGCCATTTGGCATCATAGAGATTGAGCGCCGGCGTCGGCGACAGCAGTTCCATATTGGCTTGCCAGAAAGAATCCAGAGTTCCCACATCGCGCCAGTAGGCCTGCTCATTGGGAAAAGCGCTGCGAAACGGATAGGCATAGACCCGGTGCTTTTCTATGATGGCCGGAATAATGTCCTTGCCGAAATCCCGGTTGGAATCGGCGTTCTGGGCATCTTTTTTCAGCTGTTCAAACAAAAACTCTGTGTTGAACACATAGTTGCCCATGGATGCCAGGCAGGATTCGGGGTTATCCGGCAAGGGCCTGGGTTGGGCCGGTTTCTCTTCAAACCCCAGAATACGGTTGCTGCTGTCCACCTCCATCACCCCGAAGGCGTTGGCCGCTTCGGCCACCGGCACCTCCATACAGGAAACCGTCATATCGGCGCCGGACTCGGCATGAGCGGCCAGCAGCCCGGCGTAATCCATGCGGTAGATATGATCGCCCGAAAGCACCATCACATAGCGCGGCAGCTCGTGACGTATGATGTCTATGTTCTGAAACACTGCATCGGCCGTGCCCTGATACCAGTTGTCCGAATAACGTTGGGACGCCGGCAATATCTCCACCGACTCCCCCAACTCCTTTTTGAAATGCCCCCAGCCGCGGGTCACGTGGCGGATAAGCGAATGGGACTTATACTGGGTCACCACCCCTACCCGGCGGATCCCCGAGTTGATGCAGTTGGACAGCGGAAAGTCGATGATCCTGAACTTGCCGCCGAAATAAAGCGCCGGCTTGGCCCGCCAATCGGTCAGCTCATGGAGGCGGGAACCCCGGCCTCCGGCCAGGATCAGGGCATAGGTTTCACGGGTAAGGTTACTGATATAACGCGGACTCGGATTCGGCATAAAAGCGTGCTCCCAATTAACAGAAAAAGGCGCTCACTGCGCGCCCCAGATATGGTCGCGATAACCGGCTATGGTGACATCGCTGGAGAAGCGGCCACTGACCGCGGTGTTGCGAATACTCATGGCGGTCCAGCGCTGAGGGTCCTGATAAGCCTTGGCGGCTTGCAGCTGGGCCAGACGGTAGGTTTCAAAGTCGGCCGCCAGCATCCAGGGATCTTGGGGCGACTCAATGGCGGCTATGATAGGGTCGAATATCCCCGGTTCCTGCAGATTAAAGTGACCACTTTTGAGCAGCGCCATTACGCCGCCGAGCGCCGCCGAGGACGCTATATATTGCGCCGGGCAGTAGTGCGCCTTGAGCTCCTCCACCGCTAGGGCATTGAGGCCAAACAGAAAGAAGTTGTCTTCACCTACCTCTTCGAGCATCTCGATATTGGCACCATCCAGAGTGCCTATGGTCAGGGCGCCATTCATCATGAACTTCATATTGCCTGTGCCCGAGGCTTCCTTGCCGGCGGTGGATATCTGCTCTGACAAATCCGTACCCGGGCAGATCACCTCCATGGCGCTGACGTTATAGTCGGGCAAAAAGGCAAACCTTAACCAGGGACTGACTCTGGGATCCTCATTGACCATATGAGCCACGTTGTTGGCCAGTTTGATCACCAGTTTCGCCATGGCATAACCGGGTGCCGCCTTGCCGCCAATCAAGACGCAGCGTGGCTGCATCCCCTGGGTATCGCCACTGACAATCCGCTGATAGAGATGGATCACATGCATGATATTCAGCAGTTGCCGCTTATATTCGTGGATCCTCTTAACCTGCACATCAAACATCATGGAGGGGTCGAAGTTCACCTGGCAGCGCTGCGCCACCAGCTCGGCCAGCGCCTGTTTATTGGCCTGCTTCACCTCGCGCCAGGCGGTAATAAATGGCTTGTCCGAGGTAAAGGCGTTGAGGGCCGTCAGGCATCTTAGGTCGCTCAGCCAATCCTGCCCCAGGCGGCTGCTGATGAGCGCGGCCAAACGGGGGTTACAGTGAGCCAGCCAGCGCCTGGGCGTCACACCATTGGTACGGTTGTTGAACTTATGCGGCCAGAGCTCGTAAAAGTCCCGAAACAGCCCTGTGGTCAACAGCCTTGAGTGCAGCGCCGCCACACCATTGACCGAAAAGCTGGCCACTATCGCCAGATAGGCCATACGGATATGGGGCTCATCCCCCTCTTCTATGATGGACATCTGCCGCAGACGTGACACATCGCCGGGCCAGTGATGCGCCACCAACTCCAGGTATCTGGCGTTGATTTCATAGATGATCTCCAGAATACGTGGCAGCATCTGGGCGAACATGCGCACCGGCCAGCGCTCCAGCGCCTCCGGCAACAAGGTGTGGTTGGTGTAGGCCATGCAGTGGCTGACTATGTCCCAGGCGGCTTGCCACTCCAGCTGATATTCGTCGATAAGCAGGCGCATCAACTCGGGAACCGCAATCGCCGGATGGGTATCATTGAGCTGCAGCACATGAAACTTGGCAAACTCACTGAAGTCCCGGCCTTTGTTGGCAACCCAGGTCGTCAACAGATCCTGCAAACTGGCAGAGGACAGGAAATACTGCTGCCGCAGCCGCAACTCTTTGCCGTTTTCACTGCTGTCATTGGGGTACAACACCATGGTGATCTGCTCGGCCAGATTCTTGGCCGCCACGGCTTCGGTGTAATCACCCTGGTTGAACTCGGCAAGGTCAAACTCATCCGTGGCCTCGGCCTTCCAAAGCCTCAGGGTGTTGACCCGGCCGTTGCGATAACCCGGCACCGGCATATCATAGGCAACCGCCAGTACATCCTGGGTATCCATCCAGGCCCTGTGCCGGCGGCCATCGCGGTCGACATGGCTCTGCACATGACCAAAGAAAGGCACGGTCACATTGTGCTGTGAGGCCCGCACTTCCCAGGGGTTGCCATCCCTGAGCCAGCGGTCCGGCTGCTCCTGCTGGTAACCATCGACTATCTGCTGAGCAAACATGCCGTACTCATAACGAATACCATAGCCAGTGACCGCCAGGCCGAGACTGGCGCAGCTGTCCATAAAGCAAGCCGCCAGCCGCCCGAGACCGCCGTTTCCCAGACCGGCGTCATGCTCTTGCTGTTGCAGGGTTTCAAGCGCTACCGCATAGCCTTGCAGCATCTCCCGACACTCGTCGGTCAGCTCCAGATTGAGCAAGGCGTTGCCCAGGCTTCGGCCCATCAAAAACTCCAGCGACAAATAAGCCACCTGTTTGCGCTGGTACAAAGCATCCTGGCTGCGACTGGCGCACCAATCGTCCAACAGCTGCTCTTTGACACTCAGGGCCAACGCCTGATAAAGCTCCTGTGGCCTGCGCTCATTGCGGTTAAGATCGTATCTCAGCTGTCTGGCAAAGGCCGCTGGCAGTGAATCACAGGGCTCGCAGTCTTGGTGCGCCAGATGGCCTGGGGCTTGTTGACTAGCGGGCGCGATTGGCGATGCGGCTTTTGATGCTGTTGTCGATTGGCTCTTACTGCGGCTCTTGACTCTATTCCTTGAAGTATCAGTCATGGCTGGCTCCTTTGGCTGAGGACGACAGATAACGGCCACCTGCGGCCAGCAGCTGAAAACTGCAGGCGGCAACGGCGAAAGATGAAGCTGTGGGATAGCAGGATTGCAGTTCATCCCGTCCGGCTTCGCTGGAAAGCAGCAGCTGCCACTGCTCACCGGCTCCCGGCGGCGGAGATGGCAGACAAAAATGGCTGTTGCTGTCACCGGCATGCAGCAGGATCAGCAGGGCTTCGGTCTGAAGTTTGTTTTCTCCTTGAGGGCTCATATTGGGCTGACGGCTCTCTGCCCGCTGAGGGCTCTTATTGAGCTGACGGCTCTGCATCAACTGCAAGCTACGGCACTGGACTTCGCCCCAATGGCCGGGTGTCATGGCCTCGCCGGAGGCAGCAAACCAAGCCAGGGCTCTGGGAGCCTGGAGGGCATCGGTGTGAACATAGTCATCGCTGTCATAAAAACCGCAATCCCGGCGGATATGGATAAGCCGGCGAACAAAGGCGCCAAGCGCAGTATCTTCCCTGTGCCAATCGAGCCAACCCAATGGGTTGTCCTGACAATAGGCGTTGTTGTTGCCGCTCTGGGAGTTGCCGAACTCATCGCCGGCCAGCAACATGGGCGTGCCCTGGGAGAGCAGTAAACTCGCCAGCAGATTACGGCTTTGGCGCGCCCTCAGGGCCAATATGGCGGCATCTTTGCTCTCGCCTTCCACGCCATGGTTGGCACTGAAGTTTTCGTGGTGTCCATCGCGGTTGTTTTCACCGTTGGCCTGATTGTGCCGCTCGCGATAACTCACCAAATCTCTCAGGGTGAATCCATCATGGCTGCAGATAAAGTTGATTGAACTTTGTGGGCCGCGCCCCGAGTGTTCAAACAGATCGCCGGAGCCGGAAAGGCGCCTGGCAAGCTCGGGCAAGAGCCCGGCATCACCGCGCCAGAAACGCCGCAGGGTATCGCGATATCTGTCGTTCCATTCGCCAAAGCGATTGGGGAACTGCCCCAACTGATAACCGCCCGGGCCTATGTCCCAGGGCTCGGCTATCAGCACACATTGCTGCAGTTCAGGGTCTTGCAGCAAGGCATCGAACAATCCGGCGCGATTGCTGAACCCCTGCGTCTCACGGCCAAGGCTGGTGGCCAGATCGAAACGAAAGCCATCCACCCCCATGATATCGACCCAGTAACGCAGCGAGTCCATCAGCAGCTGTACGACTCTTGGATGGCTGATATCCAGGCAGTTGCCACAGCCAGAGTCATTGATATAAAAACGCTTATCTGCCGGATGCAAACGGTAGTAGCTGAGATTGTCCAAGCCGCGAAAACTGACGGTCGGCCCCTGACGATTACCCTCGGCGCTGTGGTTAAAGACCACATCCAGCACGAGTTTGATACCGGCATCATGCAGGGCAGAGACCATCTGCTTGAATTCGCCAATGGCATCGTCAGAGGCCGAATATGCCCCATGGGGAGCGAAGAAACCTATGCTGTTATAACCCCAGTAATTGCTGAGCCCGCTATCCAGCAGAAAAGGCTCGGACAGAAAGGCGTGCACCGGCAGCAGTTCGACACAGGTGATCCCGAGCGACTTGAGATAAGCTATCGCCACCGGGTGCGCCAAACCGGCAAAGGTGCCGCGAAGCTCAGGGGGGATCCCGGCCATGGCGGCGGTGAAGCCCTTGAGGTGCATCTCGTAGATCACTTCATTACGCCATTGGCCGCCCGGTAAGCGCTTGCCGGTAAAGCGGGTATCGGCTACCACTTGGCATTTGGGCATGGCCCAGGCGTTGTCACAGGGTTCGGCCCATAAGTCATCACCTATTCCGGCACTGCCGGACTCCCGCTCCGGGGACCCTGGTACTGGGGATTCAGCATCCCCCGGATGGCAAACAGCGGCCAATGGCCGGCCCTGCTCATCGACTCTGGCATAGCCAAGTTGCCAGGGCCCATACTGCCAGCGACCACAAAAGGCTCTGGCGTAAGGGTCCAGCAGCAGCTTGGCCGGATTGAATCTGTGCCCTTCCTGAGGCTGATAAGGGCCATGCACCCGATAGCCATAGCAGAGTCCTTCACCGGCCCCCTGCAGCAAACCATGGAACACCTGTTGCGAGGACGGCATAAGCTCGAAACGGCCCGACTCTCGCCATTGGCCATTTTTGAATTCAAACAGGCACAGCTCTACCCGGGTTGCATGAGCCGAAAACAGCGCAAAATTCACCCCTTCCGGCTCGCCATTGGCTGCATGCACCAGAGTCGAGCCCAGAGGCCAGGGTTTGCCTGCAAGCATCTGCATCAGCCACGCTCCAAGGCGAAATAGACGCTCGCCAGTGGCGGCACCCGGATCAGCGCGCTATATGGCATGCCCTGCCAGGGGATCTCCTCGGCTTCTATGCCTCCGGCGTTGCCTTGATTACTGCCGCCGTAGAATGCGCTGTCGCTGTTGAGCAGCTCGCGGTAACGTCCGGGCTCTGGCAATCCCAGTCGATAGCCTTCCCTGACACAAGGGGTAAAGTTACAGATAACCAGCACCATGTTGCCGTCGGAATCGATACGCGTAAACGCCAGCAGGCTGTGCTGACTGTCGTTGCAGTCGAGCCAGCGAAACCCTTGCGGCTCGCCGTCACACTGCCACAATGACGGCTGCCGGCGGTAACAGAGGTTAAGATCCCGCACCCAATCGCTGAGCCCCTGATGAGACGGATACTGCAGCAGGTGCCAGTCGAGGCTGAAGTCATGTTGCCATTCGCGCCGCTGGCCAAACTCGCCGCCCATAAACAGCAGCTTTTTCCCCGGATGAGCCCACATAAAACCGTAAAAAGCCCGCAGTGTGGCAAACTTCTGCCAGTCATCGCCGGGGATCTTCTCCAACAAGGCGCGCTTGCCATGCACCACTTCATCGTGACTCAGCGACAAAATAAACTGCTCGGTATAGGCATAGATGAGGGAAAAAGTCAGTTGCCCATGGTGATAGCTGCGATGTACCGGCTCCTTGGTGAGATAATCCAAGGTGTCGTGCATCCAGCCCATATTCCATTTGAAGCCGAATCCCAAGCCGCCGGCAGCGACATCCCGGCTGACGCCATCCCAGGCGGTGGACTCTTCGGCAATCATGATGATCCCCGGGTACTCATGGTAGAGACGCGTATTGAGCTGCTGCAAAAAGGCTATCGCTTCCAAATTCTCACGGCCGCCATATTCGTTGGCCTGCCACTGGCCCTCTTCGCGGCTGTAATCCAGATAGAGCATGGAAGACACTGCATCGAGACGCAGGCCATCGAAGTGAAACTCCTCCAGCCAATAACAGGCATTGCTGAGCAGAAAACTCTGCACCTCTTTGCGGCCATAGTTGTAGATCAAGGTGTCCCAGTCGGGATGACGGCCACGGCGGGGATCTTCATGTTCGTACAAGCAAGTGCCATCAAAATGCGCCAGGCCGTGGGGGTCGGAAGGAAAGTGCGCCGCCACCCAGTCGAGCAGCACACCAATACCCGCCCTGTGGCAGGCATCCACCAGCAGTTTAAGCCCCTCGGGATCACCAAACCTATGACTGGGAGCATACAGCCCCACGGGTTGATAGCCCCAGGAACCGTCGAAGGGGTATTCACTCAGCGGCATAAATTCCACATGGGTAAAGCCGTGAGATTGCAGGTAAGGCACCAAGAGTTCGGCCACCTCTGCGTAGCTGAGAAAACCGCCTTCGCCGTTACGCCGCCAGGACCCCAGATGCAGCTCATAGATACTGACCGCCTGTCGGTGCCAGGTGCTTTGCGCCCTGGCGGCCATCCAATCACTGTCCTGCCATTGCCAATCACTGTCCGCCATCGGCACTATCGAGGCGTTGTGGGGCGCACCTTGCATCTGTCTGGCGCAGGGGTCGGCCTTTTCCAGCCAGCTGCCATCCTGGGTTTGCAGCAAAAATTTATAGTGCTCACCGCCCTGGACTTGCGGCAAAAACAGCTCCCAAAGACCTGAGGCCGGGTGGCGGCGCATACTGTGGCGACGTCTGTCCCAATGATTAAAATCCCCCAGCAAAGACACACTTTTGGCATTGGGAGCCCAAACACAAAAACGCACACCTTTTACGCCCTGGCACTCGAGCCAATTGGCACCGAGCAACTGCCAGCCCTTCAGCAGACTGCCTTCATTGAAGAGAAAACATGCCTGTTCATCGAGCGAAGCATCAAAGCGGTAAGGGTCGTCCAGCACCAGCTCCGCCTGGGGATAGCTGATGCGGAGCCTATAGTCGAAGGGTTTGACCCTGCGCCCCATAAAGCCACAGAACAGGGGCTCGGCGCCAACGACAGGGGTAAGCTCGGCCACCTTACGGCCGGTTTTCGCATCCAGCACCTCGACGGCGGCGGCGCCGGGCAGCACGGCGCGCAGTAGCAAGCGGCTGCGGCCATTTTGCTCGACCAGATGCATTCCGAGCCAGGCGAAGGGATCGCCATGGCGCCCTTCGGCCAAAGCGCAGGCAGCGGCAAAGTCCAGTTCAGGGACCAGGCTTTCCTGCATTGGCTCACTAAAGTGCGGCGCGGGTTCATTGGCGACGATTTGCTGTTTCATCTGCATCTCCTGTTGATTGAGCTCGAAGCCGCTCCGGCTCAGCGCTGCCACTTTGCTCGCGCACCCGGCGGATATCCCTGAGCAGGTTTTGCAGCAGCTCGGAATCATTGAGCCTTTCCACGGCCAACGAATAACGTCGGCGCCAGTTGGGATACTCAGTGCTGGTGCCCGGGATATTGACCGCCACCTTATCGCCGAGCAGATCTGTCAGCGGCAGGCTGAAAAGCGCACTGCACCCCGAGGCGACTGTGACGGCGAGGTTATGGATCAAGTTTTGGGTATAGGTGACAGAGTCCGGCGCAAGTGCAGCTTTTATCTTGTTATCAAAGGGATAAAATTGCGACAGCCAAACTTCAAGAGCCTGAATATCCCTGCGGCGGTCATCGCTTTCCCTTGCGTATTGTTCAGCACCCAGCAGGCCAAGTTCCCGCCTGAGCCTGAGATCTTCATCTTCCAGCCAGGCTTTTAGTGGCGGTACATCATGGTTGCTCAGCATCATGATGGCGTTTGGCTTGTAGTCATTTGGCGGCCGAAATCCACCAAAGTCAGGGAAATCCTGCTGCTCACGGCAAAAATAGAACAGCTCATTGGAGTACAGCCCGCCAAGCTTAAGCGGCGCTACGATTTGCGGCGGCACCAGCCCAAGGTCTTCGCCAATCACCAGGCAGCGGGCACGCTGGCTCTCCAGCAATAAAATCGCCAGCAGGGTATCGAAGGGGTAATAGACATAGGCGCCTTCAGGCTCGCCAGACTCAGTTTCGACTGCAGTTTCAATCTGGTTTTCGGCCTCGGCCGGCCACCACCAGAGACGAAACAGCGACATCACGTGATCTATCCGAATGGCACCACAGTGACGCATGTTGGTGCGCAGCAACTCAATAAAGTGGCTAAAATCCGCCTGCTTGAGACCGACGGGGTCCAGAGGCGTCAGCCCCCAGTTCTGCCCCTGGGGCGCAAAGGCATCCGGCGGCGCCCCTATGCTGGCACCTTGGCAAAACTGACTCTGATGCTGACTCACCTCAGTGCCGCAGCCAACTGTGCCGACAGCCAGATCCCGGATAAGGCCGATACTCATGCCGGCTTCTATGGCGCGGGATTGACACAAGGCCAACTGCTCTTCGGCAACAAACTGCAGATAGAGATAAAAGCCGGCATCTGCGGGCCAGTCTCCGGTGGCGAAACTTGCCTGCTCCCGGGCATAGTGCTGCAGCGCCAGTCCCTCCCGGCGCACAAAGCCTTGGTAGCCCTGGCGCCTGGGAGCATCCTTGGGCAAAGCGTTGAAACGCTGCCACATTGCTTTGAGGCGGGCACACTTATCACGGCTGACAGCGGCATAGTCCAGCCAGGGGCTGAAGGCCGTTTGCTCGGCAAAAGATTCAGCATCACAGTTTTTTGCCATCCCTTCGGCGCAGAGCGGCGGCGAGATATACAATGGGTGCAGGCGGCGTCTGTCTATTGGGCTGTAGGGACTTGGGGAGGCATCCTCAGTGAGCGCCAGCGCATGCAGGGGGTTGAGCAGGATAAAGTCCAGCCCCTTGGGGGCCAGTTGGGTTATCAGCTTCAGCAGGGCTCCAAAGTCGCCCATTGCCTCAGGGCCGGGAGTATCCTCCTGCCAGAGCGAAAACAGCTGCACGCTGACGCCCCAGGGCCTGCGATGAGGCTCGTTTTGCCGCGCCGTATTTTTTTGCAGTACGCCTTGGAAGGCCTGCCTTGGCGTCACCATCAAGGTGCCCGCAGCAAGCAGCCTCTCATCGCCCTCACGCTCAATGATAGATAAAGACACCCTGTGGTAGCCAAGTCCGGGGGCGATGCCACAGTTGCCGGAAACCTCGTCCAGTTTAAGCTCGTGCTCAAGATAGCAGCGCTCACCGATACGATAATCGCCGCGCACCGGGCAGTCTGCCGCTGAAAAGCTGACAACAAACTCCTCACCCAGTTCACTCGTCAGCGTCAGCTGCAGCGCCTTGGATGGCAAAGACTGCGCCTCGAGTCTGAACCTCAGACCGAGACTGTCGAGATAGCACCACTGAAATGAAGGCAACAGCTGCTGCCAGGGTTCGGCATCGAGCTGATAGACCCGCCGCTCAATCCAAAGCTCGCTCGCCTCTTCGGGTATAGGGCCACACATGGCGCTGAGGATCTGTTTGCGTGTGCCGGCCGATGTAGGGCAAAAACGCCCATAGCTGTCGCTGAAGCCGTCCCCTATCCCTTGCAGATACAGCAACTTCTCCAGTCCCATCTCAGCACTCCACGCCAATCACCTTAAGTTCCCTGTGAGCAGATAGCATGCCAGGGCAAAATAACAGCAATAAGACAGAGGTGTGTCAGCCAAGTGACAAGTATTTAATATTTTAATTCAGTAGCTTGTGAAAGTTCACCCTGATGCTGGGCGAGCGTCTCTCAAAAGGCATCAAAAGTAAATGAGTTGCACCAATGACTCAAGACTGTGCAATATTTCACCAATTGAGTGCAAGACATCGCCGACAAAAGCCGGGATTGGCAACAAGGGGAAACTGGGTTCAGACAGAAATCAATCTTGGGGTCGCTGATGGCGACCCGCTTGAAAGAGGAAAACTCAGCTCTTGGTTTGCTTTGGGGTCACAGCTTCCGGCTCATCGCTCGGCTGAATTTGTCCCACCAACAGCATGGGGGCGGCATCCAGCTCTTCGGCATCCATCATGGTGGCAATCCGCTCCACGGCCGACAAGAGCTGGCTCTGCTCCCAGGCCTCCAACGCCTGATAGCGCTTGATAAAGTGCTCCTGCAGCGGTTTGGGCGCCTGTGCCAGCAAGGCAGCACCGGACTCACTCAGCAACAGGTGTACCTTGCGCTTATCGGTTTGGCTGCGCTGGCGTATAACCAAGCCCTTGGCTTCCAGACGGTCGATGATAGTGGTGACTGTGGCAGGACTCAGATTGATCTCGGTCGCCACCTGTTTGGCGAGCGGCGATCCCATGGAAGCGATTTTCTGCATCACCATAAGCTGCGGTCCGGTGAGGCCCGAGTGCTTACTGAGCTGCCTGGAATGCAGGTCGATGGCGCGGATCACTTTGCGCAGCGAGATTAATAACTGCTCATACTTTTCCATGAATACTTCCCACTCACACTGGTTCGAAAAGGGCCACTGAAATCACCAATAGCCGAAAGGCGCCAGCTTATCAGAAAAGCTCTGCAAACTCATAGCCCATCGACTCAATAGCTGAGTTTTCAAAAATACCACCGCCGACAAATGCAACTTCAGATCAACAAATTGCTCATCTTTTGTTGATACAAAAACCTCATAGTGCAATCATTAGATAGCTAACGATTAGAGCTCAAATTAATTATTGAGTATTAATTATCAGAAAAGGACTATCCCCATGTCGGCCACCAGCCTGAAGTACAAGAGCGAAGAAAATCCTATTCCACTGAAAGTCATCACGGAGAAGCGGCCATTTTCCAGCCATCAGGCGCTGATGCAGTTTGATGTTGCCAATCACTCTTGGCGGGAAACCCTGTCACTGAGCTTTAAGAATGACAAACAACTGTCCCAGGTATTCAATAATATTCGCGCGGTCGATGACCAAGTTTATGAAGTGATTGCCGCCAGGATCACCCCCTATATAGCCCAGCTGATGGACAAAGATGATCCCAACTGCCCGATTCGGTTGCAGTATGTTCCTGAGCAGGATGAGTTGGAGGTCGCCCCCCATGAAATGGGCGATCAATTGGCGGAAGATGACATGATGCCAGAAGGCACCTCGATAGTGCACAGGTATCCCAATCGGGTGTTGTTCCTGGTACACAACATCTGCGGCTCCTATTGCCGCCACTGCACCCGCAAACGCATGGTGTCCGATCCGCTCAACGTGATCTCCATGGACAGGATCCGTCGCTCGGTGGAGTATCTGCGCCAATATACAGAAGTGCAGGACGTGCTCCTGTCGGGCGGCGATCCTTTGCTGCTCACAGATGACAAGCTGGATGAAATTCTGTCGATGATCCGAGAGGCCAGACCGGATCTGAAAATACTGCGTATCGGCAGCCGTTTATTGGCGCAGCTTCCCACCCGGGTCACGCCCGAGCTGTGCCGGGTACTGAAGCGTAACCGAGTCACACTGATCAACACCCAAGTGAACCACCCCAGAGAAATCACCCCCTTATTCAGCAAACATATCGCCATGCTCAGGGAAACCGGCATCATGCTCGGTAACCAGAGCGTACTGATCAAAGGCGTCAACGACAGCATAGACACTATGCAGGAACTGGTGATGGAGTTGGTATCTATAGGCATACGTCCCTATTACGTCTATGCCATGGATCCGGCGCCGGGCAACAGCAAGTTTCAGGTCAGTTATCAGCGAATGCTGAAAATCTATCATGGCATCCGCGGCTGGGTATCCGGCCCGGCAATTCCCACCTTTATCGTCGATGGCGTCGGCGGTCTGGGTAAAATGCCGGTGCAGCCGGAATATGTCAGCAGGCAAACAGGCCCGGAAGGCGAGCGCCTGATAGCCACCAACTTTGAGGGGCGCAGTGCCGACGTATCATTCCTGCTACAGGAGTGATCCATGCACCCTTTGGATTATGGGATTTTCCTGGCGTACCTCGTAGGTTTACTGGGGTTTGGTTACTTCCACTTCAAACGCCACAGTGACGGCGATGACTACTATCTCGGTGGCCGCAATATCAAAGCCAGGCACGTAGGCTTTTCCATTGCCGCCACGGATGTGGGCGGCGGATTTTCCATAGGTCTTGCCGGTCTCGGCTTCAGTATGGGACTGGCGGGCAGTTGGCTGCTGTTTACCGGTTTGCTGGGGGCCTGGTTATCTGCTGTGTTTGTTATTCCCAGGGTCAAACGTCTGGAGCAGGGCGAGCGCTTTTATACCTATCCGGATCTGCTCAAGCACAGATTCGGGGCCAGAGTCGCCATGTTGGCCGCCTTGATCTCCTGTATCGGTTATCTGGGGTTTACCGGCGCGCAGATCCTCGCCGGTGCCAAACTGGCGGCCGCCACTCTGCTGCCCAAGGGCTTCGATGCCTTGCCGCCGCTGCAGTTGGCGCTCTGGGTCATAGGCGGAACCACCATACTTTACACTGTATTTGGGGGTCTCAAAGCGGTTATCTATACCGACAGCGTCCAGTGGCTCATTTTATTGCTGGGCTTGATTGGCTTTACCCTGCCCTACGCCCTGGTCGAGGTCGGTGGCTGGCAGGGGTTGAGCCGCAATCTGCCGCCGTCCCATATGTCACTGACCGCTATAGATCCCATCACGGCCATCAATTGGCTACTCACCATCACACCCGTGTGGCTGATTGCCATGACTCTCTATCAGCGAATGTTTGCCTGTAAAGATAGCGCCACCGCCAAGCGCGCCTGGTATCTGGCCGGGGTGCTTGAATATCCCCTGATGGCGATATCCGGCGTTTTACTGGGGATGTGCGCCAGAGTCATGTTGCCACATATGGACAGTGAAATGGCGGTGCCGGCGATGATCCGCGATCTCTTGCCAATGGGCTTTACCGGGCTGATTATCGCGGCATATTTTTCCGCGATCATGTCCACCGCAGACAGTTGCCTGATGGCAGCATCCGGCAACCTGACCCAAGATCTGCTCGGGCTGGATCCCAGAGGGAACAACACCCTGAGACTGTCGATGATTGCCACTCTATTGCTGGGGCTGGTAGCCATCTATCTCGCCAGTCAGGCCAGGCAGGTATTGGATGCCATTCTCTATGCTTATGCCTTTATGGTTTCCGGGCTGTTTGTCCCGACTCTGGCGGCGCTGTTTTGGCCCAGAGTCAGCTCCACGGCGGCACTTTGCGCCATGCTGGGAGGTGGCCTCACGGCGCTGGCGCTACTGACAGAGCTGCTCAAGCTGCCGAATGGCTTGGCTAAACTCGGTCTGGATCCCAGTATCTATGGCATTTTGGTCTCCGCCGGTCTATTGGTGCTGGTCAACATCATTCACCAACCAGATCCCAAGCCCCGGCTCACCTCGCATCAGGACAGTTCACACTCATGACCCAAGCTCAATTTGATCAACAACTCAACTTACTCGGCGCCCACATTCAGCATGGCCCGGCCAATGATCGCATCTATCTGATCTCCCTTGGTAATGCCGAACCCGGGCCTTTACTGGATGCACTGAGAGCCCTGGCGCTGCAACATGGCTACGGCAAAATCATCGCCAAGCTACCTGAGCATAAGGCCGGTCTGTTTTTGGCATATGGTTTCAGCGAAGAAGCCAGGATCCCCAATTTTTATCAAGGCCAGGACGCCGTATTTCTCGCCCGCTACCAAGACAAAACCAGGCAGTTTCGCACCATGCCGGAGTTGGATACCCTGCTGGAGCGCGCCAGGGCGGATATCAAGCCTGAATTCCATTCAGCGGCCGAGGTCAGTCGCTGCCGCGAAGAGGACCTGCCACAGATGGCCAGGCTCTATAGCGAAGTGTTTCCCAGCTACCCCTTCCCCATTGAAGATCCGGAATTTTTGCGGCAAAACATGGCCAGTGACGTCGACTACTTTGGGATCCGCCAACAAGGGCGACTGATAGCCCTGGCTTCTGCCGAAAAGGATCCCAAGAGTCTCAGTGCAGAGATGACAGACTTCGCCACTCTGCCACAGGCCCGCGGACAAGGCTGCGCCAGAACCTTGCTGGCACATATGGAACAAGCAATATTCCACCAGGGCTACCGAACCGCCTATACCATAGCCAGAGCCGTTTCCGTTGGTATGAACCGCACCTTTGCCGCGGCAGATTACCGCTATGGCGGCCGTCTGCATCTCAATACCCAAATAGGCGGTCAGATAGAGAGCATGAACCTCTGGCATAAATCAATCGCTTAAATTTCGTTCAACCCAAAATGTAAACCTGACTTCCCAATATCCCGATATTACTGGCAAGCATAAGGTGCAATTCCCCGCCCCATCCGCGAGAATTCCATGCTTTCGGCTAATGGCCCTACAAGTATTAAGGGGTAATATGGTGGCCGTGGGAGCCGCTGCCATCATGGAAAGAAAGGCGTTATCTGCATCTGTGTCATAAAAACAGCTTTTATGTCACTTAGTTTCAACTTTCTCTTAATTTTCCTTCTTTTCGGCGCAGTTCTTGGCGCTGTCTCACACTTTTTGGTCGGATGAGTTGGTAATTTGACATCAAGAGAGAGATACAGATTTCATTTTCAACAGCATATATAGGTGAACTTATGGCTGCTAAATTCTTTATCCCTTCAGTAAACGTCCTGGGTCAGGGCGCTGTAGACGATGCTATCGGTGATATCCAAACTCTGGGATTCAAACGGGCATTGATAGTGACAGACAAACCTCTGGTCAGCATAGGTCTGGTGGGACAGATCGCCGAAAAGCTAGGTCAGGCAGGCATTACCGCCACTGTATTCGATGGCGTTCAACCCAACCCAACCGTTGGTAACGTGGAAGCGGGCCTTGAGTTACTGCGCGCCAACGACTGTGACTTCGTGATCTCCCTGGGCGGCGGTTCACCACACGATTGCGCCAAGGGTATTGCCCTGGTTGCAGCCAATGGTGGCTCCATCAAAGATTACGAAGGCCTGGATCAGTCCACCAAGCCCCAATTGCCGCTGGTGGCTATCAACACAACCGCCGGTACCGCCAGTGAAATGACCCGCTTCTGCATCATCACAGATGAAAGCCGTCATATAAAGATGGCCATTGTCGACAAGCACACAACCCCCATCATCTCGGTCAACGACCCTGAGCTGATGCTGAAAAAACCTGCCAGCCTGACAGCGGCAACCGGTATGGATGCCCTGACTCACGCGGTAGAAGCCTATGTTTCCATCGCCGCCAATCCAATTACTGATGCCTGCGCCATCAAGGCTATTGAGCTTATTCATGCCAACCTGATCAATGCGGTAGAGCATGGTGACAATATCCAGGCCCGTGAACAGATGGCATACGCCCAGTTCCTCGCCGGTATGGCATTCAACAACGCCAGCCTGGGTTACGTACATGCCATGGCGCACCAGTTGGGTGGTTTCTACGATCTGCCCCATGGCGTTTGTAACGCACTCTTGCTGCCTTATGTGCAGGAATACAATGCTCAGGTCGCGGCTCCAAGACTGAAAGATGTTGCCAAAGCCATGGGTGTTGATGTCAGTGCCATGAGCGATGAACAGGGTGCTGCGGCAGCCATCAAGGCGATTAAAGAATTGGCTACGGCAGTAAAAATCCCTGAAAACCTGACAAAAATTGGAGTAAAAGCCGAAGATATTCCTGTGCTTGCAGAGAATGCTCTGAAAGACGCCTGCGGCTTTACCAACCCCAAACAGGCGACTCACGAGGAAATTTGCCAAATTTTCACTAACGCACTTTGATACATGTGTAATATAATTTCACAGTCTGCTTTTTCCCTGCAATGAGAAAGCTGTACAAGAGGCCCGCTCACCGAGCGGGCCTCTTCTCTTTCAGTTACCACTCGCTTCAAGCTTCCAAGCCCATCAGCTCAGCATTTCAACGGTTATTCGGCAACAGCTAAATTTTGAGATCTGTCCCCGGTTTATTTCTGTCGAATACAGGCTAAATGAGATTAAGAGCAACAAGCAATAAGGAGTACACCCCGCGTTTGTAACCCTTGTCACAGTGGCCGATTGTTAGTTCAGCCCCTATGATAAATTCAGGAATCAACCAGGCAGGATACCTTATGACAGCCATTACCCAGATAATCAATTACACAGTTCGTTGCCCCCATTATCAGGATCAGAGCGCCGAAGCGACATGGCGCAATCACATCGAAATCAATCACTCGGCAGAAATCGCCCTCGACAGACTCAGTAAGTGGCATGCTCACTCTGGTAACAGGGTATTTTGTTTTCAGAACATAGTAGTGCGTAAGGCTGAAAAGGAGGAGGCTTACTTCGCCATGATCAGCGAGAGATTAAAACCCAGCGGCCATGCCCTGGTCACGCTCAAAGTTTTTATGGACAAGTGCACCAAAGACACCTCTGTCGAAGAGATAGTGGAGCACATATATCAAGACTGTCAGGCTCGCCTGGAAAGCCTTGGTTGAACCGCCCTGGAGCTGATTCCCCCTGAGTCAATCAAGCTTCCATAGGCAATGCTCTCAATTGGCCGTATCCTTGTCATCTACTGGTAAAGATACGGCCAAACAAGCGCCAGTTCACAGATTTACTACGGACAACGGCGATAGATCACAGTTATTCAATTCATTCCGGCACAAATCCGATAGATAATATCATTTCTGAGAAAATCATTTCCTTATTTTTCAAAAGCTAATAAAATAAAACTCAAACTTACCCCAGATATAAACCATTTTTAGGCCAATTGTTGGCAAACCCTGCCACTGCTAGACTTTCCACCGCGGGCCAAAGTCTAAAGATCTCAATCATTCAGGCCTTGCGGGGTTGATGCAAATCAGGGCGACCGAGTTCGCCTGCCGGAATAACAGAATTTGTTTTTAAATCTGCAACAGGAAAGCCATTAAATGCACGAGTTAGCCAATATCGTCATCGTCGGCGGCGGCGCCGGTGGTATGGAGATCGCCACCAAACTGGGCCATAAACTGGGCCGCAAAGCCAAGGCCAGAGTCACGCTTATCGATGTCGCCGACAGTCATGTCTGGAAACCCCTGCTCCATGAGGTCGCCACAGGCGCATTGGATGTCGGGGTTGATGCCATCAGTTACCGCAGTCACGCAGCCGCTCACGGCTATCACTTTCAGCAAGGCGCCATGACGGACATAGACCGCAAAGCCAAGCAAGTGATACTGGCTCCCATTTGTGATGACAAAGGTGAAGAACTGTTGCCATCACGGCGCATCGACTATGACTATCTGGTGGTTGCCATCGGCAGTATCGCCAACGACTTCAATATTCCCGGGGTGCGGGAACACTGCGTCTTCCTCGACAACACAGAGCAGGCCATGGCCATCCGCCAGCGCTTGTTGAACAAGTTTATGCGTTATGCCAGCCATCAACAGTTGGATGAGAAGATCAAAATCGCCGTCGTCGGCGCCGGTGCCACCGGGGTGGAGATGTCGGCCGAAATGCATCACGCAGTGGATCAGCTCAAGGGCTTTGGCTACAAGATAGATACCAGCCTGTTGGAAGTCACCCTGATTGAGGCCGACAAACGAATACTGCCCAAGGTGGAAAAGGAAGAGATCTCGGCCGCAGTCGCCAGAGAGCTGAGCACTCTGGGAGTCCGGGTGATGACCAATACCCGTATTACCCAGGTGACGGCCAAGGCGCTGACTACCAGTGAAGGCGAAGAGATCCCGAGCGATATGGTGATCTGGTCCACCGGGGTCAAGGCGCCTGAGTTTCTCCACGGCATTGGCGGACTGGAAAGCAATCATATCCATCAGCTGCTGGTCAAACCCAATGCCCAAACCACGCTGGATGAGCATATCTTTGCCATTGGAGACTGTGCCGCTTGTCCGCAGCCGGACGGCAGCTGGGTGCCGCCAAGGGGCCAGGCCGCCAGGCAGATGGCCTTGATGACAGCGGATAACATCATAGCCATGCTCAGCGGCAAGACTCCCTCGAAAGAGTACCTTTACAAGGATCTCGGTTCACTGGTGAACCTGTCACGCTTCCACACAGTCGGCAACCTGATGTCTTTCATTGGCGGAGGCGTCATGGTCGAAGGCAAGATAGCCAGATTTGTTTATACCTCTCTCTATCGCCGCCATTTGATAGAGCTGCACGGTGTGGTCAAGGGCACCCTGCTGATGTTTGCCAAGGGGATAACCCGGATAATCCATCCCCATCTCAAGCTGCATTGATAAAGGGGGCGCCAGGCGCCCCTCTTTTATTTGCCACGCCGGCAAGGCTATAATCGCTGCAGACTTATTTACCCGTAACAGACGAATTCAGATACTGCCTATGACAGCTCAATCCGCCGACTTTTCCAATATCAACCAAAGCAGCGCCCAGTCCTTCAAGGCGCAGAAGAATCTGATCAAACAACTGCTGGCCGGTAAAAAAGTGCCCTGCCCTAAATGCCAACAAGCCTTGAGTGCCACCCTGCCACCGGCAAAATCCACCTCAGAGCTTGCCAGCATCCGCTGCCCCAAGGGCTGCACTGATATTGAGCTGGAAACCGAACTGCCGGGCAAGTGAGTAAGCCCAATAAAAAAGGACCGCAACAGACGGTGGAAATCATCTGCTGCGGCTGCAAGGCAAAACTGTTCAAATATCGAAAGGGCGGCAAAGGCGCCTTGGTTAAATGTTTTGTCGAACGGATCCTGACAGATCATACGCAAACGCCCTGTACCTGCCCCGGCTGCGGCCAGGTCTTCGCCCGTCAGGCACTGATCCGCGGCGTGCCTGCATTCAAGATTATCGGTGGCAAGGCGCGCATGAATTAGCCCCCTTGTACGGGCGCCGAGCCTTTGCGGCGCAGATAGAAACGGTAGTATCCCAACAGATTGCTGCCGATAAACACAGACTCCATCAATACCGCCATCGGCGAACCCAACAGGATGTTATTCAGCAGCCAGCAACCGCTGCCGATGAACATCAGCTCCCTTAATCGTTTGTCATCACGGCAAAAGGCCGCCCTGGTCTGCAACAAACTGCCGGCCAGACTCAAAAGATCGAGCCATTGATTGAAACTCAGGGCCACGGCCGTGACCGAAGCGGCCATAAACAGCCACATCAGACGTCTGTCGACGGTGAAGATACTGACAAAGAATCTGACACTGGCAACCAACATTAAAATGGCCGGGCTCCAGTGGTTGAGCAAGATAAAATGCGCCGAGATCAACAGGCCCGACACCACCAGACAAGCGAGCACGGCGCGCCTGTGCCTGCACTGGAATGACAAAAGATCGCTGAACAGCGCCAGAGTGACCAACAGCTGTGAAATAACAAAAATGGACAACACAGTATCCCGGAAGATTGAAACCGACCGCTATTGTGCTGTGCCATTGAGGCGATGGCATTAACTTAGGTTAAGACGCCGGCGAATACGGCTGAGGCTCTCTGGGGTGATGCCGATATAGTTGGCCAACTGCACCTGGCTCAGGGCGCTTATCCAGTGTGGCCAATGATTTTTTAACCACAGGTAGCGCTGCTCTGGCGACTTGAGTAATAGAAAAGCTTCTTTCTGCTCCTTGTAGCGTAGCTGGGCACGCAGCAATGAAAGCTCGGCGCGCTGAAACCCGCCAAGCTCAAACAGGCTCAGGGGCACGACCACCAGAGTGCTGTTTTCCAGTGCCTCAAGTTGATAACGGGCAGGCTCAGCACTGAGAAAACTGCTGTAAAGCAGACAAAATTCGCCAGGGAAATAGAACTCTTTGCAGCGCTGCTGCCCATCACTCAGATAGTGGCAGGCCCGCAGCAGCCCATTGAGCAATAAAAAGCCCGACTGCTGTTTGCCACCTTGTGCCAGCAGCACCTCACCTGCCTGACAACTTTTCAGCTGAGCCTTATCCAAGAGTGGCGCCAAAGCACTGGGTTCAAGCCCCAACTCAAGGAAAAAGTCTGTCAGCACCCGGAAAGCGGCCTGATGAGACATAGATTCATGGCTCATTCAGTCGGGCGCCTATTGGGAAGAAGACGGCAGAATCGAGTTAAGGGTCACAAAGAAAGTGCGTTCCACATACTCGCCCGGCGCTTCGGCCATGGATTGCTCCTGGGTGCGGGTCTTCAGCGCCAGAGTCACGCTGTAAGGCGGGTCGAACGGTTCTTTGGGGGTTATGGCTTCTATCTCAATTCGGTCGCCGAGAAACTGGCTGGCCAGATGCGCAATGGCGCCGGTTTGATAGTCGAATCTGAACATACCCAGGTACCAGAACACTCCAGAGCCCTGGGTTGTCACTGCGAAGGGAACAACAAACTGCATGGATTCGGCATTGCCGGGCAAGTTTAAGGGGGTCAACTTACGGTAATCGAGCAACACCTCCCCACGAACCACTTCATCCTGATATTCGCCAAACGCCAGATGCTGCTCTTCCTTAAAGCCGGTAAGAGTGACTGACTTGTTGCTGTCCGGCAAACGGATCCTGAACTGTTCTCGGGTGTCCAGACTGAACAGCCGCTTCATCACCCCTTTGGCCCCGCCATCGAATTCAGCCAGTGGACGCACCATATCGTTTTCCCTGACATAGAGGTCATCCTCGGTGAAGTTGAACCTGTAGATCCCAAGAGCGATCACCGCCAGAAACACCAGCCCCAACACTACAGCCACACGAATAAACAGCTTCATAATCCATCCCGTTAACACACACAAACCAGGCCATATCGGCACACAGACTTACCTTAACCCCAAAGCCTAATGGCCGCAGCCGGGATCTGAATTCCTGTCAGCCCGGGTTCAGTCAAAACCGCTTTTTTCAAAAAATTTTTGAAACTAAAGCCAACGGCTGCCCGCTTATCCCAAGAAAGCTTTTCTCTATGATAACGCCAATCAACCAAATTCACGTTAATTTAAAGGATATTACACTATGAAATACGGTATCGGATACCTTTTGGGGCTTGGTGCTCTGGCATTACAACCCTTGGTCCATGGCGCAGATTTACAACTGAAAAGCTCATTAACGGCCAATCAAGTCATACCGGCAGACTACTACTGGAACCAATTCGGTTGCAGCGGTACCAACCTGGCGCCCAGACTGGACTGGCAAAATGCGCCGGCAGGAACCAAGAGTTTTGCCATCACCTTTTACGATCAGGATGCTCCCACAGGTTCAGGCTTCTGGCACAGGGTGGTATATGACATTCCCGCCAATGTCCACAGCCTGCCAGGCGGCAAAGATGGCGGCCCCTTACCGGAAGGCGCCATTGAGTCAAACACAGATCTGGGAAAACCCGGTTTCTTCGGCCCTTGCCCACCCGAGGGGCGTCAGCACAGATACAAGTGGACAGTCCATGCGCTGGATGTGGCCAAACTGCCGGTAAAACCCGACTATTCGGCGGCGCTGACCGGCTTCTTCCTCTGGCAACACACTCTGGCCAAGAGTGAACTCGTGCTGCTGGCCGGCCCAAGAAAGGAGTCAACCCAATGAAACTCCTGACTCTGTCTACCCTGCTGGCCGGCGCACTGGTCTCCTTTGGTATCTCAGCCGCCGAGGCATCCGCTTCGCAATTCTCTGAGAGCCAAGTTCAGGTTTACCGCACTACAGAGCAGGCTGTCGGTGGTATAAGCTTCACGCCTAGCGGGCGTATGTTGGTGAGTTTTCACCCCTTTTACGAGCCTGAAACCAAGGTGGCGGAAATCCTCGCCGATGGCAGCAGCAAACCATTTCCAAACCGCGACTGGCAAGGCTGTGTCCGCGCCGACGGCAGCCAGAAAGATCCCGATACCTGCCTCAACTGGGTTCTTGGTCTGCGTACCGATGCCAACGGCATTGTCTGGTTGCTGGACTCGGGCCAGGCCAGCCCCAGAGTCACCCCGAAACTGGTGGCCTGGAACAGCAATACCGACAAGCTGGAGCGGATTATCCACTTGCCTTCGCCGGTATCCCTGCCGGAGTCGCAGCATAATGATTTATTGATATCCCCCAAGCATCAGTTGATTGTTATCGCCGATGAAGGCATTGCCACCGGGCCTTTGGGCGACAAGGCTGCTCTGGTGGTGGTAGATCTCAAAACAGGCCAGAGCCGCCGGGTACTGCAGGGCCACCCGAGCGTGATGCCTGACACCAAGCGCCCGATAGTGATAGATGCCGGAACAGCCGGGCAGAAATCGATTCCCGTTTATGTGGGCGTCGATGGTATTGCCATGGATAAAGATGAAGAGTGGCTCTACTTTGCCCCGCTCAACAAGGGGGAACTATACCGGATCCCCATGTTGGCGTTGGCCAATCCTTCCCTGCCGGCAAGCGTGCTGGCCAATCAGGTGCAGTTTTGGGCCCGCAAACCCAATAACGGCGGCCTGAGCATAGATGTCGACGGCAATCTCTACCTCACCGAAGTCGGCGAGCGCCGTATCGGCATTATTCCGGCAAGCAGTCGTGAGTATCGCCCCTTTGCCGCAGATCCGAGAATGATCTGGCCAGACGGTGTCAGCCTGGGTGCCGATGGCTTCCTCTACAGCGCCGCCGCACAGCTGCCGCTGTCTGCGCCACTGAACGATGGCAAGGCCGAAAACCAACCCCCTTACTACATCTTCCGCTTCAAACCTTTGAGCACCGGTGTAGCAGGAAACTGAAACCAAGGAGTCCATCATGAATATTCAGGGATTGGATCACTACACACTGCGCAGCAATAAGCTGCAGCAGACCCGAGATTTCTACTGCCGGGTTGTCGGCTTGAGCGAGGGCTACCGCCCTGCGTTCGCCTTTCCGGGCCATTGGTTGTATGCCGCAGACAAACCTGTGCTGCATCTGGTGGCCGCCGAGCAAAACCCGGCACTCGAGGCCTACCTGGGACAAAGGCGCAGCACCAATGGCTCAGGCGTCGTGGATCATCTGGCTTTTCGCGGCGCAGACCTAAGTGCCATGCAGCACAAACTGCTTGAACTTGAACTGCATTTTCGCGAGCGGCAGGTCCCTGAAATTCTTGAACATCAACTGTTTCTGGAAGACCCCAACGGCATTACCGTCGAGATGATTTTTCCCTTCTCACCGGACAATAAGGTCCTGGGAGAAGCCATGCCCAAGCTGAGATTTCGCTGATCCTAACGGCCATACCATTGACAGGAGAAACCCCATGCCAAACCTGATACCAAACCAAGCAGTCACTTCAGCATCACAGGAAACGCCGCTGCGGCTAGGAGTCACCAATCTCAGCTTTCACCGGGCCACTGCCGCCATTGTTGTCCATGTGCTGGATATCATGGGTAAATCGGTGCAATTGAGTTTTGCCGATCATCAGGCCAACTTCGACGCCCTGGGCCGGGGCGAGCTTGATCTGCTCTGCTCCGCCTGGTTACCCCACAGCCACGGTATCTATCTGGATAAGGTCAGGCAAAATCTAGAGGTGCGGGAACTGGGGCTGCATTATGAACCCTATGCCCTCTGGGGCGTGCCAGAATATGTGCCGCAAGAGCAAGTGGATTCGGTGACGGATCTACTGCGCCCAGACGTGTTGGAGAAAATGCGCCGCCACATTCAAGGCATTGGCCCGGGTGCCGGCATCAGCCGTTTCTCAAAACAGATGATGCAGGACTATGGTCTGCAACAGGCCGGCTATGAGTTCCATACCGGCACTGAGCAGCAATGTTTCGACGCCTTTGAGGATGCACTGCAACACAAGGCCTGGGCCGTGGTGCCCCTGTGGCAACCCCAGTTTTTGCATCATAAATACAAGATACGGGAACTCAAGGATCCCAAAGGCCTGCTGGGTGGCAAAGATCGCGCCGTACTCTTGCTGGCAGAAAATGCCGCCGGTCACTTTACTCAGGCTCAGCTGCGGGTGCTGGATAATATTCGGATGCTCAATAGGGACATTGCCGAGCTGGACTATGCCATCAACCGCGAAGGCCTTAGCGCAGAAGAAGCTGCCGGACGTTGGCTGAGTGCTCATCCGGTTATCCTGTCCCAATGGCTGTCTCCCCTTTGGCGTCGTCAAACCTGTGAGGAATCGAATCATGATGCATGACACACCTGAGCAGCGGCTCAACGCCCTGGGAATGAGTCTGCCCCGGGTCGCTTCGGCGCTCGGCAACTACGAGCCTGTAGTGATCAGCGGCCATCAACTACTGACCTCAGGCCAGTTTCCCTTTGAAGATGGCAAGATAAAGTATCAGGGTCGGCTAGGGGTAGATCTGGAATTGTCGGATGGCTATGCCGCCTGTCAGTTGGCGGCGCTCAACGCCATAGCCCAATTGCAACAGGCGTTGGGAAACCTCTCACGGATAAAACAGATTATCCGCCTCGAGGGAGTGCTCAATGTCGCCGACGGCTTTTTCGACCACCCCAGAGCCTTGGATGGCGCCTCGGATCTGCTGCTGGCGGTATTCGGTGAAGCCGGACGCCACACCCGGATGATCTGGAGTAACCCAGTAATGCCACTGAACAGCTTGTGTTTGGTCTATCTGGTGGCGGATCTGCACCCTCTGGAGGATTGAAGTCACTTAAAGGCCAGCTTGCTTTTAATCCCCGGCTTGCCGGGGCGGATCATCGCGGTCGTCGGTGTCAGAAGCTCATCAGGCTCAGGACTCAAGTTCACCCAGCCAGCCCTTGAGCAGCGCAGCCAGTTTCTGCCTGTCTTTGACCGAGATCCCTTTAAGCAACTGCTGCTGAGCCGCCATATGGGCCGGCAATGCGGCCTCTACCTTGGCCTTGCCTTCGGCAGTAAGCTGTACATTCACCGCCCGACGGTCTTCGGTGCAGTGGCTGCGGCAGATGAGCCCTTTCTGCTCCAGCTTATCCAAACGGCTGGTCATGGCGCCTGAGGTCAGCATCATGCTCTGGTGCAATTGCCCTGGGGTCAGAGTGTAAGGCTCACCGCTGCGACGCAAGGTTGCCAGTACATCAAACTCCCCCTGACGCAGACCGAACTCGCCATGGCAGCGAAGGATTTCGGTTTCTATATGCTTATGTATTCTGGCCAGGCGACCAAAGACTTCCATCGGTTGCAGATCATCGGTAACACCGGCGGCCAGCCACTGACTGACTATGGTGTCTACGCCATCCTTGATATCTTTGGCTTGTGGCTTGTGGGTTTGTATTTTTAGCTCTTCCTGCGACATAATTATCTCGATAGCAAGATTCTTAACAAGGAATCATATTCCAGCGTGCGACAAATCCCAAGCCCTGAAATGAAAAACGCCGCAGAAATCGATTTCTGCGGCGTTTTTTAACTGCATTAATCAGCGAAGAGGCGAACAGCTCCGCTTAAGATTTCTTCACATAGCAGCTCAGGATAACGATGCGGGTACCATTGACCCGGCCTTCGATATGCTCAGGGTTGTTGGTCAGAGCTATGTTACGCACGGCGGTGCCGCGCTTGGCCACAAAGCTGGTGCCCTTCACGTTGAGATCTTTAATAATCACTACGGTATCACCGGCGGCCAACTGAGTGCCATTGCTGTCCAGTGTCGGCGCCGAATCATCGCTGTCGGCCGCCAGAGACTCGGCATCGCCCCAGGCTTTAAGATCCTCTTCCAGATAAAGCATATCCAGCAGATCCTGAGCCCAACCTTCGCCACTGAGGCGCTTGAGCATGCGGTAAGCCATGACCTGTACGGCAGGAACCTGACTCCACATACTGTCGTTCAGGCAACGCCAGTGGTTAACATCCATGGTGTCAGGAGCGGCAATCTGACCTTCACAGGTAGCGCAGATCATGATGTCACCGTCGGTGCGATCACCCGAGTGAGGCAGATCATAGACAGACAGAGCGCCTTCGGCTCCACAGAGTTCACATTTCCCGCCACAGCGGCTTTGCAGTTCAGTTTCTGAAGTCATTACTAATATTCTTCGGTCAGGCAAAACGCACATTATGCCGCAAAATCAGAGCTTGATCAGGTTTGCAGCTCACAAAAGCACAAAATAACTGGGGTTTTATCAGAACTGGTACGCCAGACTGAGGCGAATATCCCGTCCCTGAGCCGCAATGCCATCGGCCAGATGCGGACTGTAATACTGATTGGTCAAGTTACGCAGCGCCAGCCTCAGCTCAAGCCCCTGCAACATATCTTCCGGCTGGAAGGCAAGATACAAGTCTTGCAGAAAATAGGCCTGGCTGGGTCTATCGCTGACAAACAGGCCCTCATCCGGCACCTTCTGCTGCGCATCATACCAACTGCCACGCCAGGAGAGCGACAGCTCGGGAGTCAGGTAATACCCCAGGTGCAGACGCATATTGAGCGGAGGAATGTCTGCCAGGTTTTCATCCCTGCCACTGCTGTCACGCAGGCTGCCGCTGTGCTTGCCGCGGGTATAGGAAGCCGTATAGTCGGCAAACCAATCGTGCCAACGGTATTGAGCCTCGAAGTCGCCACCGTAGATATGGTAGCCGTCGAGATTCACATAGCCGCTCTCAAATGGCTGACTCTTGTCGACCCAGAGCCCTTTGCGCTGAGCGATATCCTGTTTTCCCTGATTCCAATACAGAGTCAGTTGGGTCGAGAGCCTGTCATCGCCGGCGAAGACCCCATCAAAGGCGCTGCTCAGCCCAAGCTTGTAGGCGTGCAGTCGCTCGACATCTATCCCGCGACTGGTCGCCTGAGCACTACTGGCCTTGGCATATTGCACCGCATAAATCTCATCTACCACAGGTGCCTGCAGGCTGTAGGCATAGTCCAGGGTCAGGAAACTGACATCACCGAGACGGTATTCCAGCCCAACTCTTGGCGACCAACCGCTGTGGCGGGTAGAGGAAAAATCATGGCCGACACTGGGGTCGTTGTAATCCGGCGCCAGATTGCCATGGCCTATGCTGTAAATACTGTCGAAACGCAGCGATGGTTTTAGAATGAGGTTATCCGTCAGGGCAATGCTGTCGCTGATATAAAAGGCGTAGGTATCCTGGCGACCTCCAGGCTGGTAGTAAGGCGTGTACAGGCCGAAGTTTTTCTCCGCCTTGTTCTGATAACTCTTGTTGAATACCAGTGAGCGGCGATCGAGCGAGCGGTACTGCAGCCCCACAGTCAGCAAGTGGTCACCCAACTGGCTGGTGTTGTTGATATCGATAAAGTCCCTGTCGTATTCGAGCCAAGACTCGTGGCCAAAGTTACCCACAGAAACAAACATCTTATCGAAGGCTATCTGGGGCCTTACCCAGTGCCTGTCGTTACTGCTGCTGGACAGCGCCAATTGCAGATCCCACAGCGGACTGGCCGGTGTATAACGGTAGTTGAGTGAAACTGTGCTGTCTTTGTAACTGTTGAGGGCGGTATTGGCGTATTCTGCCGCCTCAAAAGAGCCGTACTTTTTGATATTGAACTCAGATACAGTGGGCATTTCGCCGCGGCGGTTGGCCCAGGGTTTACGGCCTTCATCATCGTAGGAGGTATAGCTCAAAGACAACTTGTGCGCCCCCAGCTCATAATCCAGCTTGGCCAGGAGGTTGTTTTGCCGATAGCCTGAGAAACGAAACACCTGGCCGTTGCCCAGCTCAAGATCGCCGGCATCTTTATAGCTGTAGTTAACAAGTGCCGACAGCCCTGAGTTCAAGCGGCCATAAAGCGTACCTGTGTAAGTCTCCAAGCCGTTGTTATCGGCATAGCTGGCCTTGACTCTGGCGCCCAAGTTTTTGCCGTAATCCAGAAAATCATCGGCACTCTTGGTCACCACATACATGGAGCCACCAAAACCACCATTGCCGGAGCGGGGATCGTGGGCGCCCTTGATCACCTCAATTCGCTTGACCATATCCGGGTCGATAAAGAAAGAGCCGTAGCGATACTGTTCAAACCCGACCGGGGCGTTGTCGACATAGACATTGAGATCTTCTGTCTCACCAAAGCCCCAAACATTAATTTTCTCACCGCCGCTGCGGGGGCCGCCATCAAGAGTGATGCCGGGCACAGTGTCCAGCACTTCGGCAAAGTTTCCCGCCTGTTGCTCCTCTATGTCCTCCAATGTCACCAAGGCTTCGCCCGGACGGGTCAGCGTCAGTTCCCGACGAAAAGGCTGGCCACGCACCTCTATGATCTCTATCGCTTCCACCTTAGGTTCACCCAGCACACTGGTACCACTCTTGGGCGGCAGAGAAGTGGCGGCCAGCAAGGGCCAGGGCGCCAGAGCACACAGCAGTAATGGCAGCTTGCCACTCGGCGCCATTCGCCGGGATTGTTCGCTTGTCATCTATCATCTCCCCTTAAAAATAAGGCGGCATTATAAGAATCAAGCTGATAAATGAGAATTATTCTCACCGACATTTACACAGGATCCAATTTGGTTACCTTTGTTTTAAAAATGTAAAACCACTTGACTCACAACAGGCTTTCACCTGAGATATCGCCGTGAAGAAAATGGAGAACAAAAATGAGCTTCAGCGAACAAGGTTTTGCCTTTCTGACCCGGCTGGAAAACAACAACGACAGGGCCTGGTTCAAGCAACATCAGGATGAGTATGAAACCCTGCTCAGGGGGCCGGCACTGACATTTATTGAACAGATGCAGCAGCCTATTCAGGCCTTGTCTCCCAGGTTGACGGCGGTCGCCAAGAAGGTCGGAGGCAGTTTGATGCGGCCACAGCGGGACACTCGCTTTGGTCACGACAAGTCGCCCTACAAGCTCAATGTCGGGATCCAGTTTCGCCATTTTCAGGGTAAGGATGTTCACGCTCCCGGGTTGTATCTGCATCTGGCCAACGATGGCTGCTTTATCGCTGCCGGGATCTGGCGCCCCGAATCCAAGGTGCTCGGCGCCATCAGGCAATGTATCGACGACAACCCACGCGCCTACAGCAAGGCGTTGGAGGAATTACAGCGCCAGGGGTTTACGATGGACGGTGACAGCCTGGTGCGGCCCCCCAAGGGGTTCGATAAAAGCCACCCATTGATAAACGAGTTGAAACGCAAAGACTTTGTGGCGCTTAAGATGCTGACAAAAGAGCAGGTTTGTCGCAGCGATTTTGTCGACTTCTGTGCCAGTGAGTTCCAACACACCCAGGCGTTGATGCGCTATCTGTGCTTTGCCCTGGACTTGGATTATTGATGTCTGTCCCTGGATTATTGATTGCCGTACCCGGATTTAAACCGCCCAGGTACAATCTGGCTCAACGTCCAAGCTGAGCGCGCATCACGCTCAGCGCCTGCTGCAACTCCTGATGCAAACCGGCCTTGCCGAGCACCCGAATTCCCTGCAGTTGCAGCAGTAACCAGGCCGCGAGCGCCTCGGTATTGTCGCTGTTAAGCTCGCCGCACTCTCTGGCGTGGGTCAACGCCTTGGCAAACGCCTCCTTGATGGAGTCAAACAAGTGCCGACTCTCTTGCTGTACGACAGCATCCTCCAGGCTCATCTCCAGCAGCGCATTTTGCAGGAAACAGCCGTATTTTTGCTCTCGCTGCAGGGCCACAAACTGCTCAAGATAATCAATTACCTGTTGTAACCCTGCGCCTTCGGCGCGCAGGCTGTTGAGCGCTGGCAAAGAGTTTTGCTGCAGATACAGACGCAGCGCCTCCCGGTACAGGTTCAGCTTGTCGCCATAGGTGTTATAGAGACTGAATCTGTTGATCCCCAGATGCTCGACCAGATCCGCCACTGAGGTGGCGGCATAGCCCTTTTGCCAAAAGAGTTCCATTGCCAATTTCAGCTTATCTTCCCGGTCAAAATTGCAACTTCTTGCCATACTGCTCCCAAGCGTTTCCAGCGAATGACGTGCTGTATACTTAGTCAAATTAATTCTTGACTGATCGTTCTGATATCCCCTAAAGTCTAACCTAAACGATCGTTCCGAAAAAGATTTGAATACATTTTCCTGACAGCCAAGCCAGGAAAAATAACTAAGGAAGGAGCGAACAAGTCCCATGCGTGCTCTGCGTCGGCTTACAGGCCTGGATGCAAGGCGTGGTTCGCAGCAAATGGCCTTAGTCCTTTGCAAGAAGCACAACACAGCAGGCAGGCTTGTAAGCCACGCCCTTCGGGGCTTGCACAGCAATCAGCTCTCTGCGTTATCCGACTTCGACAGGCCCCGGCATGCCTTCAGTCAGATTCCTTGAATGCCAATTGCTGTGTAAGCCAGAGTGCCGCGAGGACTTATTCGCACCTTCCCTAAGGGGCAAAACGGCCCAAGACAGATGGAGAAAGATAGATGAAGCTGTATGAACTCGGACCTACCCCAAGTGCCCGCAGAGTCAGTATTTTCATGGCGGAGAAAGGCATAGATATCGAGCGGGTAAACGTCGATCTTCGCGGCGGAGAAAATCTCTCGGCCGAATTCAAGGCCAAGAGTCTCAATGGCCGCATTCCGCTGCTGGAGCTGGATGATGGCAGTTATCTGTGCGAGTCTGTAGCCATCTGTCGTTATCTCGACGAGCTGTTCCCTACCGAGCTCAAGCTCTTTGGTAGCACGCCGCTGGAGCGAGCAAAGGTGGAGATGTGGCAGCGCATCGTTGAACTGCAGGGGTTGTTACCTGCCTTTCAGGCATTTCGCAATATCAGCGGCATCTACAGCGACCGGGAAACCTGCATTCAAGCCTGGGGCGAAGAATCCCGCAAGCGTCTGGAATCTTTCCTGCCTCTGCTGGAGCAGCGCCTGAGTGAATCCCCTTATCTGGCCGGTGAAAACTACTCCATTGCCGATATCACCGCCTATATCTTATTGGGATTCATCAAAAATCTGCAGATTTCACTGCAGCCTTTCCCTGTGCTGCAGAGCTGGTATGAGCAAACCGGACAACGCCCGGCAATGAGCCAGCCAAAACAAGGATAAAAGCAAGGTTAAAATCAAGGAGACACGCATGATTGAACTCTATACCGCCGCCACCCCCAACGGCTTTAAAATCAGTATTGCCCTGGAAGAGATGGGCTTGCCCTACCGGGTACACCATCTGGATCTCAGTGCCAATGAACAGAAACAACCCGAGTTTTTAGCCATCAATCCCAACGGCCGGATCCCGGCCATCATAGACAGGGATAACGATGATTTCGTGGTGTTTGAATCCGGTGCCATCCTGCTTTACTTGGCTGAAAAAACAGGGAAATTCTTACCTGTTGATGCCAAGAAGCGCTCCAAGGTCATCCAATGGCTGATGTTCCAGATGGGCGGCGTAGGCCCCATGATGGGACAAGCCAATGTGTTCTACCGCTATTTTCCGGAAAAGATCCCGGCCGCGATAGAGCGTTATCAAAAAGAGGGCCGGCGCCTGTTTGAGGTGATGGATAATCAGTTGGCCAAACATGCCTATCTGGCCGGTGATGAGTACAGCATAGCCGATATGGCCACCTGGCCCTGGGTGCGGATCTACGACTGGAGCGGCATAGATATTCAAGGTCTGCCTCATCTGCAACGTTGGCTGGATGCGCTGGCCCAGCGCCCGGCCTGTCAAAAAGGCATAGTCACCCCAGAGTCCAGAGACCAGTTGAGTGATGAAGACAGGGCCAAACAGATAGCGCAAATGGTTACCCGCTAAGTCTGAGCAGTGTGGTAAGCATTAGTAAACAGTAGTAAACATTAGCAAAACAAGGTGCCGGGGACAGGCCGCGGCACTTCTGTTAATATTGGCGCCATTGCTATCCCTACTTGATGCAGAGAAACCTTTGACCGCGCCAAGCCCTTCACTGACTCCGGCCCAAAAACGTGCCGCCAGTTATGCCAACACCATCAACACACTGTTTACTGAGATCCTCGACAGTCGCCAGAGTGCCGATCGGGTGCTGGCGAACTATTTCCGCAGCAACAAGAAACACGGCTCCAAAGACAGAAAGGTCATTCGGGAAACCCTGTTTGCCCTGTTTCGTTGGTGGGGTTGGTTACAACAACTTGAGAATGGCGATGAGCAAAGCCTGTGGTTCCAGCGCCTGGCATTGGCGGCGGCAATAGAAGCTCACCCTTGGACGGACATTATCAGTGCCTGGCAGCAACAGGCGGGCAAGTCATTCGCCCTGCCTGAGCAGGCTCTGGCCCCCAAAGCCGCCGCCGCGTTGGTCTCCCAGGTCTCTGGCCGACATGTCTTGGCAAGAGACCTGGCGCCGGACTGGTTCTGGCAGGCCGTGGCGCCGCTGCCAGAGGCCCGGGAAGAGCTGCTGATAGACGCGCTTTGCAGCCGCCCCCCTATCTGGGCCAGGGTGCAAAATATGCCGCTGTCCAAGGCCCTTGCCGAACTCAGAAGCGCCGGAGTCGATGCCAGCGCCGCGCCCGTCTTCAATGACGCCATCAGCCTTGGCAGCAAGAGTATCAACCTCAATGAAATCAAACTCTATAAAGAAGGGTTCATTGAGGTGCAGGATCTGGCCTCCCAGGTCATAGGCCAGGTTTGCGCGCCAAGGGCCGACGAAAACTGGTGGGACGCCTGCTCCGGCGCCGGTGGCAAGAGCCTGCAACTCAGCTCGCTGATGCAGCAAGATAACGCCGCCAAAGGCGTTTTTGGCACTATTACCGCCTCGGATATCCGCCCGGCTGCACTCAATGAACTGGAAAAACGTGGCAAACGCGCCGGTTTCAACATTAAGGTCGCGCCTTGGCGCAGCGATGCCCTGCCGGTTGCCAGAGAAGCCTTCGACGGCGTGTTGGTAGATGCCCCCTGCAGCTGCACCGGCACCTGGCGCCGAAATCCGGACATGCGCTGGCTGGATGACAGCCAGGCCATCAGCGATAAACCCGCGCTGCAGCTCGACATACTCAGCCGCGCCTGCGATGCGGTCAAGCCAGGTGGCACTTTGGTTTACGCCACCTGCTCACTGGCGGACAGCGAAAACCGCCAAGTAGTCGATGCCTTCCTGGCCAAGCGGCCCGAGTTTACTCTGGAAACGCTCAGCCACCCATTCAGCGGTGAACAGACGCAGTATTTGACGATTTGGCCCTTTGAAGCCAATGCCGATGGGATGTTTGTTGTTCGTTTTCGTAAACAAGCCTAGCAAGAGTCAGGTTAATTCCCGAAGGGAATCGGGGACAGACATGCAATAATTTTTACCTTGAGACGCTAAATTTCTCACTTTAGCTTGACCGGCGCTTTAGGTAAAAAGGAGCGGTGCAACCTATATGCACTGTGTTATTGGAAATGGACCATGTCAAACCACTATGATTTCGACGACAACGATGCTCCATGGGGAGATCATGTCAGAGGTAAGCAAAAGAACAAACGGGTAAAACAGCGCCGCCGGGACAGCAAGAGACGTTATCCGGACGAATATATGGAGCCTGAGTTCCTCAGAGATAAATGGAAATAATCTTGGCTTAATCTCAAGAAAACCAATCAAAAACAAAGGGGCTGAAGGTGCGAATAAGGAAAGTGCGATAAGCCCCATTTGTGCTCTGCGTCGATTCACCTGTCTAGGCTACGCCAATTTGCAACAACGCCAGCGCGGCTCCGAAGGGGGTATTGGTGCAATTCTGTTAGCACTGGGTAACTTGAAACATCTGAAGTTTCCGCAGACATACACCTCATTTCCAGGCACAGGCGAAACTGTGACCTTCCGAGCCAGGGATGGCGAGGCAGAGCTTACAGGGACGTACTCGCAGCGAGTCACAGGATCGCCTGTGCGAAAGGCGCACCGCAGGTGATTGGCTACAACTTAGCTAACCGCTAGGATCAAGTTCATTGGTGAGTTTTGGCTTGAAGCCATGATAGCCGCTGTGCCAGCGGCTTTCGGCGACACCGAGGGGGAATTGGTGCAATTCATTAACCCTGAGTAGCTTGAACTATTTGAAAGATCTGCAGGCATACACCTCATTTTCAGGCACAGGCGAAACTGTGACCGTCGAAAACGGGGAATAATGCAAACACCCAGCATTAGCTGGGGAAAGTCGCTTTGGGTTTCAAACCCAGTCAATTCTGCTTCAAAAACAAACTAAATCAGGGTTTTGTGGCCTTTGTCAAAAACTTGACCTTTGGCTAATTGTTTTCACATTCAATGCTAGCTATTGTATAACCAATTCAAGCGCTTAGCTTTAGCGCTTGCTTAGGCCGAAAGCAGCACTTTTCCGTTTTCAGCGGAATGCAGGGGCAAACAGAGTTTGGACCCGTGCGGTAGCCATGGCTTTAATTAACGTTTTTTGTAGGGCTTGGGTTGTAGGGCCCGAGTTGTAGCGTTTGCGGCGCTCATGAAAAGCACCTCAGAACTGATTTTTTATACAGTATTATTGACGTTCTCGACAAAATGCCGGGAATTTGCAGCTAAGCTTGCGTGTTATTTCCGTAACATTTCAGAAAATACCATTAAATTCATAATGTTAAAAAATACAGCGAGTAGATAATAGGTTTGGAAACCGCGCGTGCGCACTATACAGCTGTTAGCTGTACTACATACGGAGATTTATGGATTCTCAACAAGCACTAACTTTACTCAAAGGAATTCAAGCTGAAATCGAGTTTTCGCCAGGAATTGCGCGAACTGATGATTTTGGCGGGCTCCGAGTAGTAGATGCAAAAGTAAAAGAAACCAGAATGATTCTAAGTGGTGTCAATGGTCTGCCTGAATCATTTGTAAAGGACATGGACTCAGATGCTAACTTTGAAGCTAACAGCCGTAGGGTTCGTCTTGAAACGCTGGCGGAATATATAAGAAGCGCAGTAAAGTTCTTGGAGGCTGGTGGAGTCACAAAGCCCAAGAAGCAAATTATAGCCCCGCCCGATTACAGTAAAATTGCTCAGATAATGCCGGGGCTTCAAGAGGTAATAGATAGCCGCTGGCGAGAAGCGCAAAGATGCCAGCACGTTAAAGCATATACCGGGGCAATAATTCTTATGGGCAGTGTGTTAGAGGCTCTTCTTTTGTGCAGGGCTAACACATCACCGGATCAAGCCTATCAATCTTCTAAGGCACCTAAAAATAAGCAGGGTAAAACACCAGCAATCCAAGATTGGAATTTAAATGCACTTATTGAAGTGGCTGTCGATTGCGGCTGGCTAAAAACCGACCGAGGCAAATTTAGTCACGCGCTCCGTGAATCAAGAAATGTTGTACACCCTTGGGTTCATGTTACAACTCGTGCGAACTTTGACGAAGCCACATGTGCTACGTCATGGGAGGTCTTAAAGGCTTCCGTACAAGATATGGTCGAGTCAGTTTGACCACAGCTAACAAAGCCAGCCAGAGGGATCAAAAAACCGCCGCTTCGCTCTGGTTTTTCGGCCCCTGCTGGCGGAGTTAGCCAATAAACAACCAACAAGATAGGTACTTACTCTTGTATAAGATTGAAAAAATTGAAATTGAAGGATTCTGGCATCGATTTGATGCAGTAGGTCAGTTCTCACCCGATGTCAACATAATTATCGGTAAAAACGGTACCGGAAAAACGACGTTCATGAATATCATGCACGCAATCCTATCGGCGGACGCTACCGCCCTCGCTGAAAACGAATTCGATTCCGCTAGGGTTACTTTGATTAAAGGTAATCGGCGTAGAACGATAAAAGTCACGAAAGTTGAGGATGGGCACTATCCTTTCCCTTGGGTGGAATATCAGATATCGCAACGAAAGTACCGACTTCGTCTGATCGATTTTGAAGAGCGCAGATATCCATCCAGCGTAAGACATCGAATTCAAGAAGAGTCATCGATCATTCGTAATGAACTAGAGAAGCTAGTTTCTGTAACTTCTCTATCGGTTTACCGTTTGCGTCACGATGATGATTACGAAGTAAGGGATGTGCGCGGAACAAGAATTGTATCTCCTGTTGATTACAGGCTTGGGCAGGCTTTACGAGGGCTTACACAGTACCAGTTAGAGCTGTCACAAAAGGCGCGTGAAATATCATCAACGCTCCAATCAGATGTTTTGGCATCGATTTTATACGGAGAGGAAGATGCAAAAGATATAGGCTACGAGTTGAATTTTGACAAGTTTGAAGAACAGGCTCGCCTCACATCTGCTTATGCACAACTCAACTCTATAAATGCTGAGATAAGAAAGAAAATTCGTTTTCATGTCAATTCTATTGATGAGACCATTAACAATATCACCAAAGATAATAAATCAAAGCAGACGAGGAAAGGAATAGACATTAAATCGCTTGAGGCTTTAAGAAAAACCAGGAGAATAATTGACCTTTCATTAAAAGCTAAAAATAAAACTCAAGAAATATACTCTCAAATAGAAATTTTTATCAGAATAATTAAAAAATTCATATCCGATAAAGATTTTGATTTTGATGGCGGAAGGTTGGTAATCAAAACATCCGACGGACCCATAAGCCATGAACGCTTATCTTCTGGGGAAAAGCAGCTTATCATCTTGATGATTGAAGCTCTATTGCAGGGTCGGCAACCGCATATATTTCTGGCAGATGAACCTGAGTTGTCTCTTCATATTGCTTGGCAGCGAATGGTTATACCTGCAGTAATGGAAATAAACCCTAATGCTCAGATAATTGCAGCCACTCACTCTCCTGAGGTTGCTTCTAAATACCCCAACGCAATTTTCGACATGGAAAGTTTGGTCAATGGCTGAGTTAGAGTACTCAATAGATGCACGAAACATTCTCAATCAGTTTTATGGTGTCGAGAATATTGTATACGTAGAAGGTGAGGATGACATTGCCTTCTGGGAATATCTTTTTGAAAAGTTATCTGACATTAAAATTAAAGCTGAAGAGGTTGGCGGTAAAGACAAGCTGCAAGCGCGAATTGAAGAGATTAAAGAGGGTTCTGCGAGTTTCTTAGTTGCAATGGACAGTGATTTTGATTGGCTACTGGAAGTGGAATCGCATCCCCAGATTTTTTCAACTTTTGGCTATTCGATGGAAAACACCATGATTTCTGATTCGAGCCTACAGCGATTTATAAGTCGCGTAGCAAAAGTTTCAAAGCACCAAGTGGAAAAGGGAAAATGCCAAGAATGGTTGTCTGACATAGAAGTCGGGGTTCTTTCCCTAGTATTAGCAGACGCAGTTAATAGACAAGAGGGATTAGGTCTTGCCGTAGTGTCGAATAATTGTGACCGTTTCCTAGTCTCAAAAAACTCATGCAATTTATCTTCACAAAAGATAACGTCACACTTAGAAACCCTAGGCATCAATGTTGAGGATGAATTTAGAGGCTATTTTAGAGAGAGAATGGATGCGCGAGGATTGAGCGTGATTGATGTTTTAAGAGGGCACTTTTTAATTTCAGCAGTATTTCGTTTTGTAAAAGATTACGTGACTGAATTGAAAACAGCTATATCGATATCGCGTGAGATGCTATTTGGCGGTTTGATGCTTGCTTTTGAGGCTAGCTTCGACGAAAACCATCAGCATTACGAATATTATCGGTCGATATTATCTCCGAATTAAAATTGGCTAACAAACGAGTCTGGAGGATCCCCTCATAATTCGGGCCTCCCAGAGGTGTTAACCAGTTTAAGCAGACAACAAAGACACCCATTATTAGCTGAGTGAAGACTCTAGTTGCCTGGATCACAGAAACACTGATATTTTCACTGGCAGCAAATCATCTTTCAAGCCTTTTGAGGGGCGTTCGGTTGTTGAAATGAGCGAAAAGTCGCATTTCAGACACGATGGAGGTCGAACAAAGTTCGATTGGAGAGAAATATCTTGGAGCCTCGGGGATTCAGCTAAACAGCTTCTGACAATTCTCGGCCCCCTGTCTTCGTCGTCGTTGTAGGTGAGTACAGTAGTCGGTAAGAGACTCCAGTGTACCCACCGGCCCTTTGAATAGACGGCTAAAATCAGTCGTCAACTTGAGCCAGTTGTCGATGGGGATGTTTAAACGATTCAAAATGGTCGTAGTGCCGGCAGTAATCTGGCCGCGCTTGTCGTGGCGGATAATGCGCCCGGTATCATCGACCAGTTGCAGATAATCCTTGGCATCAAAGTGTAATCCTTGTGACATGTTCAGCCGTTCATTGCCGACAAAGGGTAACAGCTCAGGTGTGTTTTCGCCCTGCATCGCGGCCTGTATCCGCCGTTGAATACTGGTATAGTTTGAGTTTTCTGGGGTTTTGGCTATTCCCGCGCGGATAGGGTTCAAGTCAACATAAGCCATGCAGGCCAATACGGCTGCATCATCCAATAGCGCCTGGGATTTGAAGCGGCCTTCCCAGAAGCGACCGCTGCATCCGTCTTCCCGGTTGGCTTGTCTGGCAATAGGTTCATTGAGCGCGCGCATAAACCAACTGATATCCATCAAACGTTGGCGATAGACTTCAGCGGTTTGTTGCAGGGTGAGATATTCAATATCA